>NZ_CP076103.1:902209-1202946 GCF_018732085.1 Lysobacter capsici | reverse complement strand
ACGAAGCGCTGATCGCGGCGCAGCCACCACGCCAGCGCGGCGTAGATCGCGCCCAGGCCGAGCGCGCAGAACGCCAGCGGCATGCGGTCGCCTTCGAGCAACCCGGCCTGCAAGGTAAACGCGATCAGCGGCGTGCCGAACACCAGGCAGCCGTCGATCAGATCGCGGCGTCCGGCCGCGCGGCGGCGCGCGTACAGCACCGGGATCAGCAGGTAGAACGCGAAGAACAGCAGCAGGAACGGCTCGGTGGTCGAAAAATGCTCCGGCCGGTACTTGAGCACGCCCCACAAACTGCCGATGCCCCAGGTGAACACGAAGCCGAGCAGATTGAGGATGCGCCACGCGCGCCACCAGGCGATCGCGAAGATGCCGGCGTTGAGCACGGCGTAGTAGCCGAACAAGGCGACGTGGTTGCCCGAGCCGGTCGACAGCCAGATCGGCGCGAGGAAACCGGCGAGTATCGCGAACACCGCCAGGGCCAGCGCGTTCTGCTTCACCGCCAGCACCCCGGCGCCGGCGACCAGCACCACGCTGATCGCGAACGCCGCGCCGGCCGGGATCATGCCGTACAGCTTGAACGCGGCGAACACCACCAGCAGCAGCACGCCGATCGCGCCGCCCTGCAGGCTCAGGCCGAAAATGCGCTTGCGTTCGCGCTGGCGCCAGCCGAACACCAGCCCGGCCATCGCCGCGATCGCGATGCCGGCCTGACGGAACTCCATCGGCACCCGCATCCAGCCCTGGTCGCTGGCGTACTTGAGCAACGCGGCCACGCCGGCCAGCAACACCAGCATGCCGACCTTGACCGGCACGTTGCCCTCGGTGAACCAGCGCCGCACCCAGCGCACGCCGAGGGTGAACACGTCGGGCTCGACCGGCGCGGCCGGCCGGCGTGGCGGCATCGGGCGCGGCGGCGGCGCGGCGGCCGGAGGTGTGGGCGGCAACGGCGGCGGCGAAGCCGCGGTGGTGGCAGTGGGCGGCGGCACGGGCGACACGTGCGCGGGCGGCGCGGCGGCGGCATCAGGGACGGCCGCCTGCGGTCGCGACGGCGGCGGCGCTTCGCGCGCCATGCGCTCGGCCAGGGTCTCGTCGTCGGCGTTGCGCGCGACCTGTGCAGGACGGGCCGACGGGGCGGGCGCGGCCTGGGTGAGGCGGCGTTCGAGTTCGCTCACCCGCGATTTCAGTCCGGACACCTGGACCAGCGCGACGATGAGCAGAACCGGGACCAGCAGCAAACCCAGTCCCAGCAAGACAATCAGTGCTTCCATCACAGTTCCCCAGTCCTTATGGCGGGCAGGTTACACCGATGTGAGGCGTAGGGAAGCATTGCCTTCACTCCTTATATACACGATTCATTTACCACATATCGCGTTGACGAAATCGCGTAACCACACTATGTTGTGCCCGTCGGTGCCGATCGCGAGGTCGGCTGAAAAGGGAAGCCGGTAGGGATCGCGCTCACGCGCGCTTCGAAGCCGGCGCTGCCCCGCAGCGGTATGGGAAACGAACGGGTCATGGCACTGGGCGGTATGCCTGGGAAGCGATCCTGGTAGGAGGAACGGGACACGGGCAAAGAAAAGTGAGATACGGGTCACCCCTCGTCGCTCACTTCTCTTTGCCCGTTTCTCGCTCCGGGTCCCGAGCCCGAAGACCTGCCGACAGCCGCGCGTCGCACACCGCGCGGTCCCGGCCCTAAGGAGTCTTCGGAGGAAGACGGCCGGTGTCGCGGCACGACGGTCGACCGTCGCGCCCGCCCGTTCCGGCGCGATGCGCGGAGCGGGCCGTCCCGGACCTCGCGTCTCGGGCCGCGCGACACCCAGCCAGCAAGCTCCGAGATTCCCGCCCGCGGGGGCACGGCCGTGCCATCAGTGACGCCGCGCGCGCGGTTCGTCGTCGGTGGCGCGTCGGCGTCTCCGCACCGTGCATCCACGCCCCGGAGTAACGCTCATGACCACGCTCGCAACCGACCCGTCCGCCGCCCCCGTCGCGGACGCCCCCGCCGCCCCCGCCAAACCCGTTGCCCGCGATGCGCACGACGCCGCGCCCGGTTTCGCCCTGACCCCGCCCGCCGCCAACCTGACCATGAGCGTGACCAAGCGCAACGGTCGTCGCGAACCGGTCGACCTCAACAAGATCGTGCGCGCGGTGACCCGCAGCGGCGAGAACCTGTATTCGATCGACCCGATGCGCGTGGCGACCCGCACCATCTCCGGCCTGTACGACGGCGCGACCACCCAGGAACTCGACGAACTGTCGATCCGCACCGCCGCCCTGCTGACCGCGGAAGAACCCGAATACGGCCGCCTCGCCGCGCGCCTGCTCGCCGGCGTGATCGAGAAGGAAGTCGCCGGCATCGAGATCCATGCGTTCTCGCAGTCGATCCAGCGCGGCCATGAGCTGGGCCTGATCAACGAGCGCCTGGTGACCTTCGTCCAGGCCAACGCGCGCAAGCTCAACGACGCGATCGACCGCAGCCTCGACGCCAAGTTCGATTACTTCGGCCTGCGCACGCTGTACGACCGCTACCTGCTGCGCCATCCGACCGCGCGCACCGTCATCGAAACCCCGCAGCAGTTCTTCCTGCGCATCGCCTGCGCGCTGAGCGAAGACGTCAGCGACGCGCTCGCGCTGTACCGCCGCATGGCCCAGCTCGATTACATCCCGTCGTCGCCGACCTTGTTCAACGCCGGCACCACCCACGAGCAGCTGTCGAGCTGCTTTCTGCTCGACTCGCCCGACGATTCGCTGGAAAGCATCTACAAGCGCTACATGGACGTGGCCAAGCTGAGCAAGTTCAGCGGCGGCATCGGCTTGAGCTACACGCGCATCCGTTCGCGCGGCTCGCTGATCCGTTCCACCAACGGCCTGAGCAACGGCATCGTGCCGTGGCTGAAGACGCTCGACGCCTCGGTCGCGGCGGTCAACCAGGGCGGCAAGCGCAAGGGCGCGGCCTGCGTGTACCTGGAGCCGTGGCACGCCGACGTCGAAGAATTCCTCGAGCTGCGCGACAACACCGGCGACGAAGCGCGCCGCACCCACAACCTCAACCTGGCCAACTGGATTCCCGACGAATTCATGCGCCGGGTCGAGGCCGACGCCGACTGGTCGCTGTTCGACCCGTCCAAGGTGCCGCAGCTGACCGACCTGTGGGGCGAAGCCTTCGACCGCGCCTACCACGCCGCCGAAGCCGCCGGCCTGACCGCCAAAAAGGTGAAGGCGCGCGACATCTACGGCCGGATGATGCGCACCCTGGCGCAGACCGGCAACGGCTGGATGAACTTCAAGGACAAGTCCAACCGCGCGTCCAACCAGACCCTGCGCGACGGCAACGTCATCCATCTGTCGAACCTGTGCACCGAGATCCTGGAAGTCACCTCGCAGGACGAAACCGCGGTGTGCAACCTGGGTTCGATCAACCTCTCGCATCACGTCGAGATGTTTGAGGACGGCAAGGGCGCATTCGATTTCGACAAGCTCGCCGAGACCGTGCGCCTGGCCGTGCGCCAGCTCGACCGCGTGATCGATCTGAACTTCTACCCGATCGAAACCGCGCGCCGCGCCAATCTGAAGTGGCGTCCGGTCGGCCTGGGTTCGATGGGCCTGCAGGACGTGTTCTTCAAGCTGCGCCTGCCGTTCGATTCGGAGCCTGCGCGCAAGCTCGCCCAGGAAATCGCCGAGGCGATCTATTTCCACGCGCTGTCGGCGTCGAACGAACTGGCGATGGAGCACGGCAAGCACCCGTCGTTCGACGACACCCGCGCCAGCGTCGGCGAGCTGCAGTTCGAGGCCTGGGGCGTGACCCCGTCGCAGCCCGAGCGTTGGGACGAACTGCGCAAGCGCATCGCCGAACACGGCCTGCGCAACTCGCTGCTGATCGCGATCGCGCCGACCGCGACCATCGCGTCCATCGCTGGTTGCTATGAGTGCATCGAGCCGCAGGTATCGAACCTGTTCAAGCGCGAAACGCTGTCGGGCGACTTCCTGGTGGTCAACAAGTACCTGGTCGAGGAACTCAAGAAGCTCGGCATGTGGACCGCCGAGATGCGCGACCGGATCAAGATGGCCGAAGGCTCGATCCAGTCGGTGACCGAAGTGCCCGATGCACTGCGTCAGGTCTACCGCACCGCGTGGGAACTGCCGATGCGCTCGCTGATCGACATGGCCGCCGAACGCGGCGCGTATATCGATCAGAGCCAGTCGCTCAACCTGTTCATCGAGAGCCCGAACATCGGCCAGCTCAGCTCGATGTACATGTACGCGTGGAAGAAGGGCCTGAAGACGACGTATTACCTGCGTTCGCGTCCGGCCACGAAGATCGCCAAGACCACGGTCAGCGCGCCGGTCGCGGCGACGCCGAAGCCCGAGCTGGTGCCGGTGGAATTCACCACCAGCGAGGCGATCGCCTGCTCGCTGGAAAATCCCGAGTCCTGCGAAGCCTGCCAGTAAGCCGCCTCCGCTTTGCTCCCTCTCCCGCGTGCGGGAGAGGGCCGGGGTGAGGGCTTCGCGCAGCGCCAGGCTTGCGTCGTCACCGACCTTCTCGCGCCCTCATCCGCCCTTCGGGCACCTTCTCCCGCCAGCGGGAGAAGGACGCAATATCCAAGGAACCACCATGTCCACCGATTCAAACCGCCTCCTGCTCGATCCGGGTTTCGATCTCACCCTGCGGCCGATGCGCTACCCGCATTTCTACGAGATGTACCGCGACGCGATCCGCAACACCTGGACCGTCGAGGAAGTGGATTTCTCGCAGGACGTCAACGATCTCAAGCACAAGTTCGGCCCGGCCGAGCGGCATCTGGTCGAGCGCCTGGTCGCGTTCTTCGCCACCGGCGACAGCATCGTGTCGAACAATCTGGTGCTGAACCTGTACCAGCACATCAACGCGCCCGAAGCGCGCATGTACCTGTCGCGGCAGTTGTACGAGGAAGCGCTGCACGTGCAGTTCTACCTGACCCTGCTCGACACCTACCTGCCCGACCCGAACGAGCGCGCCAAGGCCTTCGACGCGGTCGAGAACATCGCCTCGATCCGGGCCAAGGCCGAGTTCTGCTTTCGCTGGATGGATTCGATCCAGGGCCTGCAGCGCATCGAGACGCGCGAGCAGCGCCGCCAGTTCCTGCTCAACCTGATCTGCTTCGCCGGCTGCATCGAGGGCCTGTTCTTCTTCGCCGCGTTCGCCTACGTGTACTACCTGCGTTCGCGCGGCCTGCTCAACGGCCTGGCCTCGGGCACCAACTGGGTGTTCCGCGACGAAAGCTGCCACATGGCGTTCGCGTTCGAAGTCATCCGCACCGCGCGCGAGGAAGAGCCCGACCTGTTCGACGCCGACCTGCGCGCGCAGGTGGTGAAGATGTTCGAGGACGCGGTCGATTGCGAATACCAGTTCGCCCAGGACGTGCTGTCCGGCGGCGTGGTCGGCCTGTCGTTGAAGGACATGCGCCAGTACCTGGAATACTGCGCCGACCAGCGCATGGCCCAGCTCGGCATGCCGAAGCATTTCGGTTCGACCAACCCGTTCGCGTTCATGGACCTGCAGGACGTGCAGGAAGTGACCAACTTCTTCGAGCGCCGGGTTTCGGCGTATCAGGTCGGCGTGCAGGGCGAAGTGGCGTTCGACGAAGCGTTTTGAGTTTTCGCGGCCAGCCCCGCCGCTCCGAGCCCCTCTCCCGCTTGCGAGAGAGGGGTTGGGGTGAGGGCGCGAATGCCGACGTTTCGAGTAGAAATCAAAAGCCCCTCACCCTAGCCCTCTCCCGCAAGCGGGAGAGGGAACTCGTCCGTTTGAAAATCACTCGCCTGAGCCTGAGCCCCCATGACCGAAGCCCGCATGACCGAGATCGTGTTCCCCGATCACACCAACCATCTGGGCACGCTGTTCGGCGGTCAGGCGCTGGCGTGGATGGACAAGGCCGCCTTCATCGCCGCCACGCGCTACGCGCGCACCGTCGTGGTCACCGCGCGTTCGGAGCAGATCGATTTCCACACCGCGGTGCCCAAGGGCGCGCTGGTCGAACTGGTCGCGCGGGTGGTCGAAACCGGCCGTACTTCGATGCAGGTCGAAGTCGAGATGCACAAGGAAGACCTGCTGACCGGCGACTCCCAACTCGCCACGCGCGGCCGTTTCACCATGATCGCGCTCGGCATCGACGGCAAGCCCACGCCGGTGCCGCCGCTGGCGCGCTGAGGATTCACCGCTCGGGCGGCGGCGTGCCGCAGTCGCTGCCCGTCGACGCGCACGGCCGCAGCGCGCTGAACGAAATGCCGGCCCAACTGCGGCGCACGTCCACGCGCAGACGCGGATGTTCGTACAACACCGGACCGAGCGCCTGATGCGTTTCGATCCGTAACGGCGGCACCAGCCCGTCGGTGTCGGGTATGAAAGCGAAGCTCAGGGTAGTCGTCACCGCGCCGCTGCGGCCACGACGCTGGCGTTGCTGCAACTTGCTGGTCTCGCCGACCACGCTGTAGGCCTGCCCCCAATGCGCGTTGTATTGCGCGACGCCCAGACCGAGCGTGCGCCACACCACCAACACCAGCGCCACCGCCAGCACCGCGACCGCAATGCGCCACGCACGCGCTCGCGGGCCGGCGGTCAGGCGGTAGCCGAGCCAGCACGCGAGGCCGATCAGGGCGAAACTCCCGGCGCGCCACAACAGACTCGGCTGCGGCGCCGCGTCCTGTTCGCCCGCCGTCGTCGGCAACCACAAGGCGAGCGCGACGACCGCGGCGGTCGCGACCAGGATGACCGCGATCAGTTTCCACACCGCGGTCCTGGACAGGTCGACGCTGTAACCGTTGGAGCCATTGGCGGACATGCGCGGATTCCATAAATGCATTCGCGGCGAGCTTAGCCGCAACGCGCGCCGGCACAAGCTGCGGATATCTCGAGGTGAACGCGCTGCCTAGACTCGCGGCACCTGGCGCGCGAACTGGGCATGGGCGTCAGCGCCTGGTCGCCGTTGGCCTCGGGCGTGCTCAGCGGAAAATATTCGCGCGCCGATCTCGATCCGGCCACCGCGCAGGGCCGCCGCGCGGTCGCGATCGGCAACGGCGCCTTGACCGAGCGCGCGCTGGACATCGCCGGCACGGTCAAGGCGATCGCGGCCGAACTCGCGCGGCCGCCCTCGCAAGTCGCGCTGGCGTGGTTGCTGCAACAGCCTTACCAGATCGCGCCGGTGATCGGCGCGCGCACCCTCGCGCAGTTGCACGAGAATCTCGGTGCGCTCGATGTCGAATTCGACGATGCGCAGCGGCGGCGCTTGCACGAAGCCAGCGCGATCGCGCTGGGGTTTCCGCACGACTTCCTCGCCCTGCCCGGCATCCAGCAGGCCATGTACGGCGGCGCGCGGATTCGACGCGGCTGGTAAGACGTCGCCGTTTCGAAGCGGGCGCGGCCATGACCGCGCCCGCCTCGCCCCGAATCAGAAGCGATAGTCCATGGTCAGACTGAGCGTGCGCGGCGCGCCCGGCGCGTTGAAACCGTCGACAGAGCCATGCGCCGAAGCGAAGTAGCGCTTGTCGAACGCATTCTCCAGACGCAGGCGCCAATCCCACGGCCCGGTCTGGTAACGCAGGTTGAAATCGAATCGGGTGAACGCGGGCAGCGCGCTCAGATTGGTCGGCGCGGCGTACTGCATGGCGACGTGCTGGACCAGGCCGCCGACGCTGAAACCGCGGCCCAATGCGTACTCCGCATACACCGACGCGCTGTGGCGCGGCGTCAGCGGCGAGGTGCGGCCCTGAAACGCGACGCCGCTGGCGACGTTGTTGGACTTGGTGATCTCGCCATCGAGATAAGCGTAGCCGGCATACAAGTCCAGGCGCTGATCGAGCAAGGACGCGGCCAGCCCGACCTCGGCGCCGCGCGTGCGCTGGGTGCCCACGCCGATCTGCCGGCGCGGGTCGACCGGATCGGTGGTCTTGATGTGTTCGCGCTGCGTTTCGAACACCGCCACGTCGAAACTCAGCAGACCGTCGGCGCGCGCGAACTTGTAGCCGATCTCGCGGTTCGACGTGGTTTCCGGGCTCAGATCGACATTGACCGTGCTCAGCGGCAGGCTCTCGGCCGAGGGCTGGAACGATTCGCCCCAACTCGCGTACAGCGATTGCTGCGCGCTCGGCATCCAGATCAGGCCCAGGCGCGGGCTCCATTCGCGATCGCTGCGGTCCAGCGCGGGCGCGGCGGAATTGAGCGCATCGCGGGTTTGTTGGCGGTAATCGTCGTAACGCGCGCCGACCACGGCCTTCCACTGCGTGCTCAGGCTGATCTGGTCCTGCACGTACAAGGCGGCGTTGCGCAGGCGGCTGCGCGCGGCGGCTTCGGGACGCGGATTGAATTGCGGCCGGTCGAGCACCGGATTCAGCAGGTCGATCGGGGTGGCCACGCCGCCGTAGCTGGCCTGGTCTTTACGCTCGTAACTGAGCTCGCTGCCGATCAGCACACGATGCCGCCCGCCCTCGTAGACCAGATCGGTCTGCGCGAACCACGCCTGCTGGTCGCGGCTATTGCCGGCGTGACGGCGCGCCGACAGCCAACGACCGTTGCGCAGGAACGGATTGCCGCTGATCAAGGTGTTGCGGCGATCCAACTCGTAGTCGGTACCGCGCAAGGTCACGCGCAGGTCGAGTTGTTCGCTCAACGCTTTGCTGTAAGTCGCATTGAAGATATTGACGCGGGCGCGGCTGTAATCGTCGTGGCGCGCATCGCTGGAGCCGTAGTAGGTATCGATCGGCCTGTCGACCGGCCGGCCGAACAGGCTCGGCATGCCGAAGTCGGTGACGCGTTCGTCGCGCTGCGCGCTGGCCTGCAGCAGCAATTGCCCGCCGCCGAGTTCGAACCGGTACGACGGCGCGATCAGCCAGCGTTCGATGAAACCCTGGTCGCGGAAGGTATCGGAATCCTCGAGCGCGCCGACCACGCGGCCCGCGCCCGGACCGAGCGGGCCGGTCAGGTCGAACTCGCCGCGGCGGCCGCCTTCGCTGTCGGCGTACAGGCGCAGCTTGCCTTGCGCGGTATCGAGCGGCTGCTTGCTGACGCGATTGATCAGGCCGCCCGAGGAGCCGCGGCCGAACAGCATCGCCGCGGTGCCCTTGAGCACTTCGATCCGCTCGACGTTGGCCAGATCGCGGTAGTACATGGCGTCGTCGCGCACGCCGTCGAGGTATTGGTCGGCGAGCGCGCTGAAGCCGCGGATCGCGACCTGGTCGCGCTGGCCGTCGCCGTTGTTGAGGCCGACGCCGGGCACCAGCGCGAGCATTTCGTTGAGCGAGCGGCCGCCCTGGGCGTCGATCAGCGCGCGCGGCAGCACGGTGATCGCCTGCGGGACTTCGATCAGCGCGGTGTCGGTCTTGGTCGCGCTGCGGGTGCGCTCTGCGCCGAACTTGGGCCCGCCCACGCCGCGCACCTGGATGTGGTCGAGTTGGTGGACCTGCGATTCGGCCTGCGCTTCGGCCGCGGGTTCGGCGGAGGATTCGGCGGCGAACGCCAGCGACGGCGACACGGACAGCGAGCACAACGACAGCAGGGCCAGCGCGAGACGCGCCGGCGCCGGCCGGTAAAGGAAGGCGGACATCGGGAAAACTCCTGCGAGGGCGATTGGCTCGAGCCCGACAGGCGTGCTCTGGCTGGTACAGGCGGCGATTTTCCGGGCCACGAGACGCGATCGCAAGTGCGAATCGCGTTTGCGCCCACGCACGCAGTGGCGGCAACGATGCCGGGCGACGGCGCAGACCGCGGTTTTCAGCATTTCATGCGAAGGCGAAGGCGGCTCGACGGCACGAGCCGCATCCAGCGACGCCGCCGCTCAATCCGACTGCTTACTCAACCTGCCTGGTAGCCGACTTCTTCGCCGCGCCCTTGTCGGCGCCCTTCGCGCCATCGCCCGCGGCCTTGGCCTCGTTGCTGACCGCCTCTTCCTCGAACGGCAACAGGTCGGGCAGATCGCGCGCATACAGATCGGCCGGGCTGTCGGACGGGCAGGTCTTGTCGGGGAAACCGTACTCGCCCTGCAGCGCCTTGGCGCATTCGGGCATGGATTCGAAATTCTTGCCGGTGGCCATGCATTGCGCGTCGAAGGCGCGGCGGAACGCTTCGCGGCGGCGGACGAAATCGTCGCCGCACTTGCGGGTCAGGCGAATGCGGTCGAGATCGTCCTGCGCGGCGTTGGTGCCGTCCAGGCCGAACAGCTTGAGTTCGTCCGGGGTGAGGATGCGCAGGTCGCGATTGGCCACGGTCATCATCAGGTCCGACACGCTGGTGGCCACGCCGTTGCGCTCGAGGTAGTCGCGCACTTGCTGGTTGATCGAACGCAGCTCGCGGCTGAGTTCGGCGCGCGAGGTCGCGGTGGAGCGGTCGCGCATCAACCGATGGATGCCGACCTTGCCTTCGACCGAGCGGGTGTCGCCGGCCGCCAGCACCAGCACGCAGGCGCTGTGGCAGACCGAACCGTCGCGCACCCAAATCGCCCAGCCCGATTCGGCGATCGAATCGCCGGCGCGGATCGCTTCCTCGACGTGGCCGCCGCTGGAATCGATGTCGAGAATGCGGGTCTGGATCTCCATGCGCGTGGCCATCGCCGCGACCCGCTGCACCAGCGCGGTGAAGCCCGCGCCGATCTTGCCCTGATAGCGCAGCCGCACCACGCCGCGCGCCTGGCACGGCGACAGCGCGTCGACCAGGCTGAAGAAATCCAGCGAGGTCAAACGCTCGCCTTCGCCGAAACTGGGGTAGTCGTATTCGCAGCTGATCCGGGCGACGCCGCCGTCGAGCTTGGCCGGCGGCCAGTAGGTGCCGCGCAGGATCTCGTCCTCGCTCGGCGGCGCCGGCGCGACCTTGGGCGTTTCGTTCTGGCTGCCCATCGTCACCGGCTCGGCGCTCGCCGCGGCCTGCGGCTCGCGACCGCAGGCGGTCAACAGCAGCGCGCACAGCAACGGGGCGAGCAAGCCTGCCAGCAGCGGGGTCCGTTCGAAAAACATGGTTTATCCACCGAAGTCGGAATCGCGCGGGACCGTCCTGGCCCGCGCCGCGCATCATGCGCCTGTGCAAACGGTAGCCGCAGCCACGCACAAGCTCAACGGCGGCGTGCATGCGGAACGAAGCGACAGGCGAGCATCATCATCGTGGGCGGCGCATGAACGCCAGCCGCAGAAAACCGGCGCTGTCCCGCGCCGCCGCGCAGGGGCCATAAAGCGCAAACCGCGCGGGTGGCGAGGGCGGGTGTCGGCACGGCGGGAGGCATCTTCAGCCCTCGGGTCTTTCGCCCAGTTCGCGGCGATCGGAACGAAAAGCGTCGGGGCTGAAGCTCCCTCCCACGGACGCCTGGCCGCTTCGTCGCTCGGCGTCGCAGCCTCGCCCCGCGCCGATTGACTTCACCGGCGCCGCTGCGTACCTTGGCGCCGTTACGGTGAACATCGCTTCATAAAGATAGAGCGATGGGACACGCCGTCCAAGGCCACCGCCGCGGACGGCCAGAGGGAATCCGGTGCGAATCCGGAGCTGCCCCGCAGCGGTATGGGAAACGAACCGGTCTTGGCACTGGGCGGTACGCCTGGGAAGCGACCCTAGTAGGCAAGGGCGAGGGTAGAGTTCAGAACAGTAAGAAACGAACAACGGCTGCGGCTTCTACTCGTTTCTCGCTGTTCTGCACTCTGCTTCTCGCTCCAAGTCCCGAGCCCGAAGACCTGCCGCGACCGGAAGGCTCGCCTTCCGTCCGACTCCGGTATCCGCCCGCCTCGTGCCTGCACGCGGCGCGACGGGTGCCGGTTCGCCCGCGGGGGCGAAGGTCGAAGCCAAGGTTCGCGGCGAAGCCGGGCGCTGATCGCGCCGGGCCGGCGTGGCCGTGGTTTCCTTCGTTGCCCTGCGTCATGCCCACGCATCGCAGGTACTCATCATGATCAGCGTTACCCACCTCGGCTTCCCGCGCATCGGCGCGCGGCGCGAGCTCAAGCTGGCCCTGGAATCGTTCTGGAAAGGCGACACGCCGGCCCAGTCGCTGCACGACACCGCCGCCTCGCTGCGCGAACGCCATTGGCGCCTCGCCCACGACGCCGGCGCCGACGTCGTGCCGTGCAACGATTTCTCGCTCTACGACCACGTGCTCGACAACGCGGTGTTGTTCGACGCCATCCCGGCCTCGCACCGCGCGGCGTTCGAAGAAGACCCGCTGGGCGGCTATTTCGCCCTCGCCCGCGGCGTGCAGGACGGCCGCCGCGATCTGCGCGCGCTGGAAATGACCAAGTGGTTCGACACCAACTACCACTATCTGGTGCCGCAGTTCGAACCCGGCCAGCGCTTCGCCCTGCGCGGCGACAAGCCGCTGGCCGAACTGGCCCAGGCGCGGGCGCTGGGGCTCGACGCGCGGCCGGTGCTGCTCGGCCCGGTGTCGTTCCTCAAGCTCGGCAAGCGCAACGACGGCGGCGACCCGCGCGAGTTGCTCGACGCCCTGCTGCCGGCCTACGCCGAACTGCTGGCCAAGCTCAAGGCGGCCGGCGCGCAATGGGTGCAGTTGGACGAACCGACCCTGACCCTCGACCTCGACGACATCGACCGCGCCGCGTTCCGTCGCGCCTACGCCGCGCTGGCCGAAGTCGATGCGCCGCAGCGCCTGCTGACCACGTATTTCGGCGCGCTCGGCGACAACGCCGCGCTCGCCGCGCAATTGCCGGTGGAAGGACTGCATGTCGATCTGGTGCGCGCGCCGCAGCAGCTCGAAAGCCTGCTGCCGCTGCTGCCGGAACAGCGCGCGCTGAGCCTGGGCGTGGTCGACGGCCGCAACATCTGGCGCGCCGATCTCGACGCCGCGCTGAGCCTGGCCCGTCGCGCCGGCGACCGGGCGCAATGGCTGGCGCCGTCGTGCTCGCTGCTGCACGTGCCGACCGATATCGAACTGGAACGCAAACTGCCCACGCCGCTGCGTCACTGGATGGCCTACGCCAGGCAGAAGATCGAAGAACTGCATCTGCTCGCCGGCGTGCTGAGCGGCGACGCCGAAGCCGCGCGCGATCTCGCCTCCGCCGCCAGCGCGCGCGCCGCGCGCCTGGCTTCGCCACTGCTGCGCAACGCGCAGGTGCGCAAGCGGCTGGCTGCGATTGAACCGGCGATGGCCCAACGCGTGTCGCCGTATGCAAAACGCGCGCAGCTGCAACAAGAACGTCTGAACCTGCCACTGTTCCCGACCACCACCATCGGCTCGTTCCCGCAGACCGCGCAGGTGCGGCGCGCGCGCGCCGAGCACAAGGCCGGCAAGCTCGACGATGCGGCGTATCAGGCGTTTCTCGAAAACGAAACCGCGCAGTGCCTGCGCGAGCAGGAAACGCTCGGCATCGACGTGCTGGTGCATGGCGAATTCGAACGCAACGACATGGTCGAATACTTCGGCGAGCAACTCGACGGCTTCGCCTTCACCGCGCACGGCTGGGTGCAGAGCTACGGCTCGCGCTGCGTCAAGCCGCCGGTGCTGTTCGGCGACGTGGCACGGCCGCGCGCGATGACCGTGGAGTGGACGCGCTACGCGCAATCGCTCACCGCGCGTCCGGTCAAGGGCATGCTGACCGGCCCGGTGACGATCCTGCAGTGGTCGTTCGTGCGCGACGACCAGCCGCGCGCCGACAGTTGCCGGCAGATCGCCCTGGCCTTGCGCGAGGAAGTGCTGGACCTGGAAGCGGCCGGGATCGCGGTGATCCAGATCGACGAACCGGCGCTGCGCGAAGGCCTGCCGCTGCGCCGCGCCGATTGGCCGGCGTACCTGGCCTGGGCCGGCGAATCGTTCCGCCTCGCCGCCAGCGGCGTCGGCGATGCGACCCAGATCCACACCCACATGTGCTACGCCGAGTTCAACGACATCATCGAAGCGGTCGCGGCGCTGGACGCCGACGTGATCTCGATCGAGACCTCGCGTTCGCGCATGGAACTGCTCGACGCGTTCGCGCGTTATCGCTATCCCAACGGCATCGGCCCGGGCGTGTACGACATCCACTCCCCGCGCGTGCCCAGTGAAACCGAGATGCGCGAGTTGCTCGACAAGGCGCTGGAGGTGCTCGATCCGGCGCAGCTGTGGGTCAATCCGGACTGCGGCTTGAAGACCCGCGGCTGGCCGGAAGTGCGCGCGGCGCTGCAGGCGATGGTGCAGGCGGCGCAGGGCTTGCGCGAGTCGGTAACTGCGGTGGCGTGAGGCAACGCGGCACCATACCCACGCAGGGGCGAAACGGGATGCGGTTACACGCCGACGTGGTTAAGCGAGCGCTACGCCAAGCAACTGCATCGCTGCGATTCCTCTAGACGATCCCCCCCTTTGAAAAAGGGGGGCCAGGGGGGATTTGCTCTTGCCCTCAGGTCGCGTCGCGCTTCAAGCAAAAAGCGAATCCCCCGCGCGAGTCATTACGCATACCCGTCGAAGCTTCGCAGCGCGCAGCCCCCTTTTCCAAAGGGGGCTAATTCGCGTGCTCGACGCCGTTACGCGCCACTCCAGAGCTCTGTCGATCGGCTCAGCGTTTGCGACAGTCGACATCGGCGAAAACGTCGCCACCGCAAACAAAAAGCCCCGCGATCGCGGGGCTTTTCGTCGACCGCCGCCGTCACCGGCGACGCAATCGCAGCGGCTTACTTGCCCGCGACGACCTTGACCATTTCCAGGCACTTGTTCGAATAGCCCCACTCGTTGTCGTACCAGCTCACCAGCTTGACGAAGGTGCCGTCGAGCGCGATGCCGGCTTCGGCGTCGAAGATCGAGGTGCGCGCGTCGCCGCGGAAGTCGGTCGCCACGACCTTGTCCTCGGTGTAGCCCAGCACGCCCTTGAGCGCGCCTTCGCTCTGCGCCTTCATTTCCGCGCAGATCTCGGCGTAGGTGGCTTCGCTGTTGAGCTCGACGGTCAGGTCGACCACCGACACGTCCGAGGTCGGCACGCGGAACGACATGCCGGTGAGCTTCTTGTTGAGCTCCGGGATCACCACGCCGACGGCCTTGGCCGCGCCGGTGCTGGACGGAATGATGTTCTCCAGGATGCCGCGGCCGCCGCGCCAGTCCTTGTTGCTCGGGCCGTCGACGGTCTTCTGGGTCGCGGTGGCGGCGTGCACGGTGGTCATCAGGCCGCGCTTGATGCCCCACTTGTCGTTGATGACCTTGGCCAGCGGCGCCAGGCAGTTGGTGGTGCATGAGGCGTTGGAGACGATCGCCTCGCCCTGGTAGGTCTTGTCGTTGACGCCGAACACGAACATCGGGGTGTCGTCCTTCGACGGCGCCGACAGCACGACCTTCTTGGCGCCCGCGTCGAGGTGCTTCTGCGCGGTGGCCTTGTCGAGGAACAGGCCGGTCGACTCGATCACCACTTCCGCGCCCACCTCATCCCACTTCAGGTTGGCCGGATCGCGTTCCTGGGTCAGGCGGATCGGCTTGCCGTTGACGATCAGGGTGTTGCCTTCGACCTTGACCTCGCCCTTGAAGCGGCCGTGGACCGAGTCGTACTGCAGCATGTAGGCCAGGTAGTCCGGCTCGAGCAGGTCGTTGATGGCGACGATCTCGATCTCGCTGCCGAAGTTCTGCACGGCAGCGCGCAGGACGTTGCGTCCGATGCGGCCGAAGCCGTTGATGCCTACCTTGATCGTCATTGAGCTAACTCCTGCGGCCGCGCGTGCGGTTCGAAGTGGGGAAACCGCCATTCTAGCAAGGCGTGGCCGGCGTCGCAGTCCGGCGGTTGGCTCCGGAGAGCTTGGGTGAGCGCGCGCCAGACTGCGACGACAATCAAAGTTTGCCGTTCTAATGCATATTTAGAGTGCCAAACGGGCCAAGGCCTGTTCAGCAAGATTACAATTCCGGCACTAATCGACGACTTAGGGGACTCAAGGAATGAATCATCGACTGATCGGCGCCGCCGTCGCCGCGGCCCTCGCCTGCGCGGCCCAACCGGCCCTGGCCCAGCAGGCCGGCACCTACACCCTCGGCATCGGCGCCCACCAGGTCACGCCCAAGTCCGACAACGGCAGCCTGCTCGGCGGCACCGCGGAACTGGAAATCGGCGACAACGTCCAGCCGACCATCACCTTCGAATACTTCATCCGCGAGAACCTCGGCATCGAAGTGCTGGCGGCGACGCCGTTCAAGCACGACATCGAGATCAAGGGCCTGGGCAAGGTCGCCACCGCCAAGCACCTGCCGCCGGTGTTCTCGCTGCAGTACCACTGGAACAGCCGCGGCACGGTCTCGCCGTTCGTTGGCCTGGGCGTCAACTACACGACCTTCTTCAGCGAGAAGACCACTGGCCCGCTGCGCGGCAACGACCTCAAGCTCAAGGATTCGGTCGGCGTCGCCGCGCATTTCGGTGTCGACTTCATCCTCACCGAGCGCAGCGCGATCCGCGTGGACGCGCGCTGGATCGACATCCAGAGCGATGTCGAGCTCAACGGCGAGAAGATCGGCAAGGCGAATATCGATCCGACCGTGTTCGGGTTGGCTTACGTGATGAAGTTCTGAGTGGGTTGGGTGGCGGGTTGATGGGCTCGATCACGTAGCCTTGCGAATCCACGCCACCTACCGTCGCTCCAGCAGTTGCCCCCTTTAAAAAAAGGGGGCAGGGATCGCGCAGCGATCGCGGGGCATTTGCTGTTGCTGTTGCTTGCGACGAAAGAGCAAAAGCAAATCCCCCCCTGCCCCCCTTTTTCAAAGGGGGGAAAAGCAAAGCACGGCGGGTTTGAAAAGGGGGAGGCGATGGCGGGTTCGCCGTTGCTCGCACCGCCACGTTCGGACAGCGGCCGCCGCGGCGGCTCCGGTAAAGTGGCGTCCATGAAAAACATGCCCGCTGACGCCTCCCGTCCCGCCGCCCGCCACCGCCGCCACCTGCGCCGGCTCGCCGCGCTGCTGCTCCTGCTGCCGCTCAACGCCCTCGCCTGGGGCCCGCAGGGCCATCGCCTGGTCGCCGCCCTGGCCTGGGACGACCTGCGCCCCGACGTGCGCAGCCAGATCCAGCAACTGCTGGCCGGCGAACCCGATGCCGCCTCGAGCGACGATCCGCTGCCCGCCATCGCCAACTGGGCCGACGACCTGCGCGCCAACGACCCCGACCTCGGCCGGCGCAGCGGCAAGTGGCATTACGTCAACATCGCCGAGGACGACTGCCACTACGACGCCGCCCGCCACTGCCCGGGCGGCAACTGCGTGGTCGAAGCGATCCGCGCCCAGGCCGCGATCCTGGCCGACCGCACCAAGCCGCAGGCCGAGCGCGTGCAGGCGCTGAAGTTCGTGGTCCATTTCGTCGGCGACGTGCACCAACCGCTGCACGCCGGTTTCGGCCACGACAAGGGCGGCAACGATTTCCAGCTGTCGATCCCCGGCCAGCCCGCGCGCCCGGACGGCTACGGCAGCAACCTGCATTCGCTGTGGGACAGCACCATGCTGTCGATGAACAAGCTCAAGGACGACGCCTACCTCGAGCGCCTGCGCACGATCGACGTGCCGCGGGTCGGCGGCGCCGGCCTGCCGCCGGATTCGCCGGGCTGGGCCGAAAGCGCGTGCAAGCTGGTGCTGCAGCCGGGGTTCTATCCGCTCACGCCGTCGGGCAAGCCCGCGCACAAATTGCCGGCCGACTACGTCGCCACCTGGCGCCCGGTCGCCGAAACCCAGTTGCGCATGGGCGGCGAGCACCTGGCCGAAGTATTGAACGCGGCGTTCGCCAAGCCGCGCTGAGCCGCGCCGTGGGGCCGCGCGTCCCCTGCCCCGCCCGCACCGCGTTGCTACTGCGTACGCTTGCCCGCCGCGCCCGTCGTTCGCCCAGGAGATCCGCATGTCGCCGCAGGTCGTGCCGTTCCACCACGCCGATACCGGCACCTGGTCCTACCTCGTGGCCGATCCGGCCAGCGGCGCGGCGGCGATCGTCGACCCGGTGCTCGACTTCGACCCGCGCGCCGGCCGCACCGCGACCGACAGCGCGCAACGCCTGCTGAGCGAAGCGCGCAGCCGCGGATGGCGGATCGACTGGCTGCTGGAAACCCACGCCCACGCCGATCACCTCAGCGCCGCGCACGTCCTGCGCCAGCGTCTGCAAGCCGACGGCGGCCACGCGCCGCAGCTGGCGATCGGCCGCCGCATCGGCGAGGTGCGGCGCTTCTTCGCGCCGGTGTTCGGCCTGGCCGAAACCGAAGCGTCCGCTTTCGACCGCCTGTTCGACGACGACGATGCCTTCGCCGTGGGCGAACTGCCGGCGCAGGCGATCCCGGTGCCCGGCCACACCCAGGACAGCCTCGCGTACCTGATCGGCGATGCGCTGTTCACCGGCGACTCCCTGTTCCTGCCCGACAGCGGCACCGCGCGCTGCGACTTCCCCGGCGGCGACGCGGCGATGCTGTACCAGTCGATCCAGCGCCTTTACCGATTGCCCGACACCACCCGCGTATTCGTCTGCCACGACTACGGCGCCGGCGACCGCGAGGTCGCCTGCGAAACCACGATCGGCGAGCAGAAACGCAGCAACATCCACGTCCGCGCCGACACCGGCGAAGCCGAGTTCGTCGCCCTGCGCGAAGCGCGCGACGCGACCTTGGCGGTGCCGGCGCTGATCCTGCCGGCGTTGCAGGTCAATCTGCGCGGCGGCGCGCTGCCCGAGCCCGAGAGCAACGGCGTACGCTATCTGAAATTGCCGCTCAATCAGTTCTGAACCACGCTCGCGTGGCGCGCTCGCGGCGCCGCTCGCGCGGGCCGATGCCGGCAACTCGCCGACCCGGTCCATCGCTGCGATTCGCCCGTTCGCCAAACCCGGCTTCATCCAGGAGCGCCCCATGATCCGTCTGCAGGTTTCGCTGGCCGTGTTGATCCCGCTCGCCTCGCTCGGCCTCGCCCGGGCCGACGACAAAGCCGCCGCGCCGCATCGGCACGAAGCGCCCAAGGCCTCCGCGCCGATCGCGCCGGTCGAGGTCAAGCTCGACGACGCGTTGATCGCGCGCCTGCCGCAGGTCACCGCGCAGGGCGAGGCGCACGGCAAAAAACTCAGCTGCGAAGGCGTCGCCCTGCACGAACTGCTGCGCGCCAGCGGCGCGATCCCGGCCGAACCGCTGCGCGGCCCGCAACTCGCGCGTGTGGTCGTGGTGCAGGCCCGCGACGGCTACCGCGCGGCGTTCTCGCTCGGCGAACTCGATCCCGGCCTGGGCAATCGCCAGGTCGTGCTGACCCGGCGCTGCGACGGCAAGCCACTGCCGGCCGACGACGGCCCGTGGCGGCTGATCGCGCCGGGCGAAGCGCGGCCGGCGCGCTGGGTGCGCCAGGTCGAATCGATCCGCGTGATCGACGCACGCTGACCGGCGCGCATCCCACCCTCACCTGCTGGCGGTACTCTTCCTGCACCCCCAACCGAACAGGCCCGTCATGAACCCGATGCGTCGCCGCTGGCTGCAAACCCTGTGCTGCGTGACCTGCCTGCTCGCCGCGGGCTTCGCCGGCGCACAAACGCCGGCCGCCGCCGAACCGATCACCGTGTTCGCCGCCGCCAGCCTCAAGGAATCCTTCGACGAAGCCGCCGCGGCCTACCAGAAAGCCACCGCGCAACCGGTGCGGGTGTCGTACGCCGCCAGCTCCGCGCTCGCCCGCCAGATCGAACAGGGCGCGCCGGCCGACGTGTTCGTCTCCGCCGACCTGGACTGGATGGACTACCTGCACGAACGCAAGCTGATCGACGACGCCAGCCGCCGCAACCTGCTCGGCAACACCCTGGTGTTGATCGCGCCGAAGACGAGCAAAGCCAAAGCGGTCACCCTCAAGCCCGGAGTGAAACTGCTGCCGCTGCTCGGCGACGGCCGCATCGCATTGGCGCTGACCGCGAGCGTGCCCGCCGGCAAGTACGCGCGCGCGGCCTTCACCTCGCTGGGCGTGTGGGATCAGCTGCAGCCCAAGGTCGCCGAAGCCGAGAACGTGCGCGCCGCGCTGATGCTGGTCGCGCGCGGCGAAGCCCCGCTCGGCGTGGTCTACGGCAGCGACGCCAAGGCCGAACCGAACGTGCGCGTGCTCGCGACCTTCTCGGCCGACACTCATCCGCCGATCGTCTATCCGATCGCGCGCCTGAACGCGAGCAAGCAGCCCAACGCGGCCGCATTCGTGAAGTGGCTCAAGTCGCCGGCCGCGAGCGCGATCTTCCGCCGCCACGGCTTCACCGCGCTGGACTGACCGCGCTTCGATGTTCGACTTCAGCCCGGCCGAACTCACCGCGATCGCATTGAGCCTGAAGGTCGCCACGGTCGCCACCGTGTGCAGCCTGCCGCTCGGCGTGGCGCTCGGCTGGCTGCTGGCGCGCACGCGCTTTCCCGGCAAGTTGCTGTTCGACACCTTGCTGTACCTGCCGCTGGTGCTGCCCCCGGTGGTCACCGGCTATGCCTTGCTGATCGCGTTCGGCTCGCAAGGGCCGATCGGCCGCTTCCTCGCCGACTACCTGCACGTCAGTTTCGCGTTCCGCTGGACCGGCGCCGCGCTGGCCAGCGCGATCATGGGCTTTCCGTTGATGGTGCGCGCGATCCGGCTGTCGATCGAAGCGGTCGATCAACGCCTGGAACAAGCCGCCTCGACCCTCGGCGCCAACCGCTGGCGAGTGTTCTTCGGCGTGACCTTGCCGCTGGCGTGGCCGGGCCTGATGGCCGGCGCGGTGCTGTCGTTCGCCAAGGCGCTGGGCGAATTCGGCGCGACCATCACCTTCGTGTCGAACATTCCCGGCGCAACCCAGACCCTGTCGTCGGCGATCTACGGCCTGATGCAGGTGCCCGGCGGCGAGTCGGGCGTGCTGCGGCTGGCCGTGGTCGCGGTCGCGATCTCGTTCGCCGCGGTGCTGGTGTCGGAATGGCTGGTGCAACGCCAACGCGCGAGTGCGCAACGATGAGCGCGGCGAGTTTCCTGATCGAAGTCGAACTGCGCCGCGGCGGCTTCACCCGCTCGATCGCGATCCGCAGCGAGCAACGCGTGATCGCGGTGGTCGGCGATTCCGGCGCCGGCAAGACCTCGTTGCTGCATGCGATCGCCGGCCTGCTGCGGCCGCTGCGCGGGCGCATCGAAATCGCCGGCCGCTGTCTGTACGACAGCGCCGCGCGCGTCGATCTGCCGGCGCATCGCCGTCATATCGGCTATGTGTTCCAGGACGCGCGCCTGTTTCCGCATCTGGACGTGCGCGGCAATCTGCTCTACGGCCTGCGCGGCGAGGCGAAGCGCGCGCCGCGTTTCGAACTCGACGCGATCGTCGACCTGCTCGGCATCGGCGCGCTGCTGCAACGCGGCACCGCCGGCCTGTCGGGCGGCGAAATGCAGCGCGTCGCGCTCGGCCGCGCCTTGCTGTCGCAGCCGCGCATCCTGCTGCTGGACGAACCGCTGTCGATGCTCGACATGAATCGTCGCGACGAGTTGCTGCCGTACCTGCAACGCGTGCGCGACGAAACTTCGTTGCCGATGATCTACGTCAGCCACTACCCCGACGAAGTGCGGCGCATCGCCGACGAGGTCCACGTGCTCGACTGAGCCGTTGCGCGGCCCCGATCCGGCGGATGCAGGGCCGGGCGGGCCGGTTATCGCGTTCGCGGACCCGGTGCCATACTGGCCCGTATGAACACGCCCCAGCATTTCGACTCCCTGACCGACGCCGTCGACTTCCTCTACCAGCGCCTGCCCGGCCCGCTGCACGTCGGCGCACCGCTCGGCCTGGGCAAGCCGCACCGGCTGCTCAATGCGCTGTACGAACGCGCCGAAGGCGACAGCACGCGGCCGTTGCATCTGTACACCGCGCTGTCGCTGGACCCGCCGGGCGCGGGCAAGGGCCTGGAAGGGCGCTTCATCGGGCCGTTCGCGCAGCGCCATTTCGGCGACGACTTCCCGCGCCTGCGCTACGTGCAGGCGCTCAAGCGCAACACCTTGCCGGCGCATATCGAGATCGAGGAGTTCTACCTGCAATCGGGCGCGCTGCTCAACGCCAGCGCGACCCAGCGCCGTTACGCCAGCCTCAACTACACCCATGTCGCGCGCGCGCTGGCCGATCGCGGCGTCAACGCGATCGTGCAGAAAGTCGCCGCCGATCCGAACGGCGGGACGCGTTTGTCGCTGTCGTGCAATACCGATCTGACCTTCGACGCGGTCGACGCGATCGTCGCGCGCGGTCTGCCGCGACCAGTATTGATCGCCGAAGTCGACCCGCAGTTGCCGTGGCTCGACGGCAGCGCCGCGGTCGAGGCGGATTTCTTCGATGCGGTGGTGACGCCGCCGGGGCCGTATCCGAAATTGTTCGGTTTGCCGAGGCAACCGGTCAGCGATGCGGATTACGCGATCGGCTTTTATGCCAGCACTTTGGTACGCGACGGCGGCACCTTGCAGATCGGCATCGGCACGCTGGCCGACGCGCTGTGTCATGCGCTGGCGCTGCGGCATACGGATAACGCGGCGTATCTGCGGGTGATTGCGGCGTTGGGAGGTGGGGCGGCGGCGGATGACGACGCGAAGGCGCCAGTTGCGCCGCTCGGACCTTTTAGCGTCGGGCTTTTTGGCTGTTCCGAAATGATCAACGAAGGCTTCCGGCGATTGGTCGAAGTCGGCGTGATCAAGCGCAAGGTCGTCGACGATCTGGAGGTGATGCGCCGCGTGCATGACGGCGACGCCAGCTCCGACGACCTCGCACACCTGGAACGCGAAGGCGAATTCCTGCAAGGCGGCTTCTATCTGGGCTCGCCGGATTTCTATCAATGGCTGCGGCATCTGCCCGACGATCAGCGCCGCGGCATCAGCATGCGCCGGATCAGCGAGGTCAACGAACTGTACGGCGGCAACGAAACGCTGGAGCGCCTGCAACGTCGCGACGCGCGCTTCTTCAACAGTTGCATGATGGCCACCGCGCTCGGCGCGGCGGTGTCGGACACGCTCGACGACGGCCGGGTGGTGTCGGGGGTCGGCGGGCAATACAACTTCGTCGCGATGGCGCACGCCCTGCCCAACGCACGCTCGGTGCTGATGCTGCGCGCCAGCCGCGAGAGCGGCGGCGAGGTCCGTTCGAACGTGGTGTGGAACTACGCGCAGACCACGATCCCGCGCCATCTGCGCGATGTCTACATCACCGAGTACGGGATCGCCGACCTGCGCGGCAAGACCGACGAGGACTGCATCCGCGCGATGGCGGCCGTCGCCGACTCGCGTTTCATCGCCGGCCTGCTGCTGACCGCGATGGGCAGCGGCAAGCTGCCGCGGTTCACGCCGCGCGTGACGCCCCACAACAATCCCGAGCGCCTGCGCGAAACACTGGCGCCGTTCCGCAGCGACGGCACGCTGCCTGATTACCCGCTCGGCAGCGACTTCGACGCGGTCGAGCAGCGGCTGGTCAAGGCGCTGGGATGGTTGAAGGCGAGTACCGCTACAAAGGGCGCGAAGATCAAGACCGTGCTGCGTGCGTTGTTCGCTCCCGCCAGCCAGGACCACGAGGCGTTGCGACGCATGGGCCTGGACAAGCCGTCCGGCCTGGGTGAGCGCATCGAAGCCAAGTTGGTTGCGCTGGGTTTGCGCGAGAGCGCGGCGCACTGATCGAAAAGCGTCGGGGCTAAAGCTCCCTCCCACAAAAGACCTCGCGATAATGGCGCCGGCGGGCAGCGTCGCGCTCGCAGACCACGGCATGCTGCCATGCGTGCGACATCGGAAACGCAACCAGCCAACCAGCCGCCTCGGATCGACGGCTTTTGTGGGAGGGAGCTTTAGCCCCGACGCTTTTGTTCCAGCCACACCGCATCCCAATACGGGTAATCGCCGACACGTTGCACCAGCCCTGCGCGCTTTGGATTTGCGACGATGTAGCGCGCCGCTTGCAATACATCTTCGTCTTCGCGCAATGCGTGATCGTGGAAACCCGGCATCCACACCATCCCCTTGCGATGCAAGCTGCGATTGACCGCGCGCGCGGCGCGGCCCTTGAGTGAGGCCACCACGCTTTCCAGGCGAATGTCGCTATGCAACTCAATCAAGCCATGCCAGTGGTCGGGCATCAGCACCCAGCACAGCAAACTCGCTCCCAGCCATTTCCCGGGGTCGGCGATGGCGCGGGCGGCGATGTCGGCGCAGTGGTCGCTGGCGAAGATTCGACGGCCGCGAATGCAGACGGTGGTGACGAGGTAGATGCGTTGTTGCTCGGACCAGCGGCCGCGTCGTAGCGCTTGGTAATCGGGCTGAGGATCGGGTGAGTTCATGCTCGCAGACTGGCGCTGCGCGCGATTGGGTTCTATCGGTGTTGATTGCACCGGAGGATCGGAAAACTCCGATTACGCGGCGAACTGAGCGGAAGGCGTCGGAGCTCAAGCCCCTCCCACAAAAATCCTGACGAGACACTGCGATCGGAAGCTGCGCTGGCTTGCGCCACGGTCTCGCGTCAAGACGTTCATAACGCCAATCAAGCCAATCAAGCCAATCAAGCCAATGGCGAGGCTACGAGGTCTTTTGTGGGAGGGGCTTGAGCCCCGACGCTTTACGCTCACCCACCGCAGAACCCACACATCGGCACACGCAGCGAAGCGACTGCGCCAGCGACTCCACTCAAGACGCCAGCCGCTGCGCCTCGCCTTGATCCGCAGCCGACCCTCGCCGCGCCCGCACCCACGCAAACAGCCGATGCCCCAGCCGGATGCCGGGCTTCTCGATGAACCGATACGTCAGCCACGACGCCGGAATCACCAGCACCAGACTCAACCCCAGGCAAGCGAAGTACGCGGTGCCTTCCGGCAGCACGGCGTAGAGCTTCGCGAACACGCCGTACATCCGCGACACCACGAACGGATGCACCAGGTACAACGAATAACTGATGGTGCCCAGAAAACAGGTCGCGCGATTGACCAGCACGCGATTGCTCGCCAACAGCAGGCCCAGCAGCATCAGGCCGTAGAACAATGCCGACAGGTACCAGCCGTCGGCGATGCCGGGAATCGGCGGCAGGCGGCCGTAGAACGACAGGCCCAGGGCCAGCCCGCCCAGCAGCAACAGGCTCACGCCGACGATGCGTTTGCGCCGCTGCGGCAGTTCGCGCAGCCGTCGCCACAGTTCGAACAACACGCAGCCCAAGGCGAACACCGGCAATTGCCGAAGCAGGCCGACGTGCTCGCCGAAGTGCGCCCAGCCGGCCGGCAATCCGGTCTTGGCCCACAAGGCCAGCAGATAGCTCGCCACCAGCAGCGCGAGTTGCACCCACAGGCCGCGCACGTACAGCGCGATCAACGGGAAGATCGCGTAGAACAGCATCTCCACGCCGATCGTCCAGCTGCCCATGACGATGCCCTGCTGCCATTGCGGCGACAGGCCGAACAGCAGCGAATAGTTCCAGGCCACTTCGTCGTAGCCGCGCAAGGGCACGGCGCGGAACTGGTCCTTGAAGATCATCAAGCTCAGCAAGGCCAGCATAAGCGGCGCGATGCGGGCCAGGCGGCTGAGATAGAAACTGCGCAGCGGCAGGCCCGACGCGGCGTGGCGCGGCCAGGTCAGGCACAGCGAGAACGCGCTCATGACGAAGAACAGCACCACGCCGCTGCCGCCCATGCCGACGATCGGCAAGGCCCAGGCCGGCACCGACAGATCAGGATCGGGCATCGCCATGACGTGGTAGATCACCACGTACAGCGCGGCGATGCCGCGCAGGGCGTCGAGTTGCGGCAGGCGTGGTTGCGAATCGGCGGCCGGAGCGGTCGACATCAAGATCGTTTCCCTGCGTTGAACGAAGGCAACCGCTGCCCGCGCTGCCCGCCGCGGCCGGTTGTCGGCGGCGCGCCTTACGGCGGTACGAGCGGTAGTGTCATCGCCCCCCCGGACGCGGCGAGTTTGCCATGCGGCGCGGCGCCGGAACGAAAAAATCCGGAGCGTCGCCGCCCCGGATTTATCGTTTCGTAATAATGAAGCCGACTGCGCCGGGCCTGGCTATGCGCCATACCCGACGGTCAATCGTGCATCAGCCGTGACTCAGCCCAGCGCCTTCACCGCCGCGACCACATGCTCGACGGTGAAGCCGAAATGCGGGAACAGCGCTTCGGCCGGCGCCGAGGCACCAAACGTATCGATGCCGACCACGTCGCCGTCCAGGCCGACGTACTTGCGCCAGAAATCGGTGACGCCCGCTTCGACCGCGACGCGCTTGCGCACCGCGTTGGGCAGCACCGACTGGCGGTACTCCAGCGGCTGGCGGTCGAACACGTCGCTCGACGGCATCGACACCACGCGCACCTTGACGCCTTCGCCGGTCAGCACGTCGGCAGCCTGGGTGGCCAGGCCGACTTCCGAACCGGTCGCGATCAAGATCACGTCGGGGGTGCCTTCGCTGTCGCGCAGCACGTAGCCGCCTTGTTCGATCTGCGCGACCTGCTGCGCGTCGCGCGGCTGGTGGATCAGGTTCTGGCGCGAGAACACCAGGCAGCTCGGGCCGTCCTTGCGCGCGATCGCGGCCTTCCACGACACCACCGATTCGACCGCGTCGCACGGACGCCACACGTCGTTGTGCGGGATGTAGCGCAGCGAAGCCAGGTGCTCGATCGGCTGGTGGGTCGGGCCGTCTTCGCCCAGACCGATCGAGTCGTGGGTGTAGACGTGGATCGCATGAGCGCCCATCAACGCGCTCATGCGCACCGCGTTGCGCGCGTAGTCGCTGAACACCAGGAAGGTCGCGTCGAACGGAATGAAGCCGCCGTGCAGTTGCAGGCCGTTGCTGATCGCGGTCATGGCGAATTCGCGCACGCCGTAATACACGTAGTTCGCGTTCGGATCGCTGCTGGCGACCGACTTGCTGGCCTTCCACAAGGTCAGATTCGAATGCGCCAGGTCGGCCGAACCGCCGATCAGTTCCGGCAGCAGCGGCGCGAAGGCTTCGATCGCCATCTGCGAGGCCTTGCGCGAGGCGATGGTCAGGCCTTCGGCCTGCAGCTTGGCGATGTAGGCGTCGGCCTGGGCGAGGAAATCGGCGGGCAGCTCGGCATGCGAACGGCGGGTGAGTTCAGCCGCTTCGGCCGGGTACTGCGCGGCGTAGGCGTCGAACAAGCGATTCCACTGGTCCTCGCGCACCGCGCCGGTGCTGTGCGAGCGCCAGCCGTCGTAGATCGCCTGCGGGATTTCGAATTCGGCGTAGGGCCAGTTCAACGCAGCGCGAGTCGCGGCGACTTCGTCCTTGCCCAGCGGCGCGCCGTGCGAGGATTCCTTGCCGGCCTTGTTCGGCGAACCGAAACCGATCGCGGTGCGGCAGCAGATCAGGGTCGGCTTGTCGCTGTGCTTGAGCGCGGTGTCGATCGCAGTCTTGATCTCGACCGCGTCCTGGCCGTCGACGTTGCGGATCACCCGCCAGCCGTAGGCTTCGAAACGCGCCGGAGTGTCGTCGGTGAACCAGCCGTCGGTGTTGCCGTCGATCGAGATCTTGTTGTCGTCCCAGAACGCGACCAGCTTGTGCAGGCCCCAGGTGCCGGCCAGCGAGGCGGCTTCGTGCGAGATGCCTTCCATCAGGCAGCCGTCGCCCATGAACACCCAGGTGCGGTGATCGACGATCTCATGCTCGGGACGGTTGAAACGCTGCGCCAGCAGCTTCTCGCCCAGCGCCATGCCGACCGCGTTGGCGAAGCCCTGGCCGAGCGGGCCGGTGGTGGTTTCGATGCCGGGGGTTTCGAAGTTTTCCGGATGGCCCGGGGTCATCGAACCCAGCTGGCGGAAGCGCTTGAGCTCCTCGATCGGCAACGGATAGCCCGACAGGTGCAGCAGCGCGTACTGCAGCATCGAGCCGTGGCCGTTGGAGAGGATGAAGCGGTCGCGGTTGAACCACTTGGGGTTGCCGGGGTTGTGGGTCAGGTAGTCGTTCCACAGCACCTCGGCGATGTCGGCCATGCCCATCGGCATGCCCGGGTGACCGGAGTTGGCGGCCTGCACCGCGTCGATGGCGAGGAATCGGATGGCGTTGGCGAGGTCGCGGCGGCTGGGCGTCGTCATGAGGGTCTGCGGTCTGAGGGCTGGGAAGGCCGGTCTTGAAAGCCGGGTCCGGGCCAGAGCGCGGGCGATCTGGGGCGGAGCCGGCGAAGAGCCGCCATTGTCCCACCCCTGGCCGGCGCTGTCGCGCGCGAGGGGTTGGCGCGGTGTGCGCTGAGGGTGCCGTGGTGGTGCTCGGGCCCTGTTGGGCCTGGGTTTGGACAGGATCGGCATGGTTTGGGGAGCTGGACCTGATTCGGGGCCTGCGTCGTTGGCGAGATGGCGAGTCGGGGCTGAAGGCCCCTCCCACAAAAGACCTCGGGGCCTCGCGCGGCGACGGACGCGGCGCACTCGCGCGAAGGTCGCGAGGTCTTTTGTGGGAGGGGCTTTCAGCCCCGACTGTGGCCGAAGCCAATGCGATCCAGGCAACAGCGACCCAAACAAAAGGCCCGCCATCGCGGCGGGCCTTCTGGATTCAGCGACAGAACAAGCGAACCGAACCTCAGTCCTCCATCCGCTCCGCCGGCGGGTCCTCGACCCCGCGCGACACCATCGCCGCGATCGCGATGTCGCCGGTGACGTTGAGCGTGGTCCGGCACATGTCGAGGAAGTGGTTGACGCCGAGGATCAGGCCGATGCCCTGCGGCGGCACGTTCACCATCGCGCAGATCATCGCCACCACCGGCAGCGAACCCGACGGGACGCCGGCAGTGCCGATGCCGCCCAGGATGCACACCAGCATCACCATCACCTGCTGGCCCAGGCTCAGGTCGACGCCGAAGAACTGGGCCAGGAAGATCACCGTGACGCCTTCGAACAAGGCGGTGCCGTTCTGGTTGGCGGTCGCGCCGACGGTCAGCACGAAGCGCGAGATGCGCCGCGGCAGCTTGAGTTCGTCGGCCACCCGCAGCGCGGTCGGCAGGGTCGCGTTGCTCGACGCGGTCGAGAACGCCAGCACCATCGCTTCCTGCGCGCCCTTGAAGAATTCCAGCGGCGAGCGTCCGCCGATGAATTTGAGCGCCAGCGAATACACCACGAACAGATGGATCGCCAGCGCGGCGACCACCACGGCGACGTACTTGGCGAGCTTGAACAGCAAGTCCCAGCCGAACGCCGAGGCCAGGTTGAACATGAAGCAGAACACCGCGTACGGCGCCAGCTTGATGACCAGGCCGATCAGGGTCATCGAAATCTCGAACAGGCCCTGGATGCCTTCGCGCAAGGTGTCGACCGCCTTGGACTTGGTCAGCACCATGCCCACGCCGACCATCAGGGCGAAGAACATCACCGCCAGGATCGCGTCGTCGGCCGCGGCCTTGACGACGTTGTCGGGCACGATCGAAATCAGCATCTGCATGCCCTTGGGCGCGGTGGCGCTGCCCTGGACGATGCTTTGGGTGCGCTCGGCGTTCTCGGCCATGAGCTGCTGCGCCTGGGCCGGATCGACCCCGGCGCCGGGCTGGAAGATATTGACCATGACCAGGCCGAGCACCACCGCCAGGCCCGACATCACCACGGTCAGGCCGAGCGTGCGCCAACCCACGCGACCGAACGCGCGGATGTCGCCCATCTCGCTCACGCCCATGACCAGGGCCGAGAACAGCAGCGGGATCACCAGCATGAAGATCAGGCGCAGGAAGATCTCGCCGGCCGGGCCGGTGACGGTCTCGCTGAACAGCTTCAGCAGCGGCCGGCATTGCCAGGCGACGTCGGTGCCGGCCGCGGCGGCCGGGCAGGCGTCGCCGGCCAGTTGCGCCCAGGTGGCGCTGCCGATGCCGGCGGCGTAGACGATCAGGCCCAGCACCAGACCGGTCAGAAAGCCGATCGCCATCTTCCAGTGCAGCGGCAGCGCCTTGCGCGCGGATGCGGTGTCGCTCATCGGGCTGCGCTCATGGTTTTGCTCATAGTCGCGCTCCTACAGGGGCCTGGCCAAAACAATCGGCAGGATACACCAGGGGGTTGTGGGGCTTGGCCGGGTGGGTGGAGCAGTGGGGATTGGCATGGGTGGGTGCTAGCGAGAAGCGGAAAGCAAATCCCCCCTGCCCCCCTTTTTCAAAGGGGGAAAAGCACGGGTTGCTTGGGGGAAGCGGCGGTTAGGTCGATGCTGGCTGCTGTAGCGCGAAGCCGGAGACGGAGCCCAAGCCGGAACCGCAGCCAAAGGCAAAGGCAAAGGCAAAACCGGAGCCCGAGCCAGAACACGAGCGAATGCAATCCAATGTGTTGGCGTGGCGATGGCAATTGCGATGGCAATAACGATCCCAAGCCCATTACCCACCACAACGCCCCGCCCCATCCCGAAGGGGTTCCCCCCTTTGCAAAAGGGGGCCAGGGGGGATTTGCTTTTGCCTTTGCTTTTGCCGCTTTCGCCCCGCCCTCAACCCCGAGGCGGATACAACGGCGGCAACGGCGAAGGCGCTTCGACCGCGACCTCGCGCCACTGCGGCGCACGCGCGAACGCCGCGCGCAGCTGATTGCGCGCGGCGACGCCATCGCCACCGCCCCAGCGCGCGCGTCGCAGCGCCTGCACCGCTTCGCGTTGCTCCGGATCGGCCAGACGCTCGACCAGCTCGTCGTCGTCGGCCGCGGGCGGACGCGCGAGCGAACGCAGCACCGTGGCGATCTGTTCGAAATCGCCGACGTCGATCAATTGCTTGAGCGCCGGCAGATTCAAGGCCAGCGAGCGCGATCCGGCCGCGGCCGGCGCGTTACCCGGCGCGGCCACAACCGGCGCGCGCGAGGGCTGGCCGCGCAGATGCAGTGCCCAGAACAGGGTGATCAACCACAACACCGCGAACAGCAGCGCCGCGCCGGCCCAGGCCGCGTTGCCGAACGGCGACGCGGACGCGGCCGTTGCACCGGTACCGATCGCCGCCCCCGTGTTGGCCGCATCGGCCGCAAGCGGCACGCCAGGAGTGGGCGCCGCAGCCGCCGCACCGCCGACGCCGGTGACGGTCAGATTCAACGCAGGCAAGGTCGTGCTGCGCGCCGCGCCGCCGACCACGTCCCACCAGTCCAGGCGCAGACCGTCTACCCGCACCGGGCCCGGACGCGACGGCACCAGCGAAAACTTGCGGGTCAGCCGCACCCGCGGCCGGCCTTCGTTGAAGCCTTCGTCGGCCTGGACCGGTTCGGGGAATACCTGCACGCCGTCGATCGGCGGCAGCAACAGTTCGGGCAGTTGCGCGGCGTTGGCGCCGTCGATGGTGGCCTCGACCACCACCGCCGCGGCGCTGCCCACGCGCAGGCCTTGCGGCGTGCTGCGATACCGCATGGTCACGCTGCGCAGCGGCAGCCACGGCTGCGGCGCATTCGCCGGCGCGGCCAGCACGTTGAGGGTGCGCGGCCGCGACCGCGCATGCTGATCGTCGCCGCCGCTGCCGGTGAGTTGATCGAACAGCCCCGGCGCGCTGCGTCCGTCGAACTGCGCCTGCGGCAACGCCATCGGCCCGCTGCGCTCGGGCACCAGCAGGAAGCGGCGCTCGACGATGGTGTAGCGGCGGCCGCTGATGTCGCGGTCGTATTGGTTGTCGTCGCCGACCCGGGTCAAGGACGCACCCTGCGGCGTGGGCTGATCGAGCTTGCCGCCGACCAGGGTCAGCGCCGAATACAGCCGCACCGTCAGTCCGACCGCCTGCTGCACATACGGGCTGTCGTCGTCGACCAGCGTTTCCATGAACACGTCCGCGCCGGTCGCCACCGGCTGCTGTTGCGGCGGCGGCGGCTCGGGCGCATTGGCCACGACCATCACGCTCAGCGGCCGCGTGCTCATGCCGTTGACCTGCAGCGACGGAATCGTCAGCAGCCCGCTACGCAGCGGCCGCAATGAGGCCAGGAACAAGGTCCGCATCACCATGCCGCCGCGCCCGGGTTCCAGGCTGGTGCCGGCATTGCTGGCGACCAGTTTGAAGTCGCCGAGCAAGGGACCGTAGTTCGGGCCGCTGCCGGCCACGCCCTCGAGCTGGATGCTCAAGACGATGCTTTCGTCGGCGTTGATGCGATCGCGATCGAGCCACGCGCGCACCTGCGCGAAGGCGCCGGCGCTGAAGCCCATCAGCGCCAGGCACAACCCGAGTTTGACCAGCAATCGCGACATCGGCCTCAATCTCCCCGCAACGCCTGATTCTGGCGTCGCTCGTATTCGATCTTGAATTTTTCCCGCAGCAGGCTGCCCGGATCGTCGGGCACGCGCTTGAGCCAGGCGTCGTTGGCGACGCGGCGCTCGCGCTGTTCGGGGGTGAGCGGTTTGGCTTGTTCGGTCGCGGCGGTCTTCTGCCCGGGCTGTTTGGCCTGACGTTCGAGTTCGCGCTGGATCTTCTCGCGCTGCGCGGCATCGGCCTTGCGCTGCGCGTCGGGGTCCTTGGGCGGCTGCTCGGGGTTGGATTTTTTCGCCTCGTCGGGCTTGGACGGCTTGGGCTGTTGCGACGGATCGCCCTGCGGCGGCGAATCGCCCTTGCCCTTGTCGTCCTGGTTGTCCTTGCCGTCCTTGGGCTGCGATTTCGAATCGCCCTTGTCGCCGTTCTTCGGCGGCGGCTTGCGCTTCATCGCCGCCTCGACCGCGCGCTTGTTGGCGATCGCGTCGGCCATGCCCGGCTGCAGTTTCAAGGCGCCGTCGTAGGCCTTGATCGCCTCTTCGTAGCGGCCCTGGCGCGCCATCGCGTTGCCGAGGTTGTACTGCGCGTCGGCGCCCTGGTTGCGCTGGTACAACTGCGCGGCGCGTTCGAATTCGCCCTTGCGATACGCCTGGGTGCCCTGCTCCATGCGTTCGTGTTCGGCCTGGTCGGGACGCTTCCACAGACCCTGCGCATGACCGGGCGCCATCGGCAGCCACAGACACAGCGCCAACACCGCGGCCACGCCGCTGCGACGCCGGAACGCGAGCAAGGCCAGCAGCATCAGCGAAGGCAGCAGCCAGTAGCCGTTGTCTTCGCGGGTCAAGGTCTTCTCGCCCTGCGCGGTGCCGGCGTCGGCCGCGCCCGGCTCGAGAATGCGCAAGGCGCGCAGATCGCTGTCGTCGTTGCTGATCGCGGCGTAGCGGCCGCCGCCGTCGGCGGCCAGGCCGCGCAACGATTCGGCGTCCATGCGCGCCATCACGATGCGCCCGTCGGGCCGCTGGAACGCCGCGCCCGCGGCGGTGCCCAGGCCGAGCGCGGAAACCGTGTAGCCGTCGGCGGCGGCCTTGGCCGCGGCGCGGCGTTCGGCGCCGTCGGCGCGATCGCTCACTATCAATATCTGCCCACGTTCGAAACCGGCCTGACGCAGCAGCCTGGTCGACCATTCGATCGCCCGGTCCGCGCGCTGGCCGTCGCCCGGCATCACGTCGGGCGCGAGCGCGTCGAGGAACACCGCGAGATTGCGCGGGTCGTCGGTCATCGGCGCGACGGTGTAGGCGTCGTCGGCGTACACCACCAGACCGACCTGGCCGCCGCTGCGCTGACGCAACAGCGACGCCAGCTTGGATCGCGCCTGCGCCAGCCGGCTCGGCGGCAAATCGCTGGCGAGCATGCGGCTGGACAGATCCAGCGCGATCACCAGCGGCGTTTTTCCCTGCCACAGCGGTTGTTCGCTCTGGCGCCAGCTCGGACCGCTGAGCGCGCAGACCGCGATCAGGTACGCGAGCACCGCGGCGATGACCGCGAACCGCGAACGCCGGCCGCCGCGCGATTCGAGCAGATGCGGCAGCAGATGCGCATCGACCGCGCCGCGCCACACGCTGCTGCGCTTGCGCCGGCTGCGCCACAGCCAGCCCAGCAGCGGCAACGCCAGCAGCGCCCACAACCAATGCGGACGCAGGAATACCAAGCTCGCATCGCCGAACCACGGCAGCGGATTCATGCCCGCCTCCGTCGCGGCAACACGAACGCCAGCAAGCCCAATGCGAACGCGCCCGCCAGGGGCCAGGCATAGCGTTCGATATGCGGGCGCACCGCCTTGCCCGGGCGTTTCACCGGTTCCAGCCGATCGATCTGCGCGTAGATGCCGACCAGTTCGGCGGTGTCGCGCGCGCGGAAGAACTGCCCGCCGGTGAGGCCGGCGATCTTGCGCAAGGCGTCTTCGTCGATCTCGGCCTCGCCGCCGGGAATGGCGATCTTGAAACCGAACAGCGACATCGAGCCGTCGCCGCCGAAGGCGATGGTGTGGATGCGTACGCCGTCGTCGCGGGCGATCTGCGCGGCGCGCTGCGGATCGGCGGTGCCGGGCGTGTTGACGCCGTCGGTGAGCAGGATCAGCACGCGTTGCCCGGCCGGTTGTTCGCGCAGGCGCTTGACCGCCAGGCCGATCGCATCGCCGATCGCGGTTTCCTGTCCGGCCAGGCCGACCACGCTGTCCTTGAGCTGATCGCGCACGGTGTCGCGATCGAGCGTCAGCGGCGTGAGCACGTAGGCGCGGCGGCCGAACACCAGCAGGCCGATGCGATCGCCGGCGCGGCGATCGAGGAAATCGGCGAGCACCGCCTTGGCCGCGGTCAGGCGATCGACTGGCGAGGAACCTAAAGTCATGTCGGGTTCGCTCATGCTGCCGGACAGGTCCAGCGCCAGCATCATGTCGCGGCCGACCTGCGGCGGCTGCACCGCATCGCCGAGTTCCTGCGGCCGCGCCGCGGCCACGCACAGCAGCGCCCAGGCCAGCCAGGCAAGCACGCCGGCGCCACCACCGCGCAGGCTGCGGCCGCCGGCCGCGGCGACCGCGTCCAGGCGTTCGCCGAACGGCACCTTGAGCGCGGCCGAACCGTCACGCGCCGCCGGCAACAACCAACGCACCAGCAACGGCAGCGGCAGCGCGGCCAGATACCACGGCCACGCGAACCACTCGCGCGCGTCGCCGATCAGGCTGTTCCACCACGGCATCAGGACACGCCCATCCAGCGCAGGAAACGCCGGCGCGCGATTTCGCGCAGGGCATCGGCCTGTTCGCGATCGACCTCGCGGCGATAACCGCCGTCGAGCAGCAGCCGGCCGGCGCCGTCGGCGAAATCGCGGCGCTTGCTGCCGCGATCGAGAAATTCCAGCCACTGTTCGCCTTGCAGGCGATCGGCGTCGCGATCGCGGCGGCGCGCGGCGCGACGCAACAACTCCGACATCGCCGCCACTTCGGCCGCGGGCGTGTCGGCGCCGGCGAGCGCGCGATCGAACAGGTCGTTGATGCGCCGGCGGCGGCGTTCGCGCCAGCGCCGCAGCGCATACAACGCGACAGCGATCAGCGCGAGCGCGCCGATCACCATCCACCAGCCCGGCGCCAGCGGCCACCACGACGGCGCCAGGGTGTTGTGCACATCGCGCAGAGCCAGCGGCGCCGACATCAGGCCACCAGCGGCCGCGCGCGGCCCAGCAAGGGCAGCCACGATTCGCTCGCCGCGTCGGTCGACAGCGCCTGCACGCGCACGCCGCGCAGCGGCAATTTGTCCAACGCGACCTCGACCGGCGCGACGAAGCTGTCGTGCCAGCGCTTGCGTTGCGCATCCACGCCCAGATCGAGTTCGATGCGTTGGCCGTCGCGACTGAACGGCAACGCCGACAACGGCGGTTGGGTTTCGATCGGATCGGTCAGCAGCAGCACGATCACCTCGTGATGCTGGGCCAGCACCGCCCAGCGGCGCTGCGGCAAGGCGGCGATGCTGGCCGGATCGGCGAGCACGATCAGGCGCGAGCCCGGCCGCAGCAGACGCGCGGCGTGATCGAGCGCCACCCCGAGCCCGGCATCCTCGGCCGGCGGCTGGGTGTACCAGCGCACCATCGCGTCGAGCACGCGCAAGGCGCCGCGCGGGCCGGAGGCCGGCGTCACCGGCGCTTCGCGCAGGCTGCCGCGCAAGGCGGCGATGCGGTCGCCGTCGCGCGCCGCGGCCCAGGCCGCGACCGCGCCGGCACGCGCGGCCTGCACCGACTTGAAGCGCACGCGGGTACCGAAATACAACGACGGCGCGGTGTCGGCGACGATCAGGGTCAAGCGTTCGCGTTCGGCCTGGAACAACTTGGTATGCGCGCGACCGGTGCGCGCGGTCAGGCGCCAGTCGATATGACGGGCGTCGTCGCCGAGCGAATACTCGCGCGATTCGGCGTACTCCATGCCGCGCCCGCGCAGCGGCGACAGCGCCTGTCCGCTGACGCCGTGACGGCCCAGCCGCGCACTGCGACGGCCGCTGACGGCGGCGCGCAGCGCGACCAGTTCGGTCAGACTCGGAACCACGCCCTCGCTCATCGACCCGACCCGCTCCTGCGAACTTCGCCGTTACGAATCCCGAATCCCGATTCCCGATTCCCGGCCCTCAAGGCAACGGCACCTTCTTGAGCAACTCGCCGAGCAGGCGATCGCCGTCCCATCCTTCCGCGGTGGCTTCGTAGCTGGGCAGGATGCGATGGCGCAGGACTTCCGGCGCGATCGCGCGCACGTCGTCCGGGGTCACGAAGTCGCGGCCGGCCAGCCACGCGTGCGCACGCGCGCACCGCTCCAGCGCGATCGAGCCGCGCGGGCTGGCGCCCCAGGCGATGCGCCGGGCGAGCGCGGGGTCGTAACGCGCGGCATCGCGCGAGGCCAGCACGATCTCGACCAGATACCGCTCCACCGACGGCGCGACATGCAGGTCCAGCACCGACTCGCGCGCCGCGAACACGTCGGCCAGCGGCATCTTGGCCACCGGCGCCGGCGCGGTCTTGAGCGTCTGCCGCGCGCGTTCGCGCGCCAGCCGCAGGATTTCGGTTTCGGCCGCCGCTTCCGGGTAACCGATGCGCACGTGCATCAAGAAGCGGTCGAGCTGCGCCTCGGGCAGCGGGAAGGTGCCTTCCTGCTCGATCGGGTTCTGCGTCGCCATGACCAGGAACAACTGCGGCAAGGCATAGGTCGCCCGGCCCACGGTGACCTGGCGTTCGCCCATCGCTTCGAGCAGCGCCGATTGCACCTTGGCCGGCGCGCGATTGATTTCGTCGGCGAGCAGGATCGGATGGAAAATCGGCCCGGGCTGGAATTCGAAACGACCTTCCTGCTGGCGCCACACCTCGGTGCCGGTCAGATCGGCCGGCAGCAGGTCGGGGGTGAATTGCACGCGCGCGAACTCGGCTTCCAGGCGCGAGGCCAATGCGCGCACCGCGCTGGTCTTGGCCAGGCCGGGCGCGCCTTCGACCAGCAGGTGACCATCGGCCAGCAGCGCGATCAGCAGCCGCTCGATCAGCTCGGCCTGGCCGACGATTTCCAGCGCCAGCGCATCGCGCAGCGCGCGGAAGGCGTCGTGCAGGCGCGCGGTTTCAGCGCCGGAGGCGGTGGCGGGATCGCGGGCGAGGGTTGATGCGTTGTCCATCCGGTATCCAGGTGACGCGCCGGCAAGGGCGGGGGCGAGGCGGGGTTTGGGCCGATTTTGACCGAAGTTCGCCGTCAAGGTTCAAAACGTCGTTCTACTTCGGCGATCGCAGGTCTCATTCAGACGCGCGCGGCGGGCGCGGGGAAGTGCCGAAGGTAGGGCATGGATTCTCCCGCCTCGCTGGACCGGGCGCAGCGATGCCTCGGTGTTCGCGGCTGTTCAGCCCGGTCGCAAGGGCCGACCTCGCGAAGTCCGGACTCCGCAAACGCAAAGAGGGCCCGTAGGCCCTCTTCGCTGTTACCGGTGCCGCGACTCAGCGCTGCGTCACCTGCATCACCTTCGGCGTCACGAAGATCAGCAGCTCGGCTTTTTCCTTGCTGCGGCTCTTCTTCTTGAACAGATTGCCGAGGAACGGGATGTCGGCCAGGAACGGCACCTTGGACAGATCGGTGCGATCGCGGAACTCGTAGACGCCGCCGATCACGACGGTCTGACCGTCCTCGACCAGCACCGCGGTGTTGATGTTGCGCTTGTTGATCTGCGGCACCTGACCGATCGAGGTGTCGACGAAGCCTTCGACCTCGTCCTTCTTGACGCTCATGTTCAGGAACACGCGGCCGTCGTTGGTGATGGTCGGATTGACCTTCATCTCCATCAGCACGTCTTTGAACTGGACGTTCGGGATCGGAATGCTGTTGCCGCCCTGCTGCGGCGAGATCGTCACGTAGCCCACTTCCTGGCCCTGGCTGATCACCGCTTCACGCTGGTTGCTGGTGACCACGCGCGGGTTGGACACCACTTCGCCGCGACCTTCGGTCTGCATCGCGGAGAACTCCATGTCCAAATTGACCCACTTGCCGAGGATCGTGAACGCGAGCGCGCCGGCCGGATTGATAACGCCGACGTTGCTGTTGAGGCTGGCCGGGAACAGGAAGGCCGGATTGGTGATGGTTTGCAGCAGGGAACGGGCCTGATCCCGCAAGGCGTTGGCCTTGGCGTTATCAACTCCGTCGAACAACCTCGCATCGTCCGTCAGTTTATTCGCCTGCGCAGAGATCAGTTCGTTCTTGGCGGCGGTGTTGCGATAGTTATTGATGCTTTCCAGCGTACCGCTGGTGATCACATCGCCTTTCTGTCCGGAGACGCCGAAGCGCGCGCCGAGGTCGCGGGCAAAGCTTTCGGTCGCGATCACGATGCGCGCCTCGATCAGGACCTGATCGACCGGACGGTCAATGACCCGGATCAGCTCCTTCATCTGGGCCACTTTTTTCGGGATGTCGCTGATCATCAACGTGTTGGTACGCTCATCGGCGACGAGACGCCCACGCGGCGACAAGAACCCGTTTTCACTCTGAGCACCTTCACCGCTAGAGCTGCCGCCGCCGATGCCCTTGGCCTCGGTCAGCGCCTTATAGATCTGCGCGGCGTTGTGGTAGTTGATCTGGATGTATTCGGTGGTCAGGTCGACGCGGTTGTCGAGCGCGATGCGCGCGTCTTCGCGATCCTGCTCGTACTTGGCCACTTCGGCCTGCGGCGCGACCCACACCACGTTGCCGCTGCGGCGCTTGTCCAGGCCCTTGGCCTGCAGGACGATGTCCAGCGCCTGATCCCACGGCACGTTGACCAGACGCAGGGTGACGTTGCCCTGGACCGTGTCGGCCGCGACGATGTTGAGGTTGGACTCTTCGGCGACCAACTGCAGCACGGTGCGCACCGGCACGTCCTGGAAATTGAAGGTCACCGGGCGGCCGGAGTAGCTGCGCACCACGCCAGCCGGCGCCTGCGAGATCGTGCCGGAGGTCGGCGCGGCATTGCCGGTCGACTTGGCGCCCGCGGGCGCGCCGACCGCGCGATTGCCGGCCTGCGCCGTGCGCGGCACGACTTCGACGATGTAGTCGCGACCGGTCTGGTAGGCCATCGTGTCGTAGGCGCCGCTGGTGTTGAGCACCAGCTGGGTGCCGGTGCCGCTCACGCGCGCATCGATGCGCTGCACCGGCGTGGCGAAGTCGACCACGTTGAGCTGGCGCTGCAACGCCGCCGGCAACTGCGCATTGCCGACATTGACCAGCACTTCCGAGCCCTGGTTGCGCATGTCGGGCATCGCACCGTCGCCGCTGAAGCGCACGATCAGCTTGCCCGAGCCGCCGTCGCCGCGCTTGAAGTCGATGTTGGCGACCGAAATCGTGCCCGGCAATTGCTTGGACGGGTCGTTGCTCGGCGTCGGCGCGACCGTCGCGGCGGCGGGCAACTGAGCCGACGGCTGGACGACAGGAGCTGCAGCGGCGGCCGGAGGGGCCGCATGGACAGCGCTGATGCCGGCGAGCACGCCGACCACGAGCCCGGCCATGCGGGCGCCACGAGCCAGCGTGGGCGACCGATCATGTTTCATTGCGTTCGAATACGGAAGCAATCACGTTCCAGCCAACCGCCTGCGCCATCCGGCACCAGTTCCACCAAGTCGATGCGCTCCTCAGAAACGCTGGTCACGCGACCATCGTTCTGCCCCATGTACGCACCCGGTCGAACACGATAAGTCACTTTGTCGGGCGCCATGACCAGCGCCACGATACCGCGACCGCCATGTCGAGACCATCGAGCGGCGTCCCCAGCCATGCCACCATCGCGCGCGCGGGCTGCTGTCGCTGATGCGGGAGCGCGTCCTGCGTGGAAAGCGGCGAACTGCTGCACGGAGCGGGCGCCGGAGGCCTCTCGGCCACCCAGGTTTCGCGCTCGTGCACCCCCGTCCAGCGCGGCGCCGGCGCGACCGCCGCGCCACCCACTTCCAGGTTCGGCGCATCCAGCGCTGGTCGGCGCATGTCTGCTGTCGCACCCGGCGCACGAGCAGCGCGCATGACCACGCGATAGCTGCCGCGTAGGTCCCGATGCGAGCCATCGAGCGGACTGTTCGCGGTCTGTCGCCCTTCTTGCCGGGCCGGAGCCTTGTTGTTGTCGGTGCGGTCTGCGGATCGCGCAGCCTGCGCTGTTCGGCGATGCTGCATCACCGGCAGCGGGTCCAGCGGCGGCGCCGGCTTGGCCTTGACTTCGGCCACCCACTTTTCCAGGTTCGGCGCATCGCCGGGCGTGCTGGTGATGCTGCGGAAGCAACCGGTGGAAACGAGCAGCAGGGCGACGGCGAACAGGCCGCTGCTCCAGGAGCGATTGAAAGCGAGGCGATTGGCCATCTCAGTCAGCCCCCTTCTTGCCGTCGGTCTTCTTGCTGTCTGTACCGCCCTTGTCGCCGCCTGCGGCATCCGCAGCAGCCTGGGTTTGCGCAGCCATCTCGTCTTCATCCAGATAGCGGTAGGTCTTGACCGTACCGGCCAGCTCCAACGGACTGTTCGGGGTGATGCCGCCGACCGCGTCCTTGTTGTTCTTGCCCTTGGGTTTGAGCGAGATGTCGTGCATGGTCATGATGACCACGCGCGGCAGCGAGGCCACGCCGCTGACGAAGGCGCCGAACTGGTGGTAGGTGCCCACCATGCGCAGCGCGATCGGCTTCTCGGCGTAGAACTCCTTGGGCACTTCCGCACCGGGCTGGAACAGCTCGTTGGAGATGCCGGTCGCCAAGGCGGTCTGCGAGATGTCGACGATCAGGTCGGGCATTTCGGTCTTGCTCGGCAGCTGCCGCAGCATCTGCTGCAACTGCTGCTCCATCTGCGCGAGCTGCTGCTTGAGCGGTTCCAGGTTCGCCGCGCGCCCTTGCTTGGTCTCGAAGGTGGTGCGCAGTTCCGCTTCCTGCCGCTCGAGGCCCTGCAATTCTTCGCGCTTGTCGCTGATGAACAGCCACCAGGCCAGACCGACGATGATCACGCCAACGAGCGCGCAGAACACGATCTGCGCGTTGCGCGGCCAGCCGCCGATATTGTTGATATCGAGGTTCTTCATAGAAGCCTTCTTGCTCACGACGCGGCTCCTGTCTTGGTGGGGGCGGCGGGCGCGGGCTTTACCGGCGCGGCGGCAGGCTGGGCGGGGGCAGGCGCGGGCTTGGCGGGCGTCGTGGCCGGCGCGGCGCCGGGCTTGGCGTCAGCCGGAGCCGCCGGAGCGGTCCCTGCCGGAACCGCGGCCGGAGCCGTCGTTCCCGCGGGCGCAGCCGCGGCGTCGGCAGGCGCCGCAGTCGCGTCGGCGGGCGCCGGCGTATCCGGGAAGCCGTCTCCGTCCTCGTCCTTGGGCGCGTTCGGGTTGGCCAGCTTGACCTGCAGCTTGAACTCGTACGGCAGGCCCTTCTCGTTGCCCTTGGCCTCGATGATGCTCAGGTCGGGCTTGGTCATCCAGCCGGACACTTCGAGGTTGCGCATGTAGGTACTGACCCGGGCGTTGGACTGCGCGCGACCTTCCAGGGTCAGCGTTTCCGCGTCCTGCTTGATCGCGGTCAGCACCGCGCCGTCGGGAATCGTGCGTACCAGCGAATCGAACAGATGCACCATCTGCGAACGGTTGGACTGCAGCTTCTCGATCACTTCCTTGCGCGCGAGCAGCTTGGACTTCTTCTTGTCGAGCTCTTCGATCTCGGTGATCTTCTTCTCGACTTCGGCGATCTGCGTGTCGAGGAACGCATTGCGCTTGCGCTGACCGCTGATTTCGCTGCTGTAGTAGAAGACGATCAAGACCGACAGCGCCAGCGCGGCCAGGACCGACAGCAGCATGATCGCGCCGAATTCCTTCTGTCGTGCCTTGCGGCGCTCTGCGCGCCACGGGAGCAGGTTGATGCGTGCCATCAGTCGAAGCTCCTCAGGGCCAGGCCGCAGGCGATCATCAGCGCGGGCGCGTCCTGCGCCAGGGCATGCGCCTGGACGCGCGGGCCCAGGGTCATGTGCGCGAGCGGATTGGCCACGGTGGTCGGGACGCCGAGTTGCTCCTCGACCATCTCGGCGATGCGCGGAATCGAGGCGCCGCCACCGGCCAGCACGATCTGATCGACGCGGTTGAACTCGCTGCCGGCATAGAAGAACTGCAGCAGACGGCTGACCTGCTGGACCATCGCTTCCTTGAACGGCTCAAGCACCTCGGCCTGGTAGCTCTCCGGCAACCCGCCCTGGCGCTTGGCCAGACCGGCTTCCTCGTAGCTCAGACCGTAGCGGCGCATGACCTCGTCGGTCAGCTGCTTGCCGCCGAACACCTGTTCGCGGTGATACAGGCTGCGACCGTTGCGCAGGACGTTGAGCGTGGTCATCGTCGCGCCGGAATCGACCAGGGCGACCAGACCGTCGCGCGGCCCGCTGAGCGTGTCGGCGAGCAGCGCGAACGCGTTTTCGATCGCGAACGCCTCCACGTCCATGACCCGGGGGGTCAGGCCGCCGAGCTCGAGCGCCGAAGCGCGCACCTCGACGTTCTCCGATCGCGAGGCCGCGAGCAGCACCTGGACCATGGTCCGAAGCGCCGGGCATCGGCCCCAGGATCTCGAAGTCGTGGTTCACCTCGTCGATCGGATACGGCACGTAATTGGCCGCCTCCAGCTCGATCTGCGACTCCATCTCGTCTTCGTCGAGATCGTTCGGCATGCCGATGACCCGGGTGATCACCGAGGAACCGGCGACCGCGGCGGCGGCGTGCTTCACGCGGGTCCCCGAGCGGGCTACGGCGCGTTTGATCGCCTCGCCTACCGCTTCGACCTCGACGATGTTCTTTTCCACCACCGCATTGGGCGGCAGCGGTTCGACAGCATAGTGCTCAACCCGGTAGCGGTTGCCGACTCTTGAGAGCTGCAACAGCTTTACCGCGGTCGAGCTGATGTCCACGCCGACCAAGGCCGGCTGGCTTTTTGTGATGAGTCCCACAGTTATCTCCCCATGCCACAAGCGCTTACGCGCACTTCGTGTGGCCCCGGATTAGATAACGGACTTTTCACAGGCTGGCAACCACTTCTTTCGTGAATGCCAACCAAGTCGTGCTTTTTTGACCCTCAACGTCACGTGACCGCCACCGTCAGTCCACTCGGCGCGCGTCCGGCTGCGAAACCGGGCGCGAGCGGCTTTTGCGCCGGCCGAATCGGAAATCAGCCATCGGCGCGAACCGCTTTGCCGATCCTGCCGCCAAGCCCGCGGCCCGATCCGTGCCGGCACCGTCATTTCGACCATCGCGACGGCGCGGCGCGGTTGGCGAAACCCCCGAACCGGCCGCCAACTGCGCGAAATCGCCCGCCCCCGACCCGGCGCCAACCCGGTCCGGACCCGAGCGGACCCGACCTGGATCACCGTTGAGCCGTCCGGCAAACCGGGACCCGGGTCGCGATCCGCGCTCCTCTATACTTCCCCGCTACGACCACCGACCCCGGAACCCGCTTCGATGTCCCGTATACGCCGTTGGCTGCGCTGGGCGCTTTACGCGTTCATCGGCGTGGCCCTGCTGGGCGCCATCGCGCTCGGCACCTTGTACTACCTGATCGTCCCCAAACTGCCCGACGTCGAAACCCTGCGCACCATCGAGCTGCAGGAACCGATGTACGTCTACGCCCGCGACGGCCGCCTGATGGCGATGTTCGGCGAGACCCGGCGCTACCCGATCGCGATCGAAGACGTGCCCGAACGCCAGAAACAGGCGTTCATCGCGATCGAAGACTCGCGCTTCTACCAGCACCACGGCATCGACTACAAAGGCATCGGCCGCGCGGTCTGGCTGCTGGCGACCACCGACGACAAGCGCGTGCCGGGCGGATCGACCATCACCCAGCAGGTCGCGCGCCAGTTCTTCCTGAGTTCGGAATACAGCTACAAGCGCAAGCTCGGCGAAATGCTGCTGGCCATGCGCATGGAGCAGGAACTGAGCAAGGACGAGATCTTCGAGCTGTACTTGAACAAGAGCTTCTTCGGCAACCGCGCCTACGGCGTGGGCGCGGCGGCCGAGTTCTATTACGGCAAGAAGATGAGCGAGCTGTCGCTCGACGAAATGGCCTCGCTGGCCGGCATTCCGAAGTTCCCGTCCAGCGGCAACCCGCTCAGCAATCCCGAGCGCGCCAAGATCCGTCGCGACTACATCCTCGACCGCATGGCCGAGCAGCACTTCATCAGCGCCGAGGAAGCCGCCCAGGCCAAGGCGGTGCCGATGCACGCGACCCCGCACGAGCGCCCGGTCGAGGTGTATGCGCCGTACGTGGCCGAAATGGTCCGCCAGGAAATGGTCGCGCGCTACGGCGCCGAAGCGCTGACCAAGGGCTACCACGTCACCACCACCATCGACCCGACCTTGCAGGTCGCCGCCGACAAGGCGATCCGCGACGGTCTGTCGGTGTACGACCGCCGTCACGGCTGGCACGGCGTGGAGCAGCATTTCGACCTCGCCGCCGGCGAGGACGCGGCGGCCGCGCGGGTGCGTCTGCGCGGCATTCCGGCCCAGGCCAACCTGCTGCCGGCGGTGGTGCTGGCGAGCAGCGGTTCGCAGGCCACGGTGGTGCTCGGCGACGGCACCGAACTGACCCTCACCGACAAGCAGGGCTTCGGCGGCCGCAGCCCCGGCAGCCTGCTGACCCGCGGCGACCTGGTCCGGGTCGCGCGCCTGGAAACCCCGGCCAAGCCGGTGGCCGAGCCCACGGCCGGCGAAACCGCACCGGCAGCGCCCGCCACCCCGACCGAGCCGCCGATCGTGAGCTACCGTCTCGATCAGCTGCCGCAGGCGCAGGCCGCCTTGGTCTCGCTGGAACCGACCGACGGCGCGCTGCGCGCATTGTCGGGCGGCTACAGCTTCGCCGGGGCCAAGTTCAACCGCGCCACCCAGGCGCGGCGCCAGCCCGGTTCGAGCTTCAAGCCGTTCGTGTATGCGGCCGCGTTCGAACGCGGCTACAACCCGGCCTCGATCGTGCTCGACGCCCCGGTGGTGTTCAAGGACCGCCGCGGCCACCTGTGGCGTCCGCAGAACGACGGCGGCAACTTCGCCGGCCCGATGCGGGTGCGCGAGGCGATGGTGCAGTCGCGCAACCTGGTCTCGGTGCGCCTGCTCGACGCGATCAGCGTCGACTTCGCGCGCAAGTACATCAGCCATTTCGGTTTCGATCCCGAGCAGTTGCCGCCGAACCTGTCGATGTCGCTGGGCACCGCCTCGCTGACCCCGCTGTCGGTCGCGCGCGGCTATTCGGTGTTCGCCAACGGCGGCTTCCGCATCACCCCGTGGTTCATCGACGAGGTCAAGGATCGCGCCGGCGCGGTGGTGTTCAAGGAAAAGCCGGCCACTGCCTGCCCGCAATGCGGCGGCCGCGGCGGCACCTCGTCGGCGGCGTTGCCGGTCAGCAACGTGGTCGACGGCTTCGACCTGGGCCCCGCGCCCGGCGCCGACAGCGCGGCCAAGAAGCCCGACCCCAAGGACAAGGCCAGCAAGGACAAGAAGCCCGCCGAGCCGGAGAAGAAGCCGCTCACCCCGGCCGAAATGGCGGCGCTGAACCTGGCGCCGCGCGCGATCGACGACCGCATCGCCTACCAGATCGTCTCGATGCTGCGCGACGTGGTCAAACGCGGCACCGGCACCGCGGCCAAGGTGCTCGGCCGCGAGGACGTCGGCGGCAAGACCGGTTCGACCAACGACCACCGCGACGCCTGGTTCTCCGGCTTCGGCGGCCCGTACGTCACCACCGTCTGGGTCGGCCGCGACAACTACAAGTCGCTGGGCTACCGCGAGTACGGCGGCAAGGCCGCCTTGCCGATCTGGATCGACTACATGCGCGTGGCGCTCAAGGACAAGCCGATCCAGCCCAACGAGCCGCCGCAGGGCATGGTGAAGGTGTCGGTGGCCGGCAACGGCGCACTGATTCCCGACGGCACCGGCGGCGTGATCGAATGGGTCAAGGCCGAAGACCTCGAACGCATGCAGACCTACACCGACTACGGCGCCGAAGACGCCGCGCCGTCGGAAGAGTCTTTCGACATCTTCTGATCGCAGGCAGCCACAACGGCGCGCGGATTCGGCCAGGTCGCGGTGATCCGAGCGCAGATCGTCGGACCAATAGCCCCTCCCACAAACCACCTCGCGGCGACGCGATCTTTTGTGGGAGGGCTTTCAAGCCCGACGCCTTTCGATCAAGTCGCGGCAGTCTGACGCGCCACAGTCCCGGACGAAGGCCGTACGCGATGCGTGCGGCCTTTTCTTTGACCGCCGTGCTTGCCCTGTCTGGCGGCTGAAAGCGCCGCATCGGCGTGGACATTGCCGTGATAGACGAACGTGCTAGCTTTGGCCTTGCCGGCCCCAACCGGCCGCGGCGAGCGCCCTCGCCGTGAGTGCCCGCCGCGGAGGTCGAGATGCACCAGGCCCGACAGCACGCACATCAGCATGCGCAGACCCGCATTCGCGAGCGCCGTCATCGCCTCGCCCACGAAGCCGCCCGCCTGATCGCCGAAAGCGGCATCCGCGACTACCACCAGGCCAAGCTCAAGGCCGCCGAACGACTGGGCATCTTCGACGATGCCTCGCTGCCGCGTAATCGCGAGATCGAGGACGCGCTGCGCGAGTATCAGCGCCTGTTCCAGCGCGACAACCTCGGCGGCCTGCGCCAACGCCGCGAGGCCGCGTTGCGCGCGCTGGAATTCTTCGCCCCGTTCGAACCGCGCCTGGTCGGCCCGGTGCTCGACGGCACCGCCGACGCGCGCAGCCCGGTCGCCCTGCATCTGTACAGCGACGATCCCGAAGCGGTGTCGATGTTTCTCGACCACCACCTGATCCCGGCCGAGGCGCGCGAACGCCGCCTGCGCCTGGATCGCGAACGCAGCGAAGACTTCCCGGTGTGGGTGTTCAGCGCCGAGGAACTCACCTTCGACCTGACCGTGCTGCCGCTGGACGTGCTGCGCCAGGCGCCGCTGTCGCAGGTCGACGAAAAACCGATGAAGCGCGCCGCCGCCAATCAAGTGCGGCAGTTGTTGGCCGATGAGGAGATTTCGGAGTTCGAGCGGGGGTAGTGGATGGCGTGGGGTGCCGGACGGCTCGTCGTTGGTCGTTGGTCGTTGGTCGTTGGGAGTTGGTCGTTGGGAGTTGGCGTTGGCGTTGGCCATTGGTCGAGCGGTCGATGTCGATGTCGATGTCGATGTCGATGTCGATGTCGAGCGTAAGCGACACAGTTCGGCATCGGTCTAGGCAGGCGCGGCTCGTCCCGACTCACGGAAAACAGCCCGCTCGCGATGGCTGCCCGATCGACACGCTGCGCATCTCGGAACCGCGCCACACCTCCCAGCCGTCATCCCCGCGAAGGCGGGGATCCAGGGCTTCATCCAGGCATGACTGTGAAGTCTCTGCATCCCCGCCTTCGCGGGAATGACGGCAAAAAAACAGCCGCGCAGTACCGCAAGCCGAGAGTCAATCTTAAACCCAGAGTTACAAGACTGCCCGCGTTTCGAATGCGCGCGAAACCGCGGCCACGCCGGAACAACGAAACCGTTCGAAGGACCGAACCCATGTGGAAACAACGCCAGCGCACCGACTCGACGACACGCGGCATCGCAATCAACACTCGCCCGCTGCTCGGCGCCATGCTTGTGTCGACCCTGTTGCTCCTGTCGGCCCTGTCGTTCATCACAACCGCGACACCGCCTGCCCCACGCACCACCTCGATCACAACCGCTACAGTCGAACAAAACACCGTCGCCGGCCTGGTCGCCCGCCTGCGCACCCAGGCCGCCGCATCGCAATCCAGCCCCGCCGTGCGCGCCGACTACGACGCCCTGCTCGCCAGCCAGCGCCTGAGCGCCGCGCAACTGCCCTACGCCGACTACGCTTATCTGCGCCTGTTGTTCGAAGCCACCCGCGACGGCGGCTATTGGAACCTGCATTGGGCGATCACCGATCGCGAACCCAACTCCGATGCGATCTGGACCCAATGGCGATCGTTGCGCGGCGCGACGCCGACCGGCGTCACCGCCACCGCCGAATGCGACGAACTGTCCGCGCTATACGCCTTCCTCGCCCGTCGCGGCGGCGTACGCAACGTCGGCCTGCTCTGGCCGACGTCCAATCACACCGTCGCGGTCTGGCGCATCGCCACGACCCCTCGCGAAACCCGCATCGTGGTCCCGACCACGCAGATATTCCTGACCCCGTCCGACACCTTCGGCACTCGCGGCTTCGATCCGTGGAAGCAGGCGAAAATCTACGAATACGGCCGTCGCGACATCGCCGACGACGCGCGCCTGCCGCCGGCGCTGATCGCCTTTTTCCTCGCGCAAAACGACAAGTACGCGCGCGCCTCCGGCCTGAGCCTGCAACGCATGCGGCAACTGCGCGACGGCGTGCTCGACGGCAGCCTCGACGCAGATCAGGCCGTGCGTCAGGCGCAAGCGCAACGCGACCGGATCGCGGCCAGCGCCATCGACGATCGCAGCGCATACGCGCATTTCATCCGCGATCTGCAGACGAGTGCGCGGTCTCCATAGCAGCGGCCGCCGCTACGTCACCGCAGGCACAAGCGTGTATAAATCCGCATCGATCCATCGCAGGAAGCGCCGCACATGACCCATCGCCCAGGCCGCCCGTATTTGCCCGTCATGGTGATCGCGCTGTGTTCGTTGGGCCTCGCCTTGAGCGCATTCGCGCAACCGCCTCCCGCCGCCGACGCGCGCCAGGTGCAGCTCGATGCCCACTGGAAAGGCGAGCCGTATCACTGGGATCTGGCCGACGGAACCGTCCTGGTCCAGAGCGTGACCGACGACGACGCACGAGCGACGGTGACGCCGCGAGCCGGCCAGGAGGACTATGTGCTGGAAATGCTCTGGGGCCGGTTCCCGGTCAAGGTCAGCGCGGAATGTTGGCGACGACCCGCGGCGCAGTTCGAGAGCTGCGCCGAAATCGGGCCGCGCGAGGACACGCGAGCGCAGAAAGACGAAAGAGCCGAAGACGAGCGCAAGGAACTCGAGCGCAAGCGCCGGTTGGCGGCGCGCACCGCATGGATGCGCCCGGAGATGACCCAGCAAAGTATCGTCGCGATCATCGCCAAAACGATGCGCGACCAGCAGGCGTGGATGCGCACGCCCGCCGCGCGCCTGATCGCCGACAACTTCGCCTGCGATACCAGCAATGCCGGCCTGCCGAAAATCACGGCCGAAGCGCAGGAAAAATACGCGCAGGCCCGGCGCATCGGTGCGTACGACGCGCCGGGCAAGCCGGTCCTGATCGAAGCGGCGCAACTGGGTAACTGGCGCGCGGTCACCACCTTGTTCAACGTGGCGATGTACGGCGAAGACTGGGAGTCGGCCCAGCCCCTGGTCGCCTGGCTGCTCGAACACGAAGCGCCGGCCGGCTACAACAAGCTCGCCGAACTGCACGGCACCATCGCCAGCTACGAAGACGGTCATGCCTCGTCCACGGATCAGGATCTGGTCACGGCGCTGCGCTGGCGCGCCGCGCAAGCCGGCGATCCGGGCGCGCAACGCGATATGTCCGAGTATTTCAAGCAACGCGATCCGCAACTGTCCGAGCGGCTGACGCAGTGCGCGCTGGAACGTTTTCCCGACCTCAAGTAGCCGCGCACTCCCGCGAAGGCGGACTTCGCGCAGGCTCGGCCCGCTTCGGCGAAACTTAGGCGAAACATGGCCGATTACGAGCGAGACGCCGGCGTGAACCGACGGCACAATGGCGATCCTTTTCGCACTCACTCAAGGATGCTTCATGCGACTTCATGGACCCGCGCTGCTGTGCCTGCTGACGCTGTCGTCGGCCGCCGTCGCCGCCGACAAGCCGGCCACGACCACCCTGACCAAGCTTTACCAAAGCTACGAAAACGCCGGCAACAGCGCACTGTCGATGGCCGAATACGATACCCGCGTGCGCTTCAGCGCGGTGGTGCTCGACCAGACCACGGGGACGGGGGGCCGGGGCGAAGGGAATGCTCGACGGAGGGGGGGGGGGGGGGGGGGCGGGCGGGGGGGGGGGGGGTCGGGGGGAGGGGGGGGGGGGGGGGGGGGGGGCCTGTCCGCTTGGGGGGGGGGGGGGGGGGGGGGCACGCGGGTTACTCGCGATGCGAGCGATGGGCTAGGGGGGACGCGCCATCACACCCAGGGGGGGGGGCGGGGGGGGGGGGGCGGGGGGGGGGGGGGGGGGTGCGGCGGGCGGGGGGTCAGGGGGGGTGCGCGTGGGGGGGGGCGGGGGTGCGGGGGGGGGTGGGGGGGGGGGGGGGGGCCGGGCGGGGGGGGCGGGGGGGGCGGGGGGGGGGGGGGGTGCGGGGGGGGGGGGGGGGGGGGGGGGGGGGGGGGGGGGGGCGGGGGGGGGGGGGGGATGCGCGAGCGCGCGTGACGAGTCGTTGTTCACATAAGTGTGTGCTCGACCAGACCACGTCGATGGACGACACGCCCATCCTGCAGGCCACCGAAGCCGGCGAAGAAGCCGAATACGCCCGCCTGCTGGGCGAGGACGACGCGCAGAGCAAGAAGCTCGACGCACTCAAGGTCGGCGCCAAGTTCACCGCGACTTGCACGGTCGGTTTCACCAGCGGCACCGATTACTTGAATTTGAAGGACTGCACGGTCGAGTAAGTCGCGCGTCGGCGTGGTCGTCGGCGTAGCCGCGCCTTGTCCATATCGTATCGACCTGTGCAACGGCCTTGAACACCTCTCCCGCTTGCGGGAGAGGTCGCGCCAAAGGCGCGGGTGAGGGCAAGCGGGTTACTCGTACCGCCCTCGCACGACACCGCAATAAATGACCAGATCCAGTCCACGCAACCGGAACCGGAACCGCCGCGGCATACACACCCACCGCAGCCTTACCCGTCGCCGCCTAATAGACGACCTTATCGATGACCGGCACGTCCTCGATCGGCCTCGGCCGCAGCAATCCCGGCACCTGCACGCGCTTTGCCCGCTGCCTCGCGCTGCACGCGCGCAACGCGTCCAGCAAGCGCTCGCTGTGCTGGGTCAATTGCGCATCTTCCGAGGCGTCGAAGTTGAGGCTAGGTCCCCACGCGGTGCTCAAGCTATAACGCGCCTGCGACACAGGCGTGTCCACCGCCTCGACCTGTTCGATCGGCTCGCTTGCCGCGGACACCGACTGCGCGAACCGGCCAACGAAACTGCTCACGGCCTGGGTCAATTCGTTGCGCTGAAGATCGGCGGCCGGGCACGCGCCGAGGGGCCAGATCCACACCTCGGCCAAGGTGCGCCAATCGTCATCGGCGGGGCACCCGTCGTCGTACTCGGGTGCCGGCCGGCCGCTGAAGACCTCCTGGCCGAGGTAATGCCACAGTTGCCAGCGACCTCCATCGACGCCGCGCTCCAGCACCGCGCGCCCCACCCATTCGCTCGGTTCACTCCAGTGCAGGCGCTGCAATTCGAGCACGCGAATCCGATCCGGGTCTTTATCGGGAATCACCGGCATGGTCACGGCCGGCTCGAGCGTTCCCCAGCGACCGCCGCACGCCGGAGGCTCCCGCGGCTCAACCGGTGCCTCATCCGCCCAGGCCGGCATGCAGACCAGCACCGCGACCCAGCCGAGCACGTTCCACCCACTGCCGATACCCATGCGCGCCCCCGTGTTCCAGGCCGCATTGTGCATCGGCGCAAACGAAAACGCCCCGCGGGTGCGGGGCGTTTCGTATTCACCGGATAACGCGGTAACTCAGCGCTTGTCGGCGCCGAGGTAATCGCGCACGCCGTGGCCGGTGTAGATCTGGCGCGGGCGGCCGATCTTGTTCTCGGGATCGTTCTGCTGTTCCAGCCAATGCGACACCCAGCCGGCGGTGCGCGCGATGGCGAACATCACCGTGAACATTTCCACCGGGATGCCGAGCGCCTTGTAGATGATGCCCGAGTAGAAGTCGACGTTCGGGTAGAGCTTGCGCTGAACGAAGTAATCGTCCTTCAGCGCGGCTTCTTCCAGCTTCATCGCCACTTCCAGCAACGGATCGTTGACGCCGAGTTCGCCGAGCACGTCGTGGGTCATCTTGCGCACCAGCGCGGCGCGCGGATCGTAGTTCTTGTAGACGCGGTGGCCGAAGCCCATCAGGCGGAAACCCGACTCCTTATCCTTGGCCTTGTCGATCGCGCCCTTGACGTTTTCCGGACGGCCGATCTCGTTGAGCATCTTGAGCACGGCTTCGTTGGCGCCGCCGTGCGCCGGTCCCCACAACGCGGCGACGCCCGAGGCGACGCTCACGTACGGGTTGGCGCCGGTGGAACCGACCAGACGCACGGTCGAGGTCGACGCGTTCTGCTCGTGGTCGGCGTGCAGGATGAACAACAGGTCCATCGCCTTGGCCGCGACCGGGCTGAGTTCCAGCGGTTCGCTCGGCACTTCGAACAGCATGTGCAGGAAGCGCGTGGTGTAGTCGAGGCTGTTCTTCGGATAACGGATCGGCCAGCCGATCGAATAACGATGGCAGGCGGCGGCGATCGTCGGCACCTTGGCGATCAGGCGGATCGCGGCCAGACGGCGCTGTTCGGGATCTTCCAGGTCGAGTTCGTTGTGATAGAAGCTCGCCATCGAACCGAGCATGCCGACCAGCATCGCCATCGGATGCGCGTCGTGGCGGAAGCCATACAGGAAGGTGCGGAACGCCTCATGCATCATCGTGTGATGCGTGACTTCGTGTTCGAACTTGGAGAACTCGGTCTGCGTCGGCAGTTCGCCGTTCATCAGCAGATAGGCGACTTCCAGGAAGTTCGACTTTTCCGCGAGCTGTTCGATCGGGTAGCCGCGGTACAGCAGCACGCCTTGGTCGCCGTCGATGTAGGTGATCGCCGACTTGCAGCTGGCGGTCGCGGTGAAGCCCGGGTCGTAGGTGAACATCCCGGTTTCTTTCGGCAGCTTGGCGATGTCGACGCACGGAGCGCCGAGCACCGGATGCTGCACCGGCAGGGCGAAGTTCTTGTCGCCGGCGGTCACGGTGACCTGATCGAGGCGGGTTTTGCTGGAATCTTCAGACACGAAACACTCCTCAGTCTGCCTGCCGCAGGGAGGGCCGCGACAGGAGGGAAACGGGGGTCGCATTGCGTTGCGATGCTGAATTATCGCACAACGCTTCCCGAGCCCAAGCTCGGACTTTGGTCGGGGCGTCCCCGCCGGGGCCACGCAGTGTTCCGCCGTGGGGACGGGTATTCAGGCCGCGAGCGGCGACGCGGTGACGACTGGGCCGGGCGGTTGCCGGGATGTGGCGGCTGGCTTGGCGGGATGGGGCGAACGGGCCTGGGAACGACGGCGGCGCCGGCAGGGTCGGCAACGGCGAACATGGCCGGGCGATGGTTTACGCAGAGGTGCCGAGATCGCCGAAGCCGCGCGGGCGTGGCGCGGTCATAGGCGCGGTGCGGAAGGTGCGGGCGGGTGCGGGTGCGGGTGCGTGTCAGGATGCATAAGCAGTAGCGAAGAGCTGCCCGCGCTCAGCGCCCTCGCGGAATTTATTGTGGGAGGGGCTTCAGCCCCGATGCCTTTCGCTCAGGTCGCACAGACGCCCGGCAACTGACCGAAAAGCGTCGGGGCTGAAGCTCCTCCCACAAAAGACCTCGCTTCGCGCGCTTGCGGCAATGGCCACGACGCAAGGTAGAACCTCGGGTAAAGGCGGGCCGGACGCAAAGACCTGCGCCTGTTACGGAATTTATTGTGGGAGGGGCTTCAGCCCCGACGCTTTTCGCTCAGGTCGCACAGATCCCCGGCAACTGACCGAAAAGCGTCGGGGCTGAAGCCCCTCCCACATAAGATCACGCTTCGCGCTTGCGGCAATGGCCACGACGCACGATGGAATTCCGCGCAGTTGCGGCGCGCCGGACATGACGGAATCGGTCTACGATCCGGATGACGCCTCGTACGTGCGAGCGCATACCGCAGCCTGTGTTTGCCGGGCCCCGTTCGTTTGCGCAAACGCAAACGGCCGCCCTTGCGGGCAGCCGTTGTGCGTACAGCGATGTCGCGCCCGGATTGCTCCGGCAGGAATTACTTCTGCGCGTAACGCTTACGGAACTTGTCGACGCGACCGCTGGTGTCCATGATCTTGTGCTTGCCCGTGTAGAACGGGTGCGAAGCCGACGAGATATCGACCTTGATCAACGGATACTCGGTGCCATCGATCTTGATCGTTTCTTTGCTCGACAGGGTCGAACGGGTCACGATCTGGAAATCGGTGGTGACGTCCTGAAAGACGACACTGCGGTATTCGGGATGGATGCCTGCCTTCATGGCACTCAACCTTAGTATGTGCGGGAAAGTCGGGCAGTATAGCGGCCACCTGGCGGGTGGCGCAAGTCTGGCGGGCGCGAAAAAGTGAAAACTGCCCAGGGGCCGTCCGGCCTTGGTTTGCCGGGGGCCTGGGAGCCGATGCTTTGGGGCCGGAGCCGGCGCGTCAGGGCGATTCAGGGAATTCCGAGCTTGCCTTGGGGCCACGGCGGGAACGCGACTAAACGCTTAGCCGCGTTGCGGGTCGCTTCGGCACCTTGCGCGGGTGTCCGAGTGCCTACGCAGGGCGCCGCGTATCGAAGGTGCCTTAGCGACTTGCGAGGGTCGCTTCGGCACCTTGCGCCGGCATCCGACTGCCTACGCAGGGGACGCGGCTAGAGCGTCCTGGATCAGGCGTTCGAATCGCTGTTGATCGTACTTCATCAAAATAGCCACCCGATCCTCGCGCCCTTCCTGGCGACGCCAATCGACGATGGTCGCGCCGCGGCTGTGAGTGCCTTCCAGTTCGATCGACAGCGGCCGCGCCTGCACGTCGCGCGCGCCTTCGGGTTCCAGCGCGAACGCCATCGCCAGCGCATCGGCGGCATGCCAATGATCGCCGCGGCGATCGATCGACCACAGCCGGGTCTTCTCGGAAATGCGTTCGTAGAACTGGCCGCGGGTCGAACCGGCCTTGAGCCACTCGACCACGCGATCGTGATGCAGGCCGTGTGCGACCACCGCTTCCCAATCGGCCAGGTCGATGTGCTCGAACGCTTCGAACACGATGTGCGCGGCTTCCGGGTCGAAGTAGATGTTGAACTCCGCGGCCGGGGTGATGTTGCCCTGGCAGGTCACCGCGCCGCCCATCACCACCAGGCGCGCGACGCGCTGCGGCAGGGTCGGGTCGAGCTTGAGCGCGAGCGCGACGTTGGTCAGCGGGCCGAGCGCGACCAGCAGCAATTTGCCGGCGTGTTCGTGCGACAGGCGCAGGATCGCCAATGCCGCATGCTCGGCTTCCACCTGGCGTGTTGCAGGCTCGTAGCCGACATCGCCGAAACCGTCCTGACCGTGCACATAACCCGCATCGGGCGAAGGATGCAGCAGCGGCGCGGCGGTGCCGGCGAACACCGGCACGTCGACGCCGGCGACTTCGCACAGCTTCAGCGCGTTGGCGACGGTGTGCTTCAAGCCGACGTTGCCGGCGGCGATGGTCAGGCCGACCACTTCATGGCGTGCATCGTTGAACGCCATCAGCAGGGCCAGCGCGTCGTCCACGCCGGGGTCGGTGTCGATAAGCAAAGGAATACGATCAGTCATGGAATCACTCGTTCTGCGGAACTGTGCGCAGCGGCGATCGCTGCGCCGGCCGGATCGGCCGAGGAGGCCGTAACGGCCGGGATGGCGTGCAGCGCGCCTTCGTAGCGCAGCAGTTCGCCGAAGAAAAACAGCGAGAAGGCGACGGCGAAACGGTAGCGTTCGCCCTCGCCGCCCGGTTCGATGCGCTTGTAGGCATCGGTACGCGGAAACAGGAACAGCGGCAGGCGCAGACCGCGGATATCGACGCCGCGCAAACGCCAGCGCCAACCGCCGCCGTCGAGATCCACGCCGAGCCGCATGCGCGCCGGGCCGGTGGATTCCAGCCAATAGCCGTCGGGATAGCGGCCGACCGGCCGGAAAATCGAGATCAGTTCGCTGCCGTCGTCGAAGCGGCGGCGCCATTGCATCTGCTGTGCATCGTGGACGATGTCGACCCGGAATCCGCGTCGGGCGCGATCGATCGGGATACCGAGTTTGCGCGCCAGGCGCCGGCCGATCGCACCGGCCAGGCCGGTGCCGGTGGACACGGCGATCTGACCGCCCAGGGCGCCGCCGTCACGGTGCAGCGCTTGCAGCAAGGGATGCAGCCGCGCGAAATCCGGGCCGAACCATTGCATCGCCGCGTTATGAGGAACTCCCGGCATCCGGGGCACAACCTCCAGCTGGCGGCACACTATGCCCCAGTCGACGGCGCTTGGCGACCGGGCCACGGACCGCAGGGACAAGCCATCGCGGGCGCCGCCACGCCGGCGCCGCCCGCGGCCCGGTCCGGTTACAACTGCAGGCTGCGCGAAGGCACCTGCGCCGACGCCGGCGCGACATGGCCCTGCGCCGCCGCGGGCGGGCGCGCGGCGCCGGTCCAGCGCCGTTGCGCGGTCCCGTTCGCACGCGCCTGGGTGTCGCTTTCCAGCTTGGCCAGGATGTCGCTGGCCTCCCAGATGAAATTTTCCTGGAACCAGAATTCGTCGACCGCGCGCGGCCACTGCCACGGGTCGTCGAGCGGCGGGAAATAACCGGCCAGGGTGATGGTCTCGCCGCTGATCAAATACACGATCAGGTCCACGCCGCTGCGTTCGAGCTCGACCTCATTCGGGTGGATGCCGAGCTTGAGATTGAGGGTGACGAAGAACTGCGCTTCGTGATCGAAGCTGTGGATCACATCGTGGCCGTCGCCGAGGCCGAAATAGTAAGCATCGTTGCCGGTGTCGCCGTACAGCGTGTCGTTGCCGGTGCCGCCGATCAGGATGTCGTCGCCGTCGCCGGCATACAGGGTGTCGTTGCCCGCCCCGCCCTGCAGGTTGTCGTTGCCGTCGAGCCCGTACAAGGTGTCGTCGCCGGAACCGCCGGTGAGCGCGTCGTCGCCGGAGGTGCCGGTCAACACCACGCCGCTGAACTGGACCGGCCAAAGCCGGGGCAAGGCCGATCGCTCGCCCAGCGTCGCATCGCGCCAGCGGAACTGGGAAATGTCGCGAACCTCGGCGGCCACCGGTCGCATCGCGGCGCTGCCGTAGTGCGCAATGTCGTAGTGCGGAATATCGAATGCTGCGGGCATGAGCGACTCCTGTCGTTGATGCGCGGAATCACGCTCCGCGCGGGCGCTGTGCGGCATGTGCATCGCCGCCCGAGCATTGCACCACACGCCTGTGGCAATGGGTGCGACCGGCCCGTCGCGATGCGCTCAATACGCGGCTTACGCCGAGGCGTACCTCACCGCCCCGCCCACCCAGCGCGAAACGATGCGCTCGGCCAGTTCCGGCGAGGTCTTGAGCAAGTCCTCGCCGAGATCCTGCACCAGCGGCAGCAGGTCGGCGTCGCGAGCGAGATCGGCGACGCGGAAGCCGGCCAGGCCGGTCTGGCGGGTGCCGAGCAGTTCGCCGGGGCCGCGCAATTCCAGGTCTTTTTCGGCGATGACGAAACCGTCGACGGTCTGGCGCATGGTTTCCAGGCGCTGCCGCGCCAGCCCCGACAGCGGCGAGCGGTACAGCAATACGCAACTCGATGCGGCGCTGCCGCGCCCCACCCGGCCGCGCAGCTGATGCAACTGGGCCAGGCCCAGGCGCTCGGCGTTCTCGATGATCATCAACGAGGCGTTGGGCACGTCGACGCCGACCTCGATCACCGTGGTGGCGACAAGCAGATCGAGTTCGCCGTCCTTGAACGCGCGCATCGTTTCCTGCTTTTCCTTCGGCTTCATGCGCCCATGCACCAGGCCCACGCGCAGCGGCGCGAGCTGCACCGACAACTCCTCGAACGTGGTCTGCGCGGCCTGCGCGATCACCTCGTCGGAATCGTCGATCAAGGTGCAGACCCAATACGCCTGCCGACCTTCGGCGCAGGCGCTGCGGATGCGTTGCACGAGTTCCGGCCGGCGTTCCTCGCTGAGCGCGACGGTCTGCACCGGGGTGCGGCCGGGCGGCAGTTCGTCGATCGCCGACACATCGAGATCGGCGTACGCGGTCATCGCCAGAGTGCGCGGGATCGGCGTGGCGGTCATCACCAGTTGATGCGGCACGATCGCGTCCTTGCCGACCGCGCCGCCGGCGCCCTTGTCCCTCAGCGCCAGCCGTTGATGCACGCCGAACCGATGCTGCTCGTCGACGATCGCCAGCGCCAGGTCGGCGAAGGCCACGCCTTCCTGCATCAGCGCATGCGTACCGACCACCATCTGCGCCTCGCCGCTGGCGACCTGTTCGAGCACCGCCCTGCGCGCGCGGCCGGTGACCTTGCCGGCCAGCCAGGCCACGCGCACGCCCAGCGGCTCCAGCCACCGACGCAGGTTGTTGAGATGCTGCTCGGCCAGCAGCTCGGTCGGCGCCATCAGCGCGGCCTGACGGCCGTGCTGCACCGCGATCATCGCCGCGAGCGCGGCCACCACGGTCTTGCCGCTGCCGACATCGCCCTGGACCAGACGCAGCATCGGCGAAGGCTTGGCCAGGTCGACGCGGATCTCGTCGAACACCCGCTTCTGCGCGCCGGTCAGCTTGAACGGCAAGGATTTGCGCAGGCGTTCGGCCAGCGGCATCTGCTTGAGCGGACGCGCCTTGTGCGCCTGCTGGCTGATGCGCTGGCGGCGCAGGCTCAGGTGATGGGCGAGCAATTCTTCCAGCGCGAGCCGCCGCTGCGCCGGATGGCGGCCGGCGATCAGCGCGGCGACATCGGCATCGACCGCGGGCCGATGCACGGTCAGCAGGGCTTCGCGCAGGGTCGGCAAGTGCAGGCGTTCGCGCAGTTCTTGCGGGATCAGTTCCAGCGAGCCGTCGTCGGGCAGCCGATCGAGCGCGTAACCGATCAAGCGCCGCAATGTGGCCGGGCCGATGCCTTCGATCGCCGGGTACACCGGATCGAGCTGTTCGCCCAGCGCGACCTCGTCGTCGCTGTCGTCGAACACGCGGTAGCTGGGATGGACGATCTCCAGGCCGTGCTGGCCCGGCTTGGGCGTGCCGTACAGGCGCACGCGCGCGCCGACCTGAAACTGCGCGACCTGGGCCGCGCGAAAATGAAAGAACCGCAGCACGACCGTGGCGCGCGAATCGTCGCCGATCGCGACGCGCAGCATTGGCTTGTAGCGAAACCCGCGCTCGACCCCTTCGACCCGGCCCTCAATCTGGGCCGCGACCCCGGGCTGCAACAACCGGATCGGGGTGATCTGGGTGCGGTCTTCGTACTGCCGCGGCAGTTGCAGCCAGAAATCCTGCAGCGTGGTCAAACCGCGCGCGGCGAGTTTCTCGGCCACGCGCGGCCCGACCCCGGGCATGCGGGGCATCGGCTGCGTGTGGAGATCGACGGAGGGCCCGTCCTTACGGCTTGGCATGGCATAAGGATAAGGGCGGGAATCGGGAATGGGGAATCGAGAATCGAATCCCGTTCGCCGCACTTCCGATTCCCGATTCCCCATTCCCGATTCCCGGCCCTCAATACTTCGCGCTGAACTCCACCCCGAACGTACGCGGCTCGCTGACCCGCGCGCCGACCGTGCCGAGCACGTTCTTGCCGTAAGTGCCCAGCGAGTTGATGTACTGGTTGTCGAACAGGTTGTTGCCGTACGCAGCCACGCCCCAGCGGCCCTGCGGCGAGGTCCAGCCGATGCGCAGGTCGGTGCGGTTCTGCGCCTCGCCCAGGTCCAGCGCCGGGCTCACCCCGCAGCGGTTCTGCGCCTGCGACTCGGCGCTGCAACGCACCTTGCCGCGATACGAGTGACGCAGCGAGAAACGCAGGTCGCCGTGATCGGCCAGGTTCACCACGTAATACGCGCCGCCGGCGGCCGACCAGTACGGCAGCCCGGTCGGGTCGCCGCTGGCGTCGATGCCGTCGGAGGTGACGTAGTTCTTGTAGGTCGAATCGATGAAGCTGGCGTTGAAGTCCAGGCCGAAGTTATCGGTCGCCTGCCAGCGCATGTCGAAATCCAGGCCGTAGGCTTCCAGATCGGAGGTGTCGACCACGAAACGCGGGATGCTGGTGCTGCTGTCGAGCCGCACCGCCTGGCGGTTGTCGTAGACGTAGTAGAACGCCGAGGCGTTGAGCTGCAGGCGTTGATCCGGGAACGACTTCTTGATGCCGGTCTCGAAGTTCCACACGTCCTCGTTCTCGAAGCTGCTGCCGATCTGCAAGGAATTGAAACCGCCCGCCTTGTAGCCCTTGGCCAGGGACGCGAACACCATGGTGTCGTCGTTGATGTGGTAGTCGGCGACGAAGCGCGGGCTGAAGTCGCTCCACGAGCGCTTGTCGCGGTTGGTCAGGCCCTTGTTGAGCATCGCCGGCGGATCGATGAAGGCGATGTCGAACACGAAGAAGTCGCGCGGGATGCCGGCCAGATCGAAGAAGCCCAGGCCTTCGAGTTGATCCAGCGCCGCATCCAGGCCCGGCGCGTAGCGCGGATCGTTATGCCAGCTGAAGTTCTTCTCGTCGCGAGTGTAGCGCAGGCCGACGGTCAGGTTGAGCTTGTCGGTGGCGTGCCAGATCACGTCGCCGAACACCGCGTAGGCCTTGGTGTCGAGGGTGTTGCGGAAGGTCTCGTTCCAGCGGTGGCCGAGCAGGTGGATCGGGATGCCCAGGGCATCGAGCTGCTGGTCGACGTAGCCGAACAAATAGCCGTTGGGCGTCGGCGCCAGTCCCAGGTTATGCACGATGGTGTCGACCGAATCGGTCAAGGCATTGACCTCGCTGGTCTGCCGCGCGTTTTCCTTGAAGTAGCTCGCGCCGGCGATCCAGTCCAGCTTGTCGGTGCTGCCGCTGAACTTGAATTCCTGGTAGTAGCTGCGATTGCTTTCGGTGTTGGTCGAATCGACGTACAGATACTTGCGATTGGTGCCGTCTTCCTCGACCCGGTTGACCGAGTCGTAGTCGCGCCACGAGGTGGTGGAAGTGAAGCCGCCCCAGTCGAAACCATGGTCGACGATCAGGGTCACGCCGTCGAAACGCCGCGACTCCTCGTTGCCTTCGGCGTCGCTCATCGTGGGAATCTTGCGCGGGTCGAGATAGGCCGACTCGTCCACCGGCAGCGGCGCCAGTCCCGGCGCCGGCGGCAACGCGATGATGCCGGTGGTGGCCTGGCCGAGCTGATCGAGGCTTTCGTGATCCCAACTGATCAAGGCGCTGGTGCGCTCGCCGAAGCGGGTCTTGAACGCGGCGCGCGTGGCCCAGTTGTTTTCCGGATTGAGATCGCGGCCGGTCGCGGCGTCCTGGATCCAGCCGTCGGCGTGATTGACCAGCGCGTTGAAACGGAACGCCGAATCCTCGCCGGTCGGCAGGTTGAGCATGCCTTCGAGGTACTGCTTGCCGTAGTTGCCGATGCGCAGCTTGGTCTTGACTTGCGTCGCGCTGGCGTCGGGCTTGCGGGTGATGATCGAGATCGCGCCGGCCGCGGTGTTGCGGCCGAACAAGGTGCCCTGCGGGCCCTTGAGCACTTCGATGCGCTCCACGTCGGTGAACGGCAACAGCACGCCGCCGCCGCGACCGGCGTACACGCCGTCGACGTAGACGCCGACCGCGGGATCGGTGCCGATGCCGAAATCGTCGGTGCTGATGCCGCGCAGTTCGAACCCGGGCTGGGTCGGCTGCTGGCTGTCGACCACCAGCCCCGGCACGAAACTGTCGAGGTCGCCCAGATCCTGCGCGGCGACATCGTCGATCAGCTGGTCGGTCACCACCTGCAGCGCGATCGGCACGTCCTGCAGTTCCTGCTCGCGGCTCTGCGCGGTGACGGTGATCTTGTCCAGTTCTTTCGGTGCCGAGGCCTGGTTCGGCGCGGCGGTCTGGGCGAAGGCGGCCGGCGCGGCCAGTACGAGTCCGCCGCCGCACAATGCGGCGATGGCGGTGGCGGTCGCGGTGACCAAACGGTGTTTACGCAGCGACATCTCAAGCTCCCCTCTCGTTGTCGTTAGTTCGAACGCCGGCATTGCCGCGTTCTTATGGTCTGTGTTCCTTCAGACGGCTGTGCGAATCCAATCGTGTTGCGAATGTGCGAGGTCTTTTGTGGGAGGGGCTTGAGCCCCGATGCTTTTCGATCGGCTCACCCGGATTTTCATGCGATCGGATCGGAAAGCATCGGGGCTCAAGCCCCTCCCACAAAAAACCTCGCGGCGCTCCGCCGACCCCAAGGATTCAACGATCAACCGCACGTCCCCTGTTGCGCGGCGATCCAATCGCGGATCAGTTGTACTCCTTCTGCGTGGACCACGCTGCGGCCCAGTTCCGGCATCATCACCGACGGATCGTCGCTGACCATGCGGTAGGTCAGGATCGACTCGTCGGGCTTGCCCGGCACGATATCGTGCCGACGGTCGCCGGTACCCTTGCCGGCGGCGATCGGCAGTTTGCAACGGCCCAGTCGCAGCGGCTCCTGGGTCGCCGCGTCGAGCCACAGCCCCGAGGTGTTGCCCGGCCCGGTCGGACTGTGGCAGTGGCCGCAATTGATGTCGAGATAGGCCCGCGCGCGCGCGTCCAGCGGCGCGTTCGGATCGCGCCAGTTGGCGTCGCGCGGCGCGCTCGCCGGCTCCGGCGCGCCGTGCAGATAACCCACCTTCGTCCAGCGCGCGAGCTGATTGGCGACGCCATCGTCGTAAGCGAAATCGCGATTGAGATGGCGCGCGCGCGGCCCGAGCGGATGCAGCGCCTTGCTCTTCATGTCGGTGCCGTGGCAACCGGCGCATTGGTTCTGGTCGGGCACGGTGTACTGCGCTTGTTCGCTGCTGCCGTCGCTTGCGACCAGTTGCAGCGAGACCAGTTCGCCGCCGCGCATCAACTTCGCCTGGGTCTGCTCGGCGTTCCACACGTACGGCAGGGCGACCCAGCCGTCCTGACGCCGTACCAGCAAGCGGGTTTCGATCAGGCGCACCTTGCTCAGCAGCAGGCCGCCGCCGGCCAGGTCCGGGCCGTCGTCGGCGCTGCGCATCACCGCGTCGCCTTCGCCGCGCGGGTAGTAGAAGGTCTTGCTGAAGATGGTGCCGACCGGGAAATCGAATTCGCGCTGCGCATCGAACTGCGCGGCCTGGCCCTTCGGCATCCACACCGTGCGCAACTTGTGTGCGTAGTCGGAGAACAGCGCGGTATTGAGATCGTAGGGGACCACGTCGCGATTCAGACGCAGCCGTCCGTCGGCGACGCGCAGCACGTTCCACTGCGCCAGATCGGCCGGCTGGCCATCGGCGAAGAAATGCACCGCCGGCCACGGCGAATCGGCCGCGACGTTGACCGCTTGCGACGGCGCTTGCGGCGCGACGTCCGCACTGGGTTTCCCGCATCCCGCAACCAGCAACGACATCACCACGGCGAACGCGTAACGCATTGAAGTACGACCCATCGAAATACGGCGCATCGATCAACCGCGCTTGAGGTCGATCGCCGGCAACTTCGGCAGTTCGCATTCGTAGGGCTTGGTGTCCTGGCTCGGGTTCTTGTAGCTGCCGGGGCCGTCGGCGTTGACCACGCCGGACACGTCGCGGATGCAGATCTGCGGGCCTTCCTTGCGCTGCTTGTTGGCGTAGCCGTCCCACAGCACGTCGGGGAAGTGCCCGCTCAGGCCGTAGATCGCGGTCTTGAGCGCTTTGAGGTCCAGACCATCGGGCGAATCGCCGCCGCCGGACAGACGATTGCCGTAGATCGAGATGCGCTCGGGATACGGATCGAAATCCTTGGCCGCCTTGTCGTCCTTGTAGCCGGTGGAATAGACGCTGGAAACGATGATGTTGGTGGTGGCGTTGTCGCTGATGTCGTTGTCGAAGATTTCCACGTCGTCGTTGGAATTCACCACCATGCCGCTGCCGGCCGGCACGCTCGACACCGGCGTGCCCTTGGCGCCGAAGTTGGCGGTGTTGTTCTTGAACACCTTGTTCTTGAACACCCGGATCGCGCCGCCCTGCTGCGACAGCGCCGGCATGTTGAACACCAGGATGCCGCCGGTGTTGTTGGTGGCGACGTTGTCGTACACGTCGGCGTTGACGGTGTTTTCGATCTCGATGCCGGCGACGTTGAACTCGGCGCGGCTGTTGCGCACGATCACGTCGCGCGACTGGCCGACGTAGATGCCGGCGTCGGACGCGCCGATCGCGACCGAATTCTCGATCAGCACATTGCGGGTCTTGACCGGGTACAGGCCGTAGGCGCCGTTCTTGGTGCTCGGCCCGCCGGTCCATTCCACCCGCACGTTGCGGATGGTGATGTGCTCGCCTTCGTTGACCTTCAGGCCGTCGCCCTTGCTGTCCTCGATCGCGATGTTTTCCAGGGTGAAGCGGCTGGCGTTGACCAGCAGGCCCTCGGCGCCGGCCTTCTGGCCCTTGAAGCTGAGCACCGACTTGTCCGGCCCGGCGCCGCGGATGGTCACCCCGTCCACGCGCAGGGTCAGGCTGCGGTCGAAGGTGTAGCGGCCGGCCGGCACCTCGATCACGTCGCCGTCCTTGGCGTCGAGCAGGCGGGTGCGGAAGGTGTCGGCGAAGCTCGCATCCCCGGCGGCGACCTGCGCGGTCGGCGTGTGCTGGGCTTGTTCGGGGCCGCAGGCGGCGGTCAGCGCGGCCACGGCCAGGGCGAGGACGGACGCGCGAATGGGCTGGTTCATGGTGATCCCCGTGATCGTTGGCGACCGGGGCGGGTTCGCGCCGATGGCGAGAACGGACCCCGTGACGGCTAAGCGTCGAGTCTCCGCCGCCGGTGTGAGCGCGCGTGAGGGCGAATGCGGCACACTAAGGGGGCATTCGCGGTCAAGTTCACGGCCTACCCGCGATCAACAGTGAGAGGCGATGCGTCAGTCATCCGATCAGGACAAGGCCCGGGCCGATATCGCACTGATGTCGCCGAACCTGTTGTGGGGTCTGCTGGAGACCGCGGACCGGATCGGCGCGCCCAGCGACGACTGGTTCGCCGGCACCGGCCTGAGCCGCGCTCAGGTCAGCGACCCTGGCGTGCGCCTGCCCGACCGGCCGACCGCGGTGGTGGTCGAGCGCGCCTTGAAGGTGCTGCCGCCGACCATCGGTCTGGACCTCGGCCGCGACCAGCACGTCGGCAATTTCGGCCTGCTCGGGCTGGCGATGACGACCGCGGCGACGTTCGGCGAAGCGCTGCAGATCGGCCTGCGCTTCACGCCGGTGGTCGGCAGCCTGATGCGTTTCGTCGAAAGCGCCTCGGAAAGCGGCACCCTGGCGCTGGCCGGGCAGATGACCCTGGCCTATCCGAGCATCCATCGTTTCGTCACCGAGGAATTCTTCAGCAGCTGCCTCGCGCTCGCGCGCGGCCTGGTCGGCACTACCTTGCGGCCGCTGCGGATCGAATTCAGTTATCCGGCGCCGGCGTATCGCGAGCATTACGACGACGTGTTCGACTGCCCGGTCGCATTCGAACAACCGCAGGACCGGCTGGTGCTGGACGCGAACTGGCTGGCGGTGCCGTTGCCGACCCACAACCCGATCGCCTCGCGCCAAGTGCTGGCCTTGTGCGAGGCACAGATGCCCGACACCGCGGTGCCCGGCGAAGTCACCGCCGCGGTCGAGCGCCTGCTGCGCGCGCAACTGCCGCAGGACCCGAAGCTGGCCGGCATCGCCGCGCAATTGCACGTCAGCGAACGCACCCTGCGGCGTCAGTTGACCGGCGAAGGCACCAGCTTCCACGACATCCACGACCGCCTGCGCATCGACCGCGCCTATGCCCTGCTGCGCGAGCGCAACCTGACCATCGCCAGCGTCGGCGCGGCGATCGGCTACAAGGACCCGCGCGATTTCCGCCGCGCGTTCAAGCGCCTGACCGGACAGACGCCGCGCGCGCTGCGCGAGCATCTGCTGGCCGAGATGGCCGGCGAGCGCAGGTAGCTCGTGTGGGAGCCGCTTCGCTTATGTGGGAGGAGCTTGAGCCCCGACGCTTTTCGCTCAAATCGCCTGAAACTTCGCCGCGATCGGAGCGAAAAGCGTCGGGGCTCAAGCCCCTCCCACAATAGGAAGCCACTCCCACAGTAGATTGCGAACCCTATGCGGCGCAGTGCGAAACCTACGCCGCGAGCGCGGATGGACTCAGCGCAACACCATGATCGCATCGACTTCGAACGCGACCCCGCGCGGCAACGCCGACACTTCGACGGTCGAACGCGCCGGGTACGGCGGGTTGAAGTACTCGCCCATCACCGCATTGACCTTGCCGAAGCTGCTCAGGTCGGTGAGGTACAGGCCCAGCCGCGCGATATCGGCCAGCGAACCGCCGGCGGCTTCGCACACCGCCTGCAGATTGCTGAACGCGCGGTGCGCCTGCGCTTCGATATCGCCTTCGATCACCAACCCGCTGGACGGATCGAGCGGAATCTGGCCGGACAGATACACGGTGTCGCCGACGCGCACGGCTTGCGAGTACGGGCCGATCGCGGCCGGGGCTTGGTCGGTCTGGATGATTTCGCGGGACATTTTGAGGCCGGGAATGGGGAATGGAGAATTGGGAATCGTAAGGGCAAAAGCGGGGTCGCGGGGCCTGGATCACGAACTGGGCTTCGCCGTACGTTGATCAAAGTCGCGTAGCCGCAGACGCCGCGACCGCGCTCTTACGATTCCCGACTCCCGACTCCCAATTCCCGGCCCCTCACATCCGCTGCACGCCCAACACCACCGCCAACCGGCGCACGCGACGCATCACGTCGGCCAGATGCTTGCGGTCGTGCACTTCGATCGCGAAACGCATGATCGCGATGTTGGAATCGCGCTCGAGGTATTCGACCCGGTCGATGTTGGATTCGGCCTCGGCGATCGCGGCGGCGACCTGGGCCAGCGAGCCGGGACGGTTGTCGACCTCGATCCGCAGCGCGGCGGCGAAGTCGCCCGAGACCTGACGGTCCCAGCCGATCGCGACCCAGCGGTCGGGCGATTTGCAGTACTCGGCGACGTTCGGGCAATCCAGGCGATGCACCACGATGCCCTTGCCGGCGGTGTGGTAGCCCATGATGTCGTCACCCGGCAACGGCAGGCAACAATTGGCGAAGCTGATCACGCCGCGCTCGGCGCCGGTGATCAGGATCTTGTCCTCGGGCAGGCGCGGGCGGTCGATCGAGCGCCCGCGGGTCTTGCCCGGCGCTTCGCGCGCGAGCGCCAGCGCGACCTGGTTGGGCATGCGGTTGCCGAGCGCGATGTCGGCCAGCAACGCTTCCAGCCGCGGATAGCGGTTTTCCGCCAGGTATGCGTCGAGCCGCTGCGCCGGGGTGCGGTCGAGCGAGGTCTCCAGCACTTCCAGCGCGCGGTCGAGCATGCGATGGCCGAGCTGCACCGCGTCCTCGTGTTCGAGCTGCTTGAGTTGCTGCCGGATCGACGTGCGCGCCTTGCCCGAGACCACGAACTCCAGCCACTGCGGCTTGGGCGTGGACGACTTGGCGGTGATGATCTCGACCCGCTGGCCGCTGGCGAGCTTGGTCCGCAGCGGCACCAGCTTGCCGTCGACGCGCGCGGCGACCGCGCGGTTGCCGACGTCGGTATGCACCGCGTAGGCGAAGTCGAGCGCGGTGGAGTTGCGCGGCAACGACAGGATGTCGCCCTTCGGCGTGAACAGGTAGACCTCGTCCGGGAACAGGTCGACCTTGACGTTTTCGAGGAACTCCAGCGACGAACCGGTCGAACGTTGCGACTCGACCAGGCTGGCGATCCAGCTGTGCGCGCGCGACTGCGCGCTGTTGGGGCCTTCGCCGCCGTGCTTGTACGACCAGTGCGCGGCGATGCCGCGTTCGGCGATCAGGTCCATGTCCTCGGTGCGGATCTGCACCTCGACCGGCGAACCGTAGGGACCGAACAACACCGTGTGCAGCGATTGGTAACCGTTGGCCTTCGGGATCGCGATGAAATCGCGGAAACGCGAATCCAGCGGCTTGTACGCCGAATGGGCGACGCCGAGCGCGTGGTAACAGTCCGGCACGCTCTTGACCACGATGCGGAAACCGAACACGTCCATGACCTGGGTGAAGCTCTTATGCTCGTGATGCATCTTGGTGTAGATGCTCCACGGCGATTTCACCCGGCTGATCAGGCGGTGTTGAAGCTTCTCCTTCGCCAGGCGCTGAGCCAGGTGCGCTTCGATCTGCACCAGCGACTCGCGCCGCACCACCGGCTGGGTGCGGATGCGTTTTTCCACCACCGCGTGACGCCACGGATGCAGCGCGCGGAAACCCAGGTCCTGCAGCTCGGCCTTGATCAGGTTCATGCCCAGGCGCTGGGCGATCGGCGCGTAGATCTCCAGCGTCTCGCGCGCGATGCGTTCGCGCGCTTCGGCGCTCTGCGCGCCGAGCGTGCGCATGTTGTGCAGGCGGTCGGCGAGCTTGATCAGGATCACCCGCAGGTCGCGCGCCATCGCCAGCAGCATCTTGCGGAAACTTTCCGCGGCCGCTTCCTGGCGATCGCGGAACTGCAGCTTGTCGAGCTTGGTGACGCCGTCGACCAGTTCGGCCACGGTCGGACCGAACTCGGTCGCCAGGCATTCGCGGGTCAGCGGGGTGTCTTCGATGGTGTCGTGCAGGATCGCCGCGACCAGGGTCTCGACGTCCAGGCCCTGCTCGGCCAGCACCTTGGCCACCGCGACCGGATGGGTGATGTAGGGCTCGCCGGACTTGCGGGTCTGGCCGGCATGCGCGGCGGCGCCGACCGCCCAGGCGCGGCGCAGCTGATGGCGCTGCGTCTCGGGCAGGTAGTGCGCGGCGAGCTCGAGCTCGCGCACGTAGTCCGGCAGCTCCGTGTCGTCGGCAGCGGCAGGATAGGTTTTCAGCGCGGGCTCGGCAGGGGTCATAACGGAAATTTACGCGGGCGGGAGCGCATGGCGCAACGCATTACGTACTTTGAATGTGGCGACGGCGCGATTCTGCGCAAGCACACGGTCACGGCTTGCGCAGTTGGGAGGCGGTTTGGTTCAGGCTGGGGATGGGCGTCGGGCTAGTTTGGGCACCGGGGACGGCCGATTGCTCGACTTCCCTGCCTGCTCCTGCCCGGCGTTCGAGGCGGTGACTCGAAGCGGGTGGCTTGAACGCCGTTGCCTGAGGGCGGCGAGTTTAAGGCCGCAGCCCGGAGGCTGCGCGGAGACGGCTGCTGTATGCAGGCGGCAGCTCGGAGGGTGCAGTTCGGAGCACCGCTCGGAGCAAGCAGCTTGGAGGCTGCTGTTCGGAGCACTGTTCGGAGCAGGCAGCGCGGCGGCGGCGATCTGGGGCGTTAGCGAGGAGACGGCTGCGCGACGACTTGGAAGCGATAGCCCGAAGTCTTTTGTGGGAGGGGCTTCAGCCCCGACGCTTTTCGCTCCGATCGCGGCGAAGCGTTCCGGCGACCTGAGCGAAAAGCGTCGGGGCTGAAGCCCCTCCCACACCCCCCACAAAAGCCACCTCCTGAAGACAGCCGCACCCAGAAGCAGCCGCGCCAGGAAGGCGACCACCTTCCCTCCCGCGCAAAGGCCCACCCAGCGGAACTCTCGCGAGATTCCAGGCGGCCCAACCGCAGCCACAAACGAAAACGGCCCCGCCGAAGCGGAGCCGTTTGTCGATCCGAACGCCCGCGCGCAGGCGCGCAGCCGATTGGATCAGTCGTCGCCCTTGGACAGGTCGTCGTCGGCGACCACTTCGGCCGCGGCCCATTCCAGGGCTTCGCGTTCCTTGCGCTCGCGCTCGGCCTTTTCGACCGCGTCGATGTACTCGGGGTTGACCTGACGCGCGGCGATTTCGCGCAGCGCCAGCACGGTCGGCTTGTCGTTGGCTTCGCTGTTGTCCAGCTGCGGCTCGACGCCATTGGCCAGCTGGCGGGCGCGCTTGGCGGCCAGCATGACGAGTTCGAAGCGGTTATCGACCACTTCCAGGCAATCTTCGACGGTGATGCGGGCCATGGGGCTCCTGCGGCCGGTGCGGCCGTCTTTGTAATGCGGATGGGGACCGGGAAGTTTAGTCGCTGTGCCTGGCCGGGGCAAGGTTTCGGTGACCTCGGCCTTGTGAATCAATCAGATAAGGCCGCGACGGGCGTCGTGAGGACGGGTTGAGCGGCGATTGGAGGGCCGGATCGGCCTCGGGGTGGCGCAATCGGCCGATTGGCGCGGTCGCGGCTTGCGCCGCTCCTACAGTCGGACTTCGGGACGCGCAGCGATCGGGTGTCGGGGCCGGAGCGCCACAAAAGATTGCGCGGGTCCGCCGGCACGGGGCCTACCCGAAGCCCAGATCAGCTTTTCCCGATTCCCGATTCCCCACTCCCGATTCCCGGCCCTCGATCAGTCCGCCAGCAACGCCGTGATCAAGCGCGAATGCCGCGCCACCTGCGGTTCGCGGCGCAGCCGGCTGGCCAGGAAGATCGCGCACATCTCGTCGACGGCGGTGTCGAAGATCTCGTTGACGATGACGTAGTCGAACTCGCCGTAGTGCGACATCTCCTCGCGCGCGGCAGCCAGGCGCTGGCCGATCACCTGCTCGCTGTCCTGCCCGCGCGAGCGCATGCGCGACTCCAGCGCGTCGCGCGAGGGCGGCAGGATGAACACGCTGACCGCGTCGGGCACCTTGGCGCGCACCTGGCGCGCGCCCTGCCAGTCGATTTCCAGCAGCACGTCCTTGCCGGCCGACAGGAACGGTTCGACCGACTGCCGCGCCGAGCCCTTCCAGTCGCCGTGGACGCGCGCGTATTCGAAAAAGTCGCCGGCTTCGACCATCGCCTCGAATTCCTGCGCGCTGACGAAGTGGTAGTGCTCGGCGTGACGCTCGCCCGGACGCGGCTGGCGCGAGGTGAACGAGATCGACAGGCGGATGTTCGCATCGCGCGCGAGCACCGCGTTGACGATGCTGGATTTTCCGGCCCCGGAGGGAGCGGCGACGATGTAGAGGGTTCCGCGCATAAGTCTCGGGAATGGGGAGTGGGGAATGGAGAATCGGAAGTGCGGAGCGCGGGATCTGGCGACGTTGTCGCTCTTGCGATTCCCTATTCCCCATTCCCGATTCCCGGCTACTCGATGTTCTGAATCTGCTCGCGCACCTGATCGATCAGCACCTTGAGCTCCACCGCCGCCGCCGAGCTGCGCGCGTCGACCGACTTGGAACCCAGGGTGTTGGCTTCGCGATTGAACTCCTGCAGCAGGAAGTCCAGGCGGCGGCCGACCGCTTCGCGCAGCTTGAGCACGCGCCGCGCTTCGGACACGTGCGAATCGAGCCGGTCGAGTTCCTCGTCGACATCGAGCTTCTGCAGCCACATCACCAGTTCCTGCTCGAGCCGGCCGTTGTCGGCCGGCTGGGCCAGGTCGGCCAGGCGCGCTTCGAGCTTGGCGCGCTGGCCGGTGCGGATCGCCGGCATCATCGCGCGCACCTCGCTTGCGATGCGGGCGATGCCGTCGATGCGTTCGCCGATCACGGTGGCGAGCTTGCCGCCTTCGCGTTCGCGCGAGGCGACGAATTCGTCCAGCACGCTGTCGAGCAGGCTCAAGGCTTCGGCCTGCAACGCCGCCGGGTCGGTGCTCGGCGCCTGCAGCACGCCGGGGAACTGCAACAGATCGGTGAAGTCGGTGCGCAGCGCCGGGAAGCGCGCCGACAGGTCGATCGCCAGATCGCTCAGTTCGCGCAGGCGGGTCGGATTGAGTTGCAGCGCATCGCCGCCTTCGGGCGCGCGCAGGCGCAGGCTCAGGTCGATCTTGCCGCGGCTGATCCGCGAACCCACGCGCTCGCGCAGCGCCGGTTCCAGCACGCGCAGCTCGTCGGCCAGGCGCACGCCGAGTTCCAGGAAGCGGTGGTTGACCGAGCGCAGCTCGCAACCGAGCGTGCCCCAAGGTGTCACGCGTTCGCCGCTGGCGAAGGCGGTCATGCTGCGAATCATTCGGAAATCCCGAGCCTACAGGGAGCGAATGGTAAACTCGCCGGCCCTCAAACGGTAAATCCGCCTCATGACCGGTCCCAACGCCGCTCCCGCCCAGGCCCCGGCCGGCCCGCTCGTCCGCCCCAGCGGCCGCACCGCGGAGCAGATGCGCGAGGTCCGGATCGAGCGCGGCTACACTGCCCACGCCGAAGGCTCGGTGCTGGTCAGCTTCGGCCAGACCCGGGTGCTGTGCACCGCCAGCGTCGACAACAAGGTGCCCGGTTTCCTGCGCGGCAAGGGCGAAGGCTGGGTCACCGCCGAGTACGGCATGCTGCCGCGCGCCACCCACACCCGCAGCGACCGCGAGGCCGCGCGCGGCAAGCAGGGCGGACGGACCCTGGAAATCCAGCGCCTGATCGGCCGCGCGCTGCGCGCCTGCGTCGACCGCAAGGCGCTCGGCGAACGCACTATCACGCTCGACTGCGACGTGCTGCAGGCCGACGGCGGCACCCGCACCGCGGCGATCACCGGCGCCTACGTGGCCCTGGTCGATGCGATCCGCTGGCTGCAGGCGCGGCGCGAAATCACCCGCGACCCGATCTTCGGCGCGGTCGCGGCGGTCTCGGTCGGCGTGTACCGCGGCGTGCCGGTGCTGGACCTGGACTATGCCGAGGACAGCGACTGCGATACCGACATGAATGTGGTGATGAACGACGGCGGCGGGTTTATCGAGCTGCAGGGCACAGCCGAGGGGCATGCGTTCCGGCGTTCGGAGCTTGATGGGTTGCTGGCGCTGGCCGAAGCCGGGATCGCCGAGTTGGTGCTCAAGCAGCGCGAGGCGTTGGCGGGTTGAGTTTCACGATGACGGCGCGAATCGGGATTTATTCTCGATTCGCGCTATATGGCTTGGCATGCGCGTGGATGCTTCGCCATTCAATCGCGTGGTCGAAGCGGTATGTCCCGATGCATCGCCATCGAATCGCCCAGTAACCGCGCCCTCTCCTATCGTCATTCCCGCGAAGGCGGGAATCCAGTGACTTGGGCGGGCTGACAAAAACGACGTCGCTCACATGATCCGCGCTGAAGTCAATGGATTCCAGCCTTAGCGGGAATGACGAGCAAAAGCATCAAGCAAAAGCATTCTGAATTTTTCCAGCGACCGCGCCCTCTCCTACCGTCATTCCCGCGAACGCGGGAATCCAGTGACTTGGGCGGGCTGACAAAAACGACGTCGCTCACATGATCCGCGCTGAAGTCACTGGATTCCCGCGTTCGCGGGAATGACGAGCAAAAAAGCGTTCGAAACTTTTACCGCGATCTGATCGAAAGGCGTCGGGGCTGAAGCCCCTCCCACAAAAGTCTTCGCGCATGCGCTAGTGCATGCTCGTACGCTTAGAGCATGCACATGTACATGCGCTATAGCGTGCATATCGAATGTCCTTCGTGGCCGCTGACCGGCGACGATATCGATTGACCGGACAATGAGCGGCCGCTGCAGCGAACAGCAACACGCGTGGTAACCGTCGCACGGACACTCCAGCCCTCGCGGCAATCGCGAGGTTTTTTGTGGGAGGGCCTTCAGGCCCGACTCGACACAGCGTCCACGACGCCCACTACCCCACACAGCGCGTGAACACATCCGCGCGCCAAGTCTCAAATTTCGCCACCCGCGCTGAACTTCACCGCACATCCGCGATCATTCTCGCCAGCCGCCCGACATGCCGTCGCCGCGGCCGATTCGCCGGGCGATCGCGACACTCGCTGCCCTGGCCCCGCACGAGGACACGCATGAACCGCAGCATCGGCAGCATCACCCTGGTCGTCGCCGATTACGACGAGGCCATCGCTTACTACACGAAATCCCTGGGTTTCAGCCTGCTCGACGACATCAACCAAGGCGGCGGCAAGCGCTGGGTGCGGGTCGCGCCGGCGCGCGGCGCGCAGACCGCGCTGCTGCTCGCGCAGGCCGCGAACGACGAGCAGCGCGAGCGCGTCGGCGACCAGACCGGCGGCCGGGTCGGCTTCTTTCTGCACACCGACGACTTCCATCGCGACCACGCGGCGATGCTCGAACGCGGGGTGCGCTTCGTGGAATCTCCACGCGTCGAGACCTACGGCACGGTCGCCGTTTTTGAAGACCTGTACGGTAATCGCTGGGATTTGCTGGAACTGAAGGCATGAGATTAGTGCTGGCCAGCAGCAACGCCGGGAAGCTGGTGGAGCTGCGCGACCTGCTGCGCGACACCGGCATCGACCTGGTGGCGCAAACCGACTTGGGGGTCGAGGACGTAGAGGAAACCGGCAGCACGTTCGTCGAGAACGCGTTGCTGAAGGCGCGTCATGCCTGCCAGGTCACCGGGCTGCCGGCGTTGGCCGACGACTCGGGCATCTGCGTCGATGCGCTCGGCGGCGCGCCCGGCCTGTACTCGGCGCGCTATCACCGCCACGGCGACGCCCAGGGCAATATCGACAAACTGCTGGCCGCGCTCAAGGACGTCCCGGACGAACAGCGCGGCGCGCATTTCTATGCGGTGATCGTGCTGCTGCGCCATGCCGGCGATCCGCGTCCGATCATCGCCGAAGGCGTCTGGCACGGCCGCATCGCCCGGCAACGCCAGGGCGAGCGCGGCTTCGGCTATCAGCCGGTGTTCTTCGACACCCAGTACAACGTCTCGGCCGGCGAGATCGACGACGAGATCAAGAACAAGGTCAGCCATCGCGCCCGCGCGCTGGCGATCCTGCGCGAGCGCCTCGCGGAGCTGAGCCCATGAACCGGATGCTGCGCGCCGATGCCCCGCAGCGCCGCGCCTTCCGCACCGGCGGCCACACCGTGCTGTCGGTGGCGGTGCTGTACCTGCTGGCGATGCCGATCGCGATCTGGATCCGCCAGGACGGCCTGCGCGCCGGCGCGCCCAGCTTCGGCAGCGAGATCGAACTGGCGCTGTGGCTGCTGGCCGTGCTGGTCGGGCTGGTCGCCCTGGCCGCGGTCCAGCGGGTCAGCCTGGACGCCGCGCTCGGCGGCCCGGCGGTCGGCGGCGCCATCCGCTGCGCCAACATCACCAGCGGCCACCGCAGCCGGGTGTTCGAACCGCGCGAAGTGGTCGCCATGTCGCTGCACCGGGCCAAGGACGGGCGCATGCGCCTGACCTCGACCCTGGAACTGCGCCTGGCCCCGGCCCCGCACCGCGCCTGGGACACGGTGACCGTGTTCGACGGCGAAATGTCCGGCGACGGCCACGCCGAGCCGCTGGCGACGATCATGCATTTGGTCGTCCAGGCCCGCCCGGACGTGCACCTGGACGCCAATCTGCGCGCCCTGTTGGCGACTCGCCGCTACGGCGCGACGCCCGACCGGTAAGCTATCGGTTCCCCTCCGACCGATACCGGGCCCTGGCGCCCGGCCCGCGCTGTTGACTCCTGCCCTGACCACCCCGCCGCTGTCGCTGTACGTCCACCTGCCCTGGTGCGTGCGCAAATGCCCGTATTGCGACTTCAACTCGCACGAGGGCCGCGGCGCGCTGCCGTTCGACGCCTACGTCCAGGCCCTGATCGCCGACCTGGAACACGACCTGCCGCTGGTCTGGGGCCGGACCGTGCACAGCGTGTTCTTCGGCGGCGGCACCCCGAGCCTGTTTCCGCCGGAGTTCATCGACCGCTTCCTGCAGGCCGCCAGCGCGCGCCTGCGCTTCGCGCCCGGGGCCGAGATCACCCTGGAGACCAACCCGGGCACCGCCGAGCACGGCCGCTTCGAGCTGTACAAGGCCGCCGGCGTGAACCGGCTGAGCTTCGGCATCCAGAGCTTCGACGACGGCTGCCTCAAGCGCCTGGGCCGCATCCACGACAGTGGCGAGGCCGAGGCGGCGGTGAAACTGGCCCAGGACGCCGGTTTCGACAATCTCAATCTCGACCTGATGTACGCCCTGCCCGGCCAGACCTTGGCGATGGCCGAACATGACCTGCAGCGCGCGTTCGCGCTGCAGCCGGCGCATATCTCGCATTACCAGCTGACCCTGGAGCCCAACACCGTGTTCGCCGCGCGCCCGCCGCAAGGCATTCCCGACGAAGACGGCGCCTGGGACATCCAGGAGCACTGCCAGGCGCTGCTGGCCGAACACGGCTACGGCCAGTACGAGGTCAGCGCCTATGCCCGCGAGGGCCGGCGCTGCCAGCACAACCTCAATTACTGGCGCTACGGCGACTACCTGGGCATCGGCGCCGGCGCCCACGGCAAGATCACCCTGGGCGCCGAGCAGGACATCCTGCGGCGCTGGAAGCTCAAGCACCCGACCCAGTACCTGGCCGCCGCCGGCAGCGCCGCGGCGATCGGCGGCGACGACCGGATCGCGCCGGCGCGGCGGCCGTTCGAATACATGCTCAATGTGCTGCGGCTGGTCGAGGGCTTTTCGCTGAACTCGTTCGAATCGTGCACCGGGCTGGCGCGCGCCACGATCGAGCCGCAGTTGCAGGCGGGTTATGCCGCCGGCTGGTTGCAGCGCGACGGCGACCGGGTCCAGCCGACCGAGCTGGGCCGGCGCTTCACCAACGACGTGGTCGCGCTGTTCCTGCCCGGATGATCAGCGCGCGGTAGCGGCCGACGCACTTGCTCGGCCCCGGCGCCAACTCACAACGCCACCACCGCCACCGCGACACACTCGGCCTTGGCCGCTACGCAACAGGCAGCGCGTTTGTGCCAATGGTCGCCTCCTGTCGGCTGCACGCTACGCCCGGACCGCTCCGGGCTGGCTTGTGGCCCGGGAGGCGTGGTTATATCTCGCGGTCGTCAGTACCCAAAGCCCATGTCCGCCACGTTCGACCCTCTGGACGCCTCGCCGCGGGCCACCTTGGCCACCGCCGCCTTGCCTCGCCGCGTGCGCCGGCTGCTCGAGCAGTTGTATGCGCTGGTCAGCGACGAGATCGCGCCGCTGCTGGAGCGCATGCTCGCCGAGTACGAGCAACAGTTGTTTCGCCAGGCCGATCAGGCCCGCAATCCCAGTCTGCAGTCGGGGTATCTGGAGACCTTGCGGCTGGTGCGGTTGCGGCGGGCGGATTTGATTCCTCGGTATTTGCTGGGGTTGGAGACGGCGCTGACTCGGTTGAGGGACACGGCGGCCACTCCATCGCGTCCGGTCAACAACGCAGCGCCTCATTTTCGGGAACTTCGGTTGGTCGAAGACAGCGAAGTCGACGAAAACACCGTGCTGCGCGCGGTGGCCAGCCGCCACGAGTCGCGCGCCGGGCTGGGTCTGCTGCTGCTCGGCCAGCGTTTCGGCGTGCTCGCCGGCGCGCCCGCGTTCGACAGCGAGCGCCTGCCGGTCGGCCCGCAGCGGCTGATCCGCAGCTTCGCCGAAGCCTGCCAGCCGCTGCAGATCAGCCTGGAATCGCGGCTGGATCTGTACCGGGTGTTCGACCAGCAGGTGATGCTGGGCTACGCGGCGATGGTCGAGTCGATGAACGCCCTGCTGGCGCGCGAGAACGTGCTGCCGAGCCTGTCGTTCGTGCCGCTGCGGACCCGCCCGAGCGTGCAGAATCCGGCCGCCGAAGGTTTGGCCGCGCTGGCGGCCGAACCGGTGCGGCGTGCGTCCGCGGGCGATCCCACCAGCGATCCCGCGCGCGGCACCGAAGCCAACGCCGGCCCACACACCGGCGCCAGTGCCGAACTGTCCCGCACATCGGCCACCCAACCCGCCCGCGCGAACGAGCCGTCGCGTCCGCACACCGCCTGGCCGGGCCAGCCCGCCGCCGCCGCGTCCGCCGACGCGGTCGACTTCGCAACCTTGCAGCAATGGCTCGGCGAACGCCGCGAGCTGGTCGACAAGCTGCGCCCGCGCGCGCAGCCGTCGGCGCCGGTCACCGCGCTCAATACCGCCGAGCTGCTCGACGCGCTCAATCACCTCAAGGACGAACTGCCGCGCGGCCCGCAACCGCTGCGCAAGGTCGCCGACCTGCGCCAGTCGCTGTTGGCGGCGCATGAGCGCAACGACCGCGGCGACGGCGACGCCGGCGCGGACGCCGAACGCCCGACCGCGCTGTCGCGCGACGACGGCGACGTGTTCGACCTGCTCGACCTGCTGTACGGCGAGATCGAACAGCGCCTGCGCGGCGACGCGATGATCTCGACCCTGCTCAACCGCCTGCAGGCGCCGCTGCTGCACGCCGCCCTGCAGGACCGCTCGCTGCTCGAACACAGCGGGCATCCGGCGCGGCAGTTGCTCAACACCGTCGCCGAGGCCGGCGCGCGCTGGACCCCGACCGAGGAAGTCGACCCACAGCTGCACGAGCCGCTGCGGCAGGCGGTCGATCACGTGATCGAGCACTACAAGGTCGCGCCCGGCGCCTTCGACACCGCCAACCAGCGCCTGCAGGAGCATCTGCAGAACATGGCGCGCAAGGCCGAAGTCAGCGAGCGCCGCCATGTCGAGGCCGCGCGCGGCAAGGAAAAACTCGAACTGGCCAAGCGCCGCGCCAATCAGGCGATCGAAGCAAGCACCCTCGACCAACGCCTGCCGCGTTTTGTCCAGACCCTGCTCAGCCAGGCCTGGGCCGATGTGCTGACCCTGACCCTGCTGCGCCACGGCGAAGAATCCGACGCCTGGCGGCGCCAGCTGGCGATCACCGAGCAGATCGTCGCCGCCAACCTGACCGGCGTCGGCGCGACCGCCCCGTGCGGGCTCGACGCCGATATCGAACATGCCCTGACCCTGGTCGGCTACCACGCCGACGATGCCGGCGCGATCTCGCGCCAGCTCACCGTCGGCCCGGCGCTGACCGACGAAGCCGCCTCGCGCACCGAACTGGCGGTGAAGCTGCGTTCGCGCGTGCGCCTGGGCGAGGAAGGCCACGCGCCGGCGCCGCGCGCGTCGCTGTCGCCGCGCGACGAGCGCGAACAGGCCTGCTGGGAACAGATCCGCGCGCTGCCGTTCGGCACCTGGTTCGAATTCGTGCAGAACCAGCAGGGCGACGCGGTGCGTCGACGCCTGTCGTGGTTCAGCCCGATCACCGACAACGCGCTGTTCGTCAACCAGCGCGGCCAGCGCGTGGGCGAGCAATCGCTCGACAGCCTGGCGCGGATGCTCGCGCGCGGGCAGGTGCGGATCGTGGCCGAGGAGCGCAGTCGGCTGGTCGATCGCGCCTGGCACGCGGCGCTGGACGTGCTGCGCGGCTTCGGCGGCGGTCGCGCGCCGGCTGCCGACGGGGCCGGCGCATGAACGAGGAATACCGCCGCACTCGCCGGCGCCGCATCGTCGAGACGGTGCAGGTGGTCGACACCATGACCGAGACGGTGATCGGCCATCTGGGCAATCTGTCCGAGACCGGCATGATGCTGATCGCCAGCGCACCGCTGGTCGACGACGCGCTGTACCAGTTGCGCTTCAACCTGCGCGACGCGCCGCAGCACGCCTCGCCGATCGAAGTCGGCGCGCACCTGCTGTGGCAGGACCGCGCCAGCGTCCCGGGCCAGACCTGGACCGGTTTTCGCTTTATCGCCATGCCCGAAGACGGCATGCAGCATCTGCGTCAGTGGCTGGATTCGCCCGGGGCGAGTTACGAGTAACGCCGTGTCCTTCTCCCGCAAGCGGGAGAAGGTGCCCGAAGGGCGGATGAGGGCGCGCGCGGATCGTGGCGCCACGCAAACGACCCGCAGGCCCTCACCCCAACCCCTCTCCCGCGTTGCGGGAGAGGGGCTCAGCGCAAACGGCAAATCCAGCCCGGCGCGCAATCCGGCAAAATAGCCGCGTTTCCCCAGCCGAAGCCCCGCGATGACCGCCCCCGCCCGCACCGCCGATCCGTCCGCGTCCCGCTCCATCGCCGAGCTGTACGCGCAGCATTTCGCCGAACTGCAACGCCGCACCGAGCAGGCGCTGGCGCGCGGCGGTTTCGATCATCTGGTCGTCCCCAGCGGCACCCTGCATTACCAGGTGTTCGACGACCGCGACTATCCGTACGCGGCGAACCCGCAGTTCAAGGCCTGGGTGCCGCTGACCCGCAACCCGGGCAGCTGGCTGGTCGCCACGCCCGGGCAGACGCCCAAGCTGATCTACCTGCAGCCGTTCGACTACTGGCATGTCGTGCCGCAGGCGCCCAGCGGCTGGTGGGTCGAGCATTTCGAGGTGATCGTGATCCGCACCGCCGAAGAAGCGCTCGCCCATCTGCCCAAGGACCCGGCGCGCTGCGCCATCCTCGGCGAGCCGCTGAGCACGCTCGGCGAGTTCGCGCCGAACAACCCGCAGCCGGTGATCGATTACCTCGAATACCACCGCGCCTTCAAGACGCCCTACGAAGTGGCGATGATGCGCGAAGCGACCCGCAAGGGCGTGCGCGCGCACCGCGCCGCCGAAGCCGCGTTCCGCGCCGGCCGCAGCGAGTTCGACATCCACCTGGCCTATTGCGCCGCCGCACGCCAGGACTGCAACGAACTGCCGTACGGCAACATCGTCGCCCTCAACCAGAACGGCGCGGTGCTGCACTACATGGAACTCGACCGCGAGCCGCCGGCGCAGTCGCGCAGTTTCCTGATCGATGCCGGCGCCAGCCATCACGGCTACGCCTGCGACATCACCCGCAGCTACGCCAGCGATGCCGGCAGCGAGTTCCAGGCGCTGATCGACGCGGTCGACGCCGCGCAATTGGTCATGTGCGATCAGGTCCGCGCCGGCACCGACTACAAGCGCATCCATCTCGATGCGCACCTGGCGCTGGCCGGCATTCTCAAGGACTTCGGCGTGCTCAACATCAGCCCGGAAGCGGCGGTGGAAACCGGCGTGAGCGGCGTGTTCTTCCCGCACGGCATCGGCCACGGCATCGGCCTGCAGGTGCATGAAGTCGCCGGTTTCGCCGCCTCCGATCGCGGCGGCCGCATCGACAAGCCCGCCGGCCATCCGTATCTGCGCCTGACCCGGGTGCTGGAACCGGGCATGGCGGTGACGATCGAGCCGGGCCTGTATTTCGTCGACCTGTTGCTGGATGGTCTGCGCAAGGGCGAACACGCCGACAGCGTCGACTGGAACCGCATCGACCAGTTCCGTCCGTTCGGCGGCATCCGCATCGAGGACGACGTGGTCTGCACCGACGCCGCGCCGCTCAATCTCACCCGCGACGAATTCGCCGCGAGCGCCTGAGCCGCGCATGCAGCGCATCTTGTTCGTGTGCAGCCAGAACAAGCTGCGCAGCCCGACCGCCGAGCAGGTGTTCGGCGGCCGCGACGATCTGGAAGTAGCCTCGGCCGGGCTCAATCACGACGCCGAGCAACCGCTCGGCGCCGAGTTGGTCGAATGGGCGCAGCTGATCTTCGTGATGGAAAAGGCCCAGCGCAGCAAGCTGCAACACAAGTTCCAGCCGCAGCTGCGCGGCAAGCGCGTGGTCTGTCTGGATATTCCCGACGACTACGACTGCACGCCTGCAACTGCACGGCGCCCGCGTTGGTGGCGTTGCTGCAGGCGCGGGTGCCGCGGCATCTGTGATCGGCGCGCGTGCGCATCGACCGCGCGCCGCGATCGTTCACCAGACCTTGAACACCCGACCGCTCTGGATGCCTTCGACGCTGCGCTGATAACCCAGCGCCGCGCGCGCGGCGGTGACCGGTTCGAAGCCGGGGAAGAACGGGCCGTAGTCCGCCCACGATTCGCTCAGCACGTTCGGGCTGACCGCGTTGATGCGCAGCCCGCGCTTGAGTTCGAACGCCGCGCCCTGCACGAAGCCCTCGATCGCACGATTGACCGCGCTGGCGTTGGCGCCGGCGCGGATCGGTTCTTCCGAAACGATGCCGGTGGTCAGGGTGATCGAACCGCCGTCGTTGAGATGATGCTGGCCGAGCAGCGCCAGCCGCACCTGCCCGAGCAGCTTGTCGTTGAGGCCGATCGCGAAATCCGACGGCTTCATCGATTCCAGCGGACCGAAATGCAGCACGCCGGCTGCCGACACGATGGCGTCGAGCTTGCCGGTGCGCTTGAACAAGGCCTCGACGCTGGCATCGTCGGTGATATCGACCGGGTAGTCGGCGCTGCTGCGGCCGGCGGCGAGGATCTCGTGATGCTTCAAGGTGTCGGCGATGGCGCGGCCGAGGGTGCCGCTGGCGCCGACGAGCAGGATCTTCATGACGGGGATTCCGGATGGGGAGACAGGACGCCAGTCTGCGCGCGATGGCGTCGACGGTGAATGCGCTAGGATTTCGCGCTCCCCTAACTGGCGGTTAGCCCATGGACAAGCTGCGCAGCATGGCCGTGTTCGTGGCGGTGGCCGACACCGGCAGTTTCGCCGCCGCGGCCCAGGCCGAACACCTGTCGGCGGTGATGGTCGGCAAGCACATCAAGCAACTGGAAGAGCATCTGGGCGCGCGCCTGCTCCAGCGCGATACGCGTAAACAGCATCTGACCGAAGTCGGCGCGGCGTTCGTCGAGGATTGCCGGCGCATCCTCGATCAGGTCCGCCACGCCGAATCGGTCGCCGAGCGCATGCGCGACGACGACCGGCTGCGCGGGCGTTTGCGGGTGACCGCGCCGTTCACGCTCGGCGGTAGCGCGGTGGCGGAGGTGGTGGCGGAATTCCTGCAGCGCCATCCCGAGGTCTCGGTCGACCTGGTGCTCTCCGACCGCATGTCCGATGTGATCGCCGAAGCCTTCGACGCGGCGATCCGGATCGGCCCGCTCGCCGATTCCGATCACCTGGTGGCGCGGCCGCTGCGGCCCTACCGCATGATCGTCGCCGCCGCGCCCGAGTACCTGCGCGCGCACGGCACGCCGACCGATCCGCGCGAACTGGTCGATCACAGCTGTCTGAGCCATCTGCTATGGAATCGCGACGCCGGCTGGCGCTTCGATAGCCTCTCGCCCGAACCGCTGCGGGTAAGCGGACGCTTCGCCTCCAACCACGGCGAAGCCTTGCGGCGCGCGGCGCTGGCCGGTTGCGGCATCGTGCTGCAACCGCAGGTGCTGCTGGCGCAGGACATCGCCGCGGGGCGCCTGGTCGCGCTGTTCGAAAACGAGTTGCCGCCGCCGCGGCCGGTGCATCTGCTGTATCCGCGCGATCGTCAGCCGTTGCCGAAGCTGCGTCGGTTTGTGGAGTTGGTGCTGGAGCGGATGGGGCCGGAGGGTGTCGGGCCGGAGCGATGAGTGGGCGGTTGGTACGAGCGGCGCTGGCTTTCGTGCTGAGCTAGCGTTTCCACGGAGCACTTTCGTACATTCACGACTCTGCGCCTTCACGACGTTACCGCTTTAACGCAAGACGTCAGCCCAATATCCCCACCGACCACGCCCCTCCAACGAAGGGCTCCCACCTTTGTAAAGGGGGGCAGGGGGATTCGCTTTTGCTTTTGGACAACAACAGCGCACAGGCAGAGCAACAGCAAAAGCAAATCCCCCTACCCCCCTTTTACAAAGGGGGGGACAGCAAAAGCCGTGCTGCTCGAGCTTGAGCTTCATCTCCCTCCTCACTCCCAGCGCTGCGAGGCCGCCAACTCGCGTTAGCAAGCGCACACCCGGAGGGCGACGCGCATGGATGCGCGTCGCGCGCCACCGGGACATGGAGGTCCCGTGTGGCGCGTGCCCGCGTCTGCACCGCACCCGCGGGCCTTTGATCCACAAAAAAGCGTTTTTCTTTGGTTACCTTTCTTTTGTCGCTTTAGACAAAAGAAAGTGACCCGCCGCTTTAGTGGCGGAAGCTTTTGATCCTGCTTAAAGCTTCAGAGCTTCAGAGCTTCTACAGCAGAGTTGCAGGCCATTGGCGGCTTAAAAGCGAATCCCCCTGCCCCCCTTTTACAAAGGGGGAAAAAGCAAAGGCGGCTCGCTGGAAGAATTTGTGGTGCGCGGACCGGGCAAGAAAAAACAACACGAGACAAGACGGAACGAGACGAAAACGAAGCGAGTCGCGTCTGATCGAAGTCACGACGACTCACGTCGAGACGAGACGAGTCGAGTCGAGTCGTTCCGCGACGGTCACGTCGGGTCGCGACGATTCGCGTTCAAGCGAGCCGAGCCGATACGGAAGCGAATCAATACGAAGCGAGCCGAGTCGCCCCACCCCACATCACCCCAACCTCAAGCCGCCCGCCGCTGCCCCATCAACGCCTCGATCTCATCCGCGCTACGCGCCAGCTTGTCGGTCAGCACCTCGCAACCCTCCTTGCCGATCACCACATCGTCCTCGGTACGGATGCCGATGCCGCGCCACTTCGGTTCGACCGTGGTGTCGTCGGCGGAGACGTACAGCCCCGGTTCGATGGTGAACACCATGCCCGGTTCGAGCAGGCGCGATTCGCCGTCGATGCGGTATTCGCCGACGTCGTGCACGTCCAGGCCGAGCCAGTGACCGGTCTTGTGCCGGTAGAAGCGCCGGTAGCTGCCGTCGGCGAGGTTGCGTTCGAGCTTGCCCTTGAGCAGGCCCAGCCGCAGCAGGCCCTCGGTCAGGGTTTCCACCGCGGCCAGATGCCCGGCCTCGTACGGCAGACCCGGCCGCGCCTGCGCCAGCGCCGCGGCCTGGGCGGCGCCGACCAGATCGTGCAGCGCGCGCTGCGCCGGGCTGAAACGGCCGTTGACCGGGAAGGTGCGGGTGATGTCGGCGGCGTAACCGCGGTACTCGGCGCCGGCGTCGATCAGGACCAGGTCGCCGTCGCGCGAGGCGGCGTTGTTGGCGCGGTAATGCAGCACGCAGGCGTTGCTGCCGGCGCCGACGATGCTGCCGTAGGCGGGTTCGGCATCGAAACGGCGGAACACCGCCTCGACCTCGGCCTGCAGTTCGTATTCGCGGATGCCCGGCCGCGCCGCGCGCATCGCCGCTTCGTGGGCGAGCACGCTGATGTCGGCGGCGCGCTGCATGAAACGCAGCTCGTCGCGGTCCTTGAACAAGCGCAGTTCGTCGAGCAGATGGCCCAGCACCAGGAACTCGTGCGGCGGCTGCGCGCCCTGGCGGACCATCTCGCGCACGCGGTTGACCCAGCCGATCAGCTTGAGGTCGAAATCGGTGTCGCGGCCGAAGTGGTAGTACACCCGCGTGCGGCCTTCGAGCAGGCCCGGCAGGATGTCGTCGAGGTCGGTGATCGGGTACGCGTCGTCCAGGCCGAACGCGTCGACCGCGTTTTCCGGGCCGTAGCGCGGGCCGTCCCAGGCTTCGCGCTCGGCGTCGCGCTCGCGGCAGAACAGCAAGGTTTCGCCATGCTTGCGGCCCGGCACCAGCACCAGCACCGAGTCGGGCTCGGGAAAACCGGTCAGGTAACTCAGGTCGGAGTCCTGGCGGAACGGGTAGTGGGTGTCGCGGCTGCGGATCAACTCGTGCGCCGAGGGCACGATCACGATCGCATCGCCGCCGGCCATGTCCATCAGCTGCTTGCGCCGCCGCGCATACGCCTTGGCCGGCATGGTCAGCGCGGTGTGCATGTCAGTTCAGCCGCTGCCTGTGCTGCGCCGCCATCGCCACGTCGCCGTGCAGCAGCAGGGCGACGATGCGGACGAATTCCTCGATCTCGGTGAAGGCTTCTTCGTCTTCCTCGTCGCCGTCGTCCTGCGGCGCGGCCGCGGCCAGGCGGGCGAGGTCGCCGAGCGCCTCGCTGCTTTCCTCCGACAGGTTCGGCGCGGCGCCCGCGGCCAGACCGAAGCCGCCGAGGAAACCGCGGCACCAGTCAAACAGCGCGCCGCTGCGCTCGCTCAGCGAAGCGTCGGCGTCGGGCAGCAGCAGGTCGAAGCCGAAGCTGCGGTCGGCCAGTTGCGCGGCGCTGGTCAGGCGCAGGCGATCCAGGGCGCCGTCGGCGGCCGGGGTCGCGGTGCCGGGGTCGGCGAGCACGCGCGCCGGCCAGTCGTTGACCGACGCGCCGCCGCCGGCGAGCCAGCCGCACAGCGCACCGTGCAATTCGGAAGGCGAAGCGCCGAGCGAGAGGCTGCGGCTCTCGGCATCGACATCGGACAACAAGGGCAATTCGGTCGCGGCCACAGGCATGGGATCGAGGGGGATGGGGCAGTTTAGCAATGCGCGGCGCATTGCGGCCTGTGCGGGAAGTCCGCCCTGCGGACATTCGTGGCCGACCTTCGCAGCGGCTGCGATGGCGCACGCCGCGCGCGCCGCGCCGGCGAAACCGGCTCGAACCATCTGCGTGCCGGAAAAGATAGCTTGAGAGCTTGTTGCTGCCACGACCGCTTGCCTACACTGCGGCTCTTGTGCCCTGCGCCACGGTGTCCGTGCGTCCCTTATCCCCCGCCGCCCTGCTGACCGCCGGTCTCACCGCCTTGCTGCTGTGGGCGACGGCGTGGCCGCAGCGTTGCGAGGCGGCCACGCGCGACTTCTATTTCTCGCGCCTGGGCAGCGAACAAGGGCTCAGCCAGAACTCGGTCACCGCCTTCACCCAGGACGTGCATGGGTTCGTCTGGGTCGGCACCCAGGGCGGCCTGCACCGTTACGACGGCCAGCGCTACCTGCCGTATCGCCACGATCCGCGCGACCCGGCCAGCCTGCCCGACAGCTACGTCACCGCGCTCGCGCTCGACGGCCAGCGCGCGTTGTGGATCGGCACCCATTCCGAATACCTGGCGCGCCTGGACCTGGCCAGCGGCAGCATCCATCGCTACGGCGCGCCCGATTCGCAGGCCGGACGGCAGGTGGTCGCGCTGATGCCGTGGCGCGAGTCGCTGTTGATCGGCACCCTCGCCGGCCTGGAGCGGCTGGACCCGCAGACCGGCACGCGCGAACTGCTGCTGGCCCTGCCCGGCGAGGCCAGCCGGCAGTCGCCGTGGCAGGCGCTGGCCCAGGCCCGCGACGGCAGCGCCTGGCTGGCCAGCGCCGCCGGCCTGCATCGGATCCTGCCCGGCGGCAAGGTCGAACGCATCGGCGCGGCGATCGCCCTGCGCAGCGTGATGATCGACCGCCGCGGCCGGCTCTGGGCCGGCGCCGCCGACGGCCTGTACCGGCTCGACGGCCACACCGGCATCCTGGTCAAGGTCGAGGACGAAGCGCTGTCGGCGCTGCGCGACGCGCGCGCCATCGTCGAGGCGCCTGACCGGCGGATCTGGATTTCCGGCTACGGCAACGGCCTGTACCGGCACGATCCCGACAGCGGCCACACCCAGCGCGTGCATGCGCAATCCGGGGTCGAGGCGACCTTGCCGGAAGACACCATCAACGCGCTGATGGTCGATCACGGCGGCCTGCTGTGGGCCGGCGGCCAGTTCCGCGGCGCCGCCGTCGCCGATCCGCGCGGCACCCGTTTCAGCTACGTGCTCGACCTGGACGAGGACCACGGCGCGGCCTCCGACGCCAGCGTGCGCAGCCTGGCCCAGGACGACAGCGGCGCGATCTGGATCGGCACCGACAGCGCGCGCCTGCGCCGCTACGACCTGTCCGGCGACCGCTTCCAGGACCTCACCAGCCTGCTGCCGCCGGCGGCGCGGCAAGGCCCGATCGGCGCGATCGCGCGCGAACCCGACGTCGCCGCCGCGCCGGGCACCACCGCGGCGGAGGCCCGCTCGCCGCACAAACCCACGCCCGGCCGCCTGTGGCTGGCGACCCGCGCCGGCCTGTTGCGGCTGGAACCGGGTACCCAGCGGGTAGAGAGCATCGACCTGCGCGGCTACCGCGACGCCCCGCTGCGCACCCTGCAATTCGCCCGCGACGGCAGCCTGTGGCTCGGCGGCGAGGACATCGGCGCGCTGCATTACCTGCCCGACTCCGGCGCGCTGGTGCGTTACGCCTACCGCGAAGGCGATCCCAAGGGCCTGAGCCATCCGCGCGTCAACGCGATCCTGGAAGACCGCAAGGGCCGGGTCTGGTTCGGCACCGGCGACGGCCTGGACCTGCTCGATCCCGACACCGGCTACCTGCGCCACTACCGCCACGTCACCGACCAGGCCGACAGCCTGCCGGGCAATCTGGTGCTCGCTTTGCACCAGGCCGCCGACGGCACCATCTGGGTCGGCACCCAGGCCGGCTTGAGCCGGGTGATCGAATTCGGCGACGGCCGCATCCGCTTCGAACACCCGCTCGCGCAGGTGCTGGGCGACCATCCGGTGCCGGTGGTGTTCACCATCGCCGAGCGCCCGGCCGGACGGCTGTGGCTGGGCACCGACGCGGGCATCCTGCGCTTCGATTCGGGCGCCTCGCTGGTGCGCCGCTATGGCCTGGCCGACGGTCTGCAGGACCTGGAATTCAATTCCGGCGCGGTCGCCACCCTGGCCGACGGCCGGCTCGCGTTCGGCGGCGTGCGCGGGCTGAACCTGTTCGATCCCACCCGCATCGCCGATTCGCGCTACACCCCGCCGGTGCGCCTGCTCGGCGCCTGGATCGGTTCGGACACCAGCGCCGGCGCCAGCGCCCTGTGGCAGTCGGCCAAGCTCGAAGTGCCCGACGGCGCCGGCATCCTGCGCCTGCGCATCGGCGCGCTGGATTTCGGCCCCAACTCCGGCATCCGTTATCGCTACCGCATGGACGGGTTCGACCGCGACTGGATCGACAACGGCCCGCGCCAGGACATCACCTACACCCGCCTGCCGCCCGGCCGCTATCTGTTCCGCGCCCAGTCGACCAACCGCGACGGCGTGTGGAACACCCAGGAACTGCGCATCCCGGTCAGCGTCGATCCGCCGCTGTGGCGGCATCCGCTGGCGATCGCCGCCGCGGCGCTGGCCGCGCTGGGCCTGCTGCTGAGTTTCGGCTGGCGCTGGCACGTCGCCCGCCAGCGCGAGCGCGGCTATTTCACCCAGATCCGCGAACGCGAAGAACGCCTGAAACTGGCGCTGTGGGCCTCGGGCGAACAGTTCTGGGACTACGACCTGCAACGGCGCGAGCTGCACCGCATGCGCGTCGACGACCACAACCCGCAGTCGCCCGACATCGGCGTCCAGGCCGACATCGCCGACGATCACGAGATCCATCCCGACGATCTGTCGCGGGTCACCGAACTGCTGCGCAAGCACCTCAAGGGCGACGCGGCGCTGTTCCTGTCCGAGCACCGCATGCGCACGCCCAAGGGCGAGTGGGGCTGGGTGCGCGCCCGCGGCCGGGTGGTCGAGCGCGACGCCGAGGGCCATCCGGTGCGCGTGGCCGGCACCGGCCGCGACGTCACCGCGATCCGCAGCGCCGAGCGCGAACGGCGCATTTCCAGCGAAGTGCTGCGCTCGATGGCCGAAGCGGTGGCGGTGTTCGACCGCGACTTCGTGTTCGTCTCGATCAACCCGGCGTTCTCGCGCATGACCGGGTACCCCGAGAACGAAGTCATCGGCCAGACCACCGGCCTGCTCGACAGCCGCCAGCACGATCCCGAGTTCTATTCCGACATGCGCGCCGAACTGCAGCGCAGCGGCCGCTGGTCGGGCGAGATCTGGCAGCAGCGCAAGGACGGCAACGAATTCCTATGCTGGCTGCAGGCCTCGATCGTGCTCGACAGCAGCGGCCAGCGCGGCCATTACGTCGCGGTGCTCACCGACATCACCGACCAGAAGCGCGCCGAGCAGGAACTGCGCTACCTGGCCAACTACGACACCCTGACCAGCCTGCCCAACCGCACGCTGTTGTCGGAACGGCTGTCGCGGGCGATCGTGCGCGCGCGCCGCCACGGCCATCGCATCGCCTTGTTGTTCCTCGATCTGGACCGGTTCAAGGACATCAACGATTCGCTCGGCCACGCCGCCGGCGACCGCATCCTGCGCGCCGCCGCGGTGCGCCTGCAGGAAACCGTCGGCGCCGAGCACACTGTCGCTCGTCTGGGCGGTGACGAATTCACCGTGGTCCTGGAAAACCTCGACACGCCCGAACAGGCCGAGGACGTGGCGCGGCGCCTGATCAAGGCGTTCGAGGCGCCGCTGGATTTCGACGAACGCCACGACGTGGCGATCTCGCCGTCGATCGGCATCAGCGTCTATCCCGACCACGCCCAGGTCCCGACCGACCTGCTCAAGCACGCCGACACCGCGATGTACCAGGCCAAGGCCGCCGGCCGGCGCACCTTCATGCGCTACACCGAGGCGATGGACGTGGAGATCCGCCAGCGCGCGACGATCTCGGCCGCGCTGCGCAAGGTGCTCGACCGCGGCGAACTGCGCCTGGTCTATCAGCCGCGCCTGTCGCTGCCCGAAGCGCGCATCAACGGCGTGGAAGCGCTGCTGCGCTGGAACAGCCCGGAGCACGGCAACATCCCGCCGTCGGAATTCATCCCGCTGGCCGAGGAAAGCGGGCTGATCCTGGAAATCGGCGAATGGGCGATGCGCGAAGCCTGCAACCGCCTGCGCCAGTGGCGCCAGCAGGGGCTCGATCAGCTATCGGTGTCGGTCAACGTGTCGGCGATCCAGCTGCTGCGCGGCGACCTGCCCAAGATGGTCGCCCGCGCGCTCAGCGAAAGCGGCATCCCGCCGTGGCGGCTGGAACTGGAGCTGACCGAAAGCGTGGTCATGTCCAACGCCGCGCACACCTCCAACACCATGCAGGCGCTGCGCGAACTCGGCGTGGCGCTGGCGGTGGACGATTTCGGCACCGGTTATTCCTCGCTGGCCTATCTCAAGCGCCTGCCGATCAACACGCTCAAGATCGACAAGGAATTCATCAGCGACCTGACCCGCGACCCCGACGACGAAGCGATCACCAGCACCGTGATCACCATGGCCCATTCGTTGGGCCTGAACGTGGTCGCCGAGGGCGTGGAGCTGGAAGAGCAGATGGAATTCCTGCGCGCGCACGGCTGCGACGAAATCCAGGGCTACTGGCTGGCCCGCCCGCTCGAAGCCGACGCCTGCCTGACCTTCATCCAGCAATGGCAGCCGCCCGAGAGCCTGCGTCCGGCGGTTTGAGGGCCGGGAATCGGGAATCGGGAATCGGGAATAGTCTCGCCTGCGGTCCGATTTGCACCTGTAGGAGCGGCGTGAGCCGCGACCGCGCCGCCTTACGATCGCCGCGACCGCCCGGTCGCGCGCTGTCACCACGACCGCCGCCCTCAATCGCCCCATCACCGTAACCACCCCCGCCTTGACCGCCCCCGCCCCGGCCTGCCATCGTGCCGGGATGGAACGCGCCGAACTTCTCGCCGAATTGCAGTCGCTGCTCGCCCGCGTCGACGAGCTCGGCGACCGCGTGCGCAAACTCAGCGACGAGAACCGCAGCCTGCGTCAACAACAGGAACAACTGGTCGGCGAACGCTCGGCCCTGCTGGCCAAGAACGAACAGGCGCGCACCCGCGTCGAGGCCATGATCGCGCGACTCAAGTCGCTGGAGCAGCACACGTGATCCCCCTTTCGATGAACCCGTTCGGATGAGCCTGAGCGCATGACCAGCGAAGCCGTCAGCATCAGCCTGCTCGACCGCGAATACACCGTCGGCTGCGAGCCCAACGAGCGCGACGACCTGCTCGCCGCCGCGCGCATGCTCGACAGCAAGATGCGCGAAATCCGCGGCAGCAACCGCATGGCCGCGCTCGACCGCGTCGCCGTGCTGGCCGCGCTCAATTTCGCCCACGAACTGCAGCAACTGCGCGGCGACGGCAGCAACCGCGACCGCGAACTCTCGCGCACCCTCGACGAATTGCACCGCAAGCTCGACAGCCTGTTCGACGCCGCGATTCGCTGACGCTCCGCTGCTCGCTGAAACCTCGCACTGCCCTGGCGATGCGCCTGCGGCGTATCGGCTATCGCGCAGCACCGACCGTCGGCAGGCCGCGCGATCGATTAGACAGCGGTTGCCCGCAACGCCCGGCACTCCAAGCTCGTCATCCCCGAAGGCGGGGATCCAGGGCTGCACCGCAGCGTCTCCACCCATTCCCCGAATGCGCATGCTGCGCACTGCCTGACAAACGCGCGCCCCTTCAAGACCGTCATCCCCGCGAAGGCGGGGATCCAGGGCTTCACCGCAGCGTATCCACCCATTCCCCGAATGCGCACGCGGCGCATCGGCCAAAACCGTGCTCAGGCCACCACAACATCGCCGCACGCCAGCACGCACGCGGCATCGTGCGACCAACGCGCGCGCCCGCGCATAACACCGCATCGTCCCCATCCTTGCGACTGCGCGCGACCGTCATCACGCAAGCCCCCATTCATGCGTATCCGCGCAACACAAGCGCATGAACCGCAGCGCTGCATCGCCGACGAGCGGACTGACCGATGCGAACGCAGGCGCTATACTCCCGCCCACGTCCTCTGCTGTGCGCGACGGCCTGCCAAACATTCGCCTTGTCCCTTAATAACGACACCGGGGACGCAACCGGAATCCGGAGTGCAAGTCCGCCTCGTAGCGGGAAGCCCGAAGATCCCCAAGCGTCCCCACTTGAACCCAGGGTTCAAGGTCGTTTCGCAAGCATCGTCATTGGCGGAGGACTACTTTTCCCGGAACGGGCGCGAGATCACCCCAGGTGAACTCGCGCCCGTTTCCTTATGCCCGCGCGACAGGCCCGCGCGCTCCGCCGACATCGGCCGCGCCTGGACACGTATCCCGGTAAAATCGGCGCAGGCCGCTCGCACCGGCGCGCAACGTCGAGGCAAGGCGCCAGACTTACGGCACGTATCGCCGACCCTGCTCAGCCAAGCCGGCCTTCCCCGATCCGCCCCTCCAGGACCCCGCCCATGACCGACGATCGCAAGACGCTGCGCCGCGAGCTGCGCGCCCGCCGCCGCAATCTCGGCGCGCCCGCGCGGATCGCCGGCGCCGAGGCCATCGCCGCGCGCTTGCTGGCGCTGCCGTTCGCGCCGAGCGAAGGCTACGTGGCCGGCTACTGGGCGATGGACGGCGAAATCGCCCTGCACGCCTGGCAATTGCGCCTGCCCAAGGACTGCATCTACTGCCTGCCGGTGCTGCACGAAGACCAGCGGCTGCGATTCGCGCCGTGGCGGCCGGGCGATGCGCTGGCGCCCAACAAATTCGGCATTCCCGAGCCCGCGCTGGCGGAAACCTCGCTGCTCGAACCCGAACAGCTGAGCCTGATCGTCCTGCCGCTGGTGGGTTTCGACCCGCGCGGCCACCGGCTCGGCATGGGCGGCGGCTGGTACGATCGCAGCTTCGCATTCCGCCAGCAGCGCGCCGCGCCGCCGTGGCTGGTCGGCGCCGGGTTCGAGACCCAGCGCGTGGATCGCCTCGACGCCGCCGACTGGGACGTCGCCCTGGACGCGGTCTGCACCGAGGCCGACACCCTGGACTGCCGCTCCGCGCTGTTCGCCTGATCCTTCCCACGTCCCGACCGAGCCCCGCATGACCGCACGCCGCCGCTACTGGCTGATGAAGTCCGAACCGGACACCTTCTCCATCGACGACCTGCAGCGCGTCGACGTCGAGCCGTGGAACGGCGTGCGCAACTACCAGGCGCGCAACTACATGCGCGACGGTATGAAGCCCGGCGACGGCGTGCTGTTCTATCACTCCAACACCGCCGTGCCCGGCATCGTCGGCATCGCCACGATTTCCAGCGAAGCCTATCCGGACCCGACCCAGTTCGATCCCAAGTCCGACTACCACGACCCGAAGAGCAGCCGCGAAGAACCGCGCTGGCTGCTGGTCGACGTCAAGTTCGAACGCAAACTCAAGCGCACGATTTCGCTCGACGAGATCAAGGCCCGCAGCGAACAGCTCGGCGAAGACTTCGCCCTGACCCGCCGCGGCAACCGCCTGTCGGTGCTGCCGGTCTCGGCGGCGCAGTGGAAGCTGTTGTTGGCTATGGAATAGCCGGGAATCGGGAATGGAGAATCGGGAATCGTTAAAAGCGGCCTGCGCTCCATCCCACTGTCTCTCAGATTCCCACCCGCTTTTGTTTGTATCGCTTCTGCTTGTACCGCTTTTGCTTGTACCGCTTCTCGCTTTTCCGATTCCCAATTCCCCATTCCCGATTCCCGCTCCCCCAATGACTGAAGCCAAACGCCTGGCCGGCGAAAAAGCCATCGACTACATCGAAGACGGCATGATCGTCGGTGTCGGTACCGGTTCCACCGTCGCGTTCTTCATCGAGGCTCTGGGCCGGGTGAAACATCGCATCAAGGGCGCGGTGTCCAGTTCCGAGCAGAGCAGTGCGCGCCTGCAGGCGCTCGGCATCGAAGTGCTCGATCTCAACGCCACCGGCCCGCTGTCGCTGTACGTGGACGGCGCCGACGAATGCGATCCGCACAAGCGCCTGATCAAGGGCGGCGGCGCCGCGCTAACCCGCGAGAAGATCATCGCCGAGGCCAGCGCCAAGTTCGTGTGCATCGTCGATCCGGCCAAGCGCGTCGACGTGCTCGGCAAGTTTCCGCTGCCGGTGGAAGTCGTGCCGATGGCGCGCAGCCTGGTCGCGCGCGAGATTCTCGGCATGACCCGCGGCCAGCCGGTGTGGCGCCAGGACGCCAACGGCGCCGGCGTGGTCACCGACAACGGCAACTACATTCTCGACATCCACAACCTCGCCATCGTCGACCCGGTGACGATGGAATCGGCGATCAACCAGATCCCCGGCGTGGTCAGCGTCGGCCTGTTCGCGCGCCGCCCGGCCGACATCGTGATCGTCGGCGGCGAACCGCCGATCGTGCTGTAAGCGGCTGACGCGACACGCGATCTCAGTCGACGCGACGATCCGCCGGCAGGCTCGGCGGATCGGTTGCAGGATCAGTTCAGGCGCCGGTTCACCCGCCCGCGATCGCGCGGCGCGATACTGAGTCCCCATGCGTGGCCCACCGCCATGACCCTGCGCTGCCTGTTCGTCGACTTCAACTCCTACTTCGCCTCGGTCGAGCAATTCGACCACAAGGAGTTGCGCGGCCGCCCGGTCGGCGTGGTGCCGGTTATGGCGGCGACCACCTGCTGCATCGCCGCCAGCCCCGAGGCCAAGCGCGTCGGGGTCAAGACCGGCACGCCGGTGCATGAAGCGCTCGAGCGCTGCCCCGAGATCATGATCGTGCAGGCGCGGCCGGCGCGTTACGTCGAACTGCACCACAAGCTGATCGCCGCGATCGAGGACTGCATACCGATCGACGGCAAGCCGCTGTCGATCGACGAAGTCGCCTGCCGCCTGATCGGCCGCGAACGCCAGCGCGATCACGCCGTCGCGATCGCGCGCAAGATCAAGCAGACCCTGATCGATCGCGAGCTGAGCCCGATCCTGTGTTCGATCGGCATCGCGCCCAACACCTTCCTGGCCAAGACCGCGTCCGACATCCAGAAAGTCGACGGCCTGACCGTGATCGAGCTGTCCGATCTGCCGCACGCGCTGCACGGCCTGCAATTGCACGACCTGTGCGGAATCGGCCCGTCGATGCTGCAACGATTGATCGACGCGGGCATCGACACGGTCGCGAAACTGACCGCCGCGCCGCGCGAGCACCTGCGCGCGATCTGGGGCGGCATCGAAGGCGAGCGTTTCTGGGCGCAGCTGCGCGGCATCGAACCGCCGTCGCGGCAACGCAAGGCGGTCGCCTCGGTCGGCCACTCGCACGTGCTCGACCCGCAGATGCGCAGCGCGCAAGGCATGCGCTCGGTGTTGTTCAAGCTGCTCGCCAAGGCCGCGATGCGGCTGCGCGGCGAGCATTGCCAGGCGCGCGGCATGAGCCTGCACATCCGTTTCGTCGGCAAGGAACAACGCTTCAGCCGCGACCTGTCGTTCGCGCCGCTCGACGACACCCCGACCCTGCTGCAACTGATGGCCGACGCGATCGAACCGTTGATGCGCGCCGCCGACGGCCGCTGGAAAGTGCAGCGCTATCCACCGCTGTCGGTGGCCGTATCGCTGACCGATCTACAACCCAGCGCCGCCGACACCGCATCGTTGTTTCCCGATCGCCATCGCAATCAGGCGTTGACCCGCGTACTCGACCAGGTCAATCAACGTTACGGCCACAACCGCCTGTACTTCGGCACCATGCAGCACGCGCTCGAGCAAGGCGCCGCGCCGATGCGCATTCCGTTCCAGCACATTCCCGATCAAGCCACCGAAGCCGACGTCGGCGACCCCGCGCACGCCGACCCGAGCATGGACGAGCTGTGGCTGCAGCGCGAACGCCAGTTCAAGGCGATGGCCGAAACCGCGCATCGCCAGGCGCGCGAGCGCAGTAAACCCACGAAACCCGCCGCGCCATCGCATCAACCGTCCGGCGTAGGCGGCTGGGTGCGCAAACGCAACCACCACGCCGACCCCGACGGCCGCGGCACCACCGGCTCGCTGTTCTAGCGCAAACACGTTCGCCCCCTGTAGGAGCGGCGCGAACCGCGACCGCGAACCCAAACCAACGGCGCAACCCCGCCATCGCGACGTCACACCCATCACCCTCACACCTCCCCGGCCCAAAAAGAACAGGCGAGGCCTAAGCCCCGCCCGTCTTCTTAAACCCCAACCCTTACGCGTCCACCGCCACGAATCCCCCCGTCTGCCGCTTCCACAGCCGCGCATACAACCCGTCGCGCGCGATCAACTGCTCATGCGTCCCGGTCTCGATGATGTGGCCGCGATCCATCACCACCAATCGATCCATCCGCGCGATGGTCGACAGACGATGCGCGATCGCGATGACCGTCTTGCCGGCCATCAGGGTTTCCAGGCTCTCCTGGATCGCCGCCTCGGCTTCCGAATCCAGCGCCGAAGTCGCCTCATCCAAGATCAGAATCGGCGCATTTTTCAACAGCACCCGCGCGATCGCGATGCGCTGACGCTGACCGCCCGACAACTTGACCCCGCGCTCGCCAACCAGCGCGTCATAACCCACCCGGCCCTCGCCATCGATCAGGCGCGGAATGAACTCGTCCGCACGCGCCTTGCGCACGGCTTCGAACATTTCCTCATCGCTGGCCTCCGGCCGACCGTACAGCAGGTTGTCGCGAATCGAGCGGTGCAGCAGCGAGGTGTCCTGGGTGACCACGCCGATCTGCGAACGCAGGCTTTCCTGGGCGACGCCGGCGATGTCCTGCCCATCGACCAGGATGCGGCCGCCTTCCAGATCGTACAGCCGCAGCAGAATGTTCATCAGCGTCGACTTGCCCGCGCCCGACGGCCCGACCAGACCGATCTTCTCGCCCGGTTTCACCTCCAGGTCCAGGTCCGCGATCAGGCCGCTGTCCTGGCCGTAATGGAAATGCACGTTCTCGAAACGCACGCTGCCGTGCTCGACCTGCAGCGGCTGCGCATCGACGCGATCGGTCACGGTCAACGGCCGCGAGATCGTTTCGATGCCGTCCTGCACCGTGCCGATATCCTCGAAGATGCCGTTCACCGTCCACATGATCCAACCCGACATGTTGTGGATGCGGATCACCAGGCCGGTCGCCAGCGCGATCGCGCCGACCGTGATCGCACCGCGGTGCCACAGCCACAACGACAGGCCGCAGGTGCCGACGATCAACAACCCGTTGAGCACGCTGATGCTCACGCCCATCGACGTGGTCATGCGGGTCATGTCGCGCGAACGCTGGGTCTGTTCGACCATCGCTTCGGCGACGTACTGCTCCTCGCGCCGCGAATGCGCGAACAGCTTGAGCGTGGTGATGTTGCTGTAGCCGTCGACGATGCGGCCCATCAGCTTGGAACGCGCATCCGACGCGCGCCACGAACGTTCCTTCACCCGCGGCACGAAGTAACGCATCAAGCCGATGAACAACACGATCCACACCAGCAGCGGCACCACCAGCCAGACATCGGCCTGAGCGAACAGATACACCGCCGATGCCGAGTACACGATCACGTACCAGATCGCATCGAACGCCTGGGTGGTGGATTCGCGCAACGACGGGCCGGTCTGCATGATCCGGTTGGCGACCCGGCCGGCGAAGTCGTTCTGGAAGAAGCTCAGGCTCTGCCTGAGCATGTAGCGATGCGTTTGCCAGCGCACTAGGTTGGTCATGCTGGGGTGGATGGCCTGATTGAGCAGCAGGTCGTGCAACCCCAGGCAGATCGGGCGCGCGACCAGCATCACCGCCGCCATCCACAGCAGCTCGCTGCCGTGCTGGGCGAACAGCGCGTGCGCCGGCGTGGTGTTGACCAGATCCACCACCTTGCCCAGGTAGTCGAACATCACCACCTCGACGATGGCGACGAAGAACCCGACCACGGTCAGGACCACGAACACCGGCCACGCCTGGCGGATGAAATGCCAATAGAACGCCGCCACCGAACGCGGCGGCATGGTGTCCGGCGCGGGCCGGAACGGGTCGATCAACGATTCGAACCAACGAAAAATCATCATGGCGACAAGCCTTGTTTGAACTTGGAAAACTCCCGGAGCGCGAGCCGTCCCGCCTGCGCCGGCGAGGCGCATGGGACGACGCACGAGAGCGAACGGGCGCAGGATGCGCCGGGTCAACGAATCGGGAGAGAGAGGCGGCGGGCGAGCGCGCGCAATCCAGGGCCATGACGGACCCGAAGCACGAACGACCTGCCTGACACGGCCCGGGCATCGCCCTGGACCGCGGAATCGGACTTAGTGCTGAACCTTGCCGATGGCTGCGAACTTCATCTGGACCTCTCCTTGCGATCTTGGATCGGTCGGCCCGGGCTCAATCGCCGGGCCGCGCGGGCCGCGATGCGCGACCGAGGGCGAGTGTAACCGCGCAGGGTTTGTGTTGCATCCGACCAAAGTCTACGAAACGGTGGGGGTCGTTGATCGTTGATAACGCCCATCTCAGCAAAGCGCTTAGGTGCTCGTGCGCCGGCCGCCCGATCGCCACGCGGCCCGATAGCCCCCTGTAGGAGCGTCGCAAGCCGCGCCTGCGGCGCCGCACATACGACGCAAGCGTGTTTCGCAATCGCGGCTCACGCCGCTCCTACCCGGGCATGGCCTGCCGCAACCCGATCGCCACTCGGATGGATGCCCCGCTGTAGGAGCGTCGCAAGCCGCGACCGCGGCCCCGCACATACGACGCAAGCGTGTTTCGCAATCGCGGCTCACGCCGCTCCTACCGGGGTATCCGCGCCGTCGTGGATTATCAGCTCAGTTGGACCGCCCGATTATCGGCGCATTAACTCGCGCTCAAGCCGCAACTACGCGCTGGACTTATTCCACGCAAAGAAAAACGCCGCAACCAATGGTTGCGGCGTTTTAGGGTAAAGCCCCTGGCGATGACCTACTCTTGCATGGCTTAGGCCACACTACCATCGGCGCATGTGCGTTTCACTTCCGAGTTCGGGATGGGATCGGGTGGTGCCACACAGCTATTATCACCAGGGAGAGGGTGGAGGGTCGCAGGCTTCGATGGATTGAAGTTGCGCTCACGCTCACGTGGGTGTGCTTTAAACGGAATGAACCCCGTCGTCGGCGAATAAGTTGGAATGTAGCGAGCAGTATTTTGGGAGAAACGTCTTAACGTGTCAATGAAGCCAAGGCAACTTGAGGTTATATGGTCAAGCCACACGGATCATTAGTACAGGTTAGCTCAATGCGTTGCCGCACTTACACACCCTGCCTATCAACCACCTAGTCTTGATGGTTCCTTTAGGGGACTTAAAGTCCCGGGAGATCTCATCTTGAGGCGCGCTTCCCGCTTAGATGCTTTCAGCGGTTATCGCTTCCGAACATAGCTACCCGGCAGTGCCACTGGCGTGACAACCGGAACACCAGAGGTTCGTCCACTCCGGTCCTCTCGTACTAGGAGCAGCCCCTCTCAAATCTCCAACGCCCACGACAGATAGGGACCGAACTGTCTCACGACGTTCTGAACCCAGCTCGCGTACCACTTTAAATGGCGAACAGCCATACCCTTGGGACCGACTACAGCCCCAGGATGTGATGAGCCGACATCGAGGTGCCAAACACCGCCGTCGATATGAACTCTTGGGCGGTATCAGCCTGTTATCCCCGGAGTACCTTTTATCCGTTGAGCGATGGCCCTTCCATACAGAACCACCGGATCACTAAGACCTACTTTCGTACCTGCTTGATCCGTCGATCTTGCAGTCAAGCACGCTTATGCCTTTGCACACAGTGCGCGATGTCCGACCGCGCTGAGCGTACCTTCGTGCTCCTCCGTTACACTTTGGGAGGAGACCGCCCCAGTCAAACTACCCACCATACACGGTCCCTGACCCGGATAACGGGCCTAGGTTAGAACGTCAAGCACGACAGGGTGGTATTTCAAGGATGGCTCCACCACAGCTAGCGCCATGGTTTCATAGCCTCCCACCTATCCTACACAGACGAACTCAACGTTCAGTGTAAAGCTATAGTAAAGGTTCACGGGGTCTTTCCGTCTTGCCGCGGGAACGCTGCATCTTCACAGCGATTTCAATTTCACTGAGTCTCGGGTGGAGACAGCGCCGCTGTCGTTACGCCATTCGTGCAGGTCGGAACTTACCCGACAAGGAATTTCGCTACCTTAGGACCGTTATAGTTACGGCCGCCGTTTACTGGGGCTTCGATCAAGAGCTTCGCCTTGCGGCTGACCCCATCAATTAACCTTCCAGCACCGGGCAGGCGTCACACCCTATACGTCCACTTTCGTGTTTGCAGAGTGCTGTGTTTTTGATAAACAGTCGCAGCGGCCTGGTCACTGCGGCCCCCCTCAGCTATTAACCGTGGAGGGCGCACCTTCTCCCGAAGTTACGGTGCTATTTTGCCTAGTTCCTTCACCCGAGTTCTCTCAAGCGCCTTAGAATTCTCATCCTGCCCACCTGTGTCGGTTTACGGTACGGTCTGCGTAAGCTGAAGCTTAGGAGCTTTTCCTGGAAGCGTGATATCGGCAGCCTAGCCCTAATGGGCCGGTCCTTAGTCTCAACGTTGCTCCCCCGGATTTGCCAAAGGGAACCGCCTCAACTCTCTCACCAGGACAACCAACGCCTGGCCTGCCTAACCTTCTCCGTCCCTCCATCGCACTTACGCGAGGTGCAGGAATATTAACCTGCTTCCCATCGACTACGCTTTTCAGCCTCGCCTTAGGGGCCGACTCACCCTGCGTCGATTAACGTTGCGCAAGGAAACCTTGGGCTTTCGGCGTGCGGGCTTTTCACCCGCATTATCGTTACTCATGTCAGCATTCGCACTTCCGATACCTCCAGCAGACTTCTCAATCCACCTTCAACGGCTTACGGAACGCTCCTCTACCGCGCATCACGAAGTGATGCACCCCAAGCTTCGGTTTATCGCTTAGCCCCGTTAAATCTTCCGCGCAGACCGACTCGACCAGTGAGCTATTACGCTTTCTTTAAAGGGTGGCTGCTTCTAAGCCAACCTCCTGGCTGTCTGTGCCTTTCCACATCGTTCACCACTTAGCGATAAATTTGGGACCTTAGCTGTGGGTCTGGGTTGTTTCCCTTTTCACGACGGACGTTAGCACCCGCCGTGTGTCTCCCGGATAGTACGTGCTGGTATTCGGAGTTTGCCATGGTTTGGTAAGTCGCAATGACCCCCTAGCCATAACAGTGCTCTACCCCCAGCAGTATTCGTCCGAGGCGCTACCTAAATAGCTTTCGAGGAGAACCAGCTATCTCCGGGTTCGATTAGCTTTTCACTCCTAATCACACCTCATCCCCGTCTTTTGCAACAGACGTGGGTTCGGGCCTCCAGTTGATGTTACTCAACCTTCACCCTGGGCATGACTAGATCACCCGGTTTCGGGTCTACTGCCCGCGACTATGCGCCCTTATCAGACTCGGTTTCCCTTCGCCTCCCCTATACGGTTAAGCTTGCCACGAACAGTAAGTCGCTGACCCATTATACAAAAGGTACGCAGTCACTCTTGCGAGCTCCTACTGCTTGTACGCACACGGTTTCAGGGTCTATTTCACTCCCTTCACCAGGGTTCTTTTCGCCTTTCCCTCACGGTACTGGTTCACTATCGGTCGGTCAGGAGTATTTAGCCTTGGAGGATGGTCCCCCCATGTTCAGACAGGGTTTCTCGTGCCCCGCCCTACTCGATTTCATCGCATCAGCCCCTTCACATACAGGGCTGTCACCTTCTATGGCCGAGCTTTCCAACTCGTTTTGCTGAAGCTGATGCAACTTAAGGGCTAGTCCCCGTTCGCTCGTCACTACTTAGGGAATCTCGGTTGATTTCTTTTCCTCCGGGTACTTAGATATTTCAGTTCTCCGGGTTCGCTTCCAGCAGCTATGTATTCACTGCAGGATACCTATTGCTAGGTGGGTTTCCCCATTCGGACATCGCGGGATCAAAGCTTATTGCCAGCTCCCCCGCGCTTTTCGCAGGCTATCACGTCCTTCATCGCCTCTGACCGCCAAGGCATCCACCGTGTGCGCTTATTCGCTTGACCATATAACCCCAAGTTGCCTCGGAATTACACGGGTCCAGGGGTACAAAGCCCGGACTCGAATATAACGACTCAATTAATAAAGTGTCTTTCGACACTCGCCTTAGCCTCACGACACGTCATGGACATTCCGTCTCAAAACGCTCGCTACATTCCAGTTTTTCAAAGAACACTTGAAAGGCTTCAGCGCCTTTCCAGTTTCAAATCTTTATGTGTGTGCGCAATTCAGAAGTTTTGTCGCTGCTCTTTAACTCTTCACCAGGGTGGTGGGTCTGGGAGGACTCGAACCACCGGCCTCGCCCTTATCAGGGGCGCGCTCTAACCACCTGAGCTACAGACCCAAAACTGCTACTGGCTAGGTGGTGGAGCTTGTCGGGATCGAACCGACGACCCCCTGCTTGCAAAGCAGGTGCTCTCCCAGCTGAGCTAAAGCCCCATCGAAACGGGACGACTCCTCAATCGCCCTGTGGCGATCGGGAACTCTGAATGCAGGTCACTTGTGCGGACGTCTGGACAGGCAATTGGCTGTCTTTATGTCTCTAAAGGAGGTGATCCAGCCGCACCTTCCGATACGGCTACCTTGTTACGACTTCACCCCAGTCATCGGCCACACCGTGGCAAGCGCCCTCCCGAAGGTTAAGCTACCTGCTTCTGGTGCAACAAACTCCCATGGTGTGACGGGCGGTGTGTACAAGGCCCGGGAACGTATTCACCGCAGCAATGCTGATCTGCGATTACTAGCGATTCCGACTTCACGGAGTCGAGTTGCAGACTCCGATCCGGACTGAGATAGGGTTTCTGGGATTGGCTTGCCCTCGCGGGTTTGCAGCCCTCTGTCCCTACCATTGTAGTACGTGTGTAGCCCTGGCCGTAAGGGCCATGATGACTTGACGTCATCCCCACCTTCCTCCGGTTTGTCACCGGCGGTCTCCTTAGAGTTCCCACCATTACGTGCTGGCAACTAAGGACAAGGGTTGCGCTCGTTGCGGGACTTAACCCAACATCTCACGACACGAGCTGACGACAGCCATGCAGCACCTGTCTCACGGTTCCCGAAGGCACCAATCCATCTCTGGAAAGTTCCGTGGATGTCAAGGCCAGGTAAGGTTCTTCGCGTTGCATCGAATTAAACCACATACTCCACCGCTTGTGCGGGCCCCCGTCAATTCCTTTGAGTTTCAGTCTTGCGACCGTACTTCCCAGGCGGCGAACTTAACGCGTTAGCTTCGATACTGAGAGCCAAGTTGCTCCCAACATCCAGTTCGCATCGTTTAGGGCGTGGACTACCAGGGTATCTAATCCTGTTTGCTCCCCACGCTTTCGTGCCTCAGTGTCAGTGCTGGTCCAGGTAGTCGCCTTCGCCACAGATGTTCCTCCCGATATCTACGCATTTCACTGCTACACCGGGAATTCCACTACCCTCTACCGCACTCTAGTCAGCCAGTTTCCAATGCCATTCCCAGGTTGAGCCCAGGGCTTTCACATCAGACTTAACAAACCACCTACGCACGCTTTACGCCCAGTAATTCCGAGTAACGCTTGCACCCTTCGTATTACCGCGGCTGCTGGCACGAAGTTAGCCGGTGCTTATTCTTCCGGTACCGTCATGACATCGGGGTATTAACCCAATGCTTTTCTTTCCGGACAAAAGTGCTTTACAACCCGAAGGCCTTCTTCACACACGCGGCATGGCTGGATCAGGCTTGCGCCCATTGTCCAATATTCCCCACTGCTGCCTCCCGTAGGAGTCTGGACCGTGTCTCAGTTCCAGTGTGGCTGATCATCCTCTCAGACCAGCTACGGATCGTCGCCTTGGTGGGCCTTTACCCCGCCAACTAGCTAATCCGACGTCGGCTCATCTATCTGCGCGAAGCCCGAAGGTCCTCCGCTTTCACCCGTAGGTCGTATGCGGTATTAGCGTAAGTTTCCCTACGTTATCCCCCACAAATAGGCAGATTCCGACGTATTCCTCACCCGTCCGCCACTCGCCACCCAAGGAGCAAGCTCCTCTGTGCTGCCGTTCGACTTGCATGTGTTAGGCCTGCCGCCAGCGTTCACTCTGAGCCAGGATCAAACTCTTCACTTAAATGTTTCGATTCCAGCCTTGCGGCCTTCATCAATGCTTTGAGTGCAGACTTCGTTCCAGGCCAATTACTCAACTTACTCGCATTTGCATGCTTTCTTCTAAATCGTTGGACTCTGTTACGAACGTCTGCAAGATGGACAACTATCCACCCGCCAGACGCCCGCACAAGTCACCTGCGCACACTGTCAAAGATCTTTAGGAACCGGCCTCAGCGCCTTGTTCCGTCTCGTCACCGAAGTGCCCGAGGGAGCCGCACACTATACAGCAGTTTTCGTGAACGTCAACACCTGTTCGCGAACTTCTTGCCGCTTCCCAACTCGCCGAAACCCTTCGTTTCCGAAGCATTCCACCTCACCGGGCCGCGCATCTTACAGCATGTTTTCGACTCGTCAACACTTGTCGAAACCGCCGCTTTCCGCGCGCCCCGCAACCCATAAACCGGTCAGCGGGCCGCGCATCTTACAGCAATGTTTCAGACCGTCAACTCCTGTCGAAACCGCTGCTTTTGCGCGTCCCCGACAACCAATCATCCGGTCAGCGGGGCCGCGCATTATGCAGATCTGAATGGGGGTTGGGAAGGGGTGATCGAAAATAATTTCGCGCGCCACGGCCTTGACGATTCTGGGGCGCTATCGGATGTTCGCAGCGTCTTGTCCGGCTCTCTCAAGGAACCGCTCCATGTCGAAGCTGCACGTGCTGGTGGTGTGTTGTGGCCTGGCCTTGTCGGGCTGCGGCTCGGGCAACGACGCCTGGGTCGAGATCGGCGGCCAGCGCTATACGGTGGAAGTGGCCAAGGACGATGAATCGCGGGCGCGCGGGCTGATGTTCCGCGACGAAATGGCGGCCGACCGCGGCATGGTGTTCGTGCATGAGCGCGAGGAGCCGCAGGCCTACTGGATGAAGAACACCCATATCCCGCTGGACATCCTCTATTTCGACGGCAAGCGCCGGCTGGTTACCCAGCAGCGCGACGTCCCGCCGTGCTCGGGCGGCAACGGCTGTCCGCCCTATCCCAGCGATGCGCCGGCGAAGTACGTGCTGGAGCTCAATGCCGGCCAGGCGGCCAGGTTGAAGCTCAAGGAGGGGGCGGAACTGAAGTTCGGGCCCGGGATCGAGTGAGCGGACGGGCAACGCCGGTCCGTGGTTCCAGGTAGGCCCGCCGTGGACACGCGGTCCACGGCGAGCTTGAGCCGCTTCAGACTTCCATCATCTCGAAGTCGTCCTTGGTCACGCCGCAGTCCGGGCAGGTCCAGGTGTCCGGAACGTCCGCCCAGCGGGTGCCCGGGGCCAGGCCCTCTTCCGGCAGCCCCAGGGCTTCGTCGTAAATAAAGCCGCACACGACGCACATCCAGGTGCGGTAAGCGGTGGTCGCGGCAATCTCGGACATGGGCGGATAATGGTTTTGCGGGACGGCATTGTCCCATCCCGCCCTCTCCGACGGAAGCAGACGCATGAATTCACCATGGCCGCAGCGCGGCCTGTACGCGATAACGCCCGACGACGCCGATACCCAGCGGCTGGCGGCGCGAGTCGGAACGGTGCTGGTCGCCGGCGCACAATGGCTGCAATACCGCAACAAGGCGGCCGATGCGTATCTGCGCCGCGAGCAAGCGCTGGCCTTGTTGCCGATCTGTCGCCGCCACGGCGTGCCGCTGATCGTCAACGACGACTGGCGTCTGGCCGCGCAGATCGGCGCCGACGGTGCGCATCTGGGCGAAGACGACGGCGAATTGGCCGCGGCTCGCGCGGCGATGGGCGATCGCGCGCTGATCGGCGCATCGTGCTACGACCGCTTCGATCTGGCCCGCGCGGCGGCCGCCACCGGCGCCAGTTACGTCGCCTTCGGCGCGTTCTTCGCCTCGCCGACCAAACCCAATGCGCGCCGCGCCACGTCGGAACTGCTGAAGCAATCGGCGATCCTGCGCCTGCCGCGGGTGGCGATCGGAGGCATCACCCCGGACAATGCGCGCTCGCTGGTCGACGCCGGCGCCGATCTGCTGGCCGTGATCAGCGGCGTGTTCGACGCGCCCGATCCGGCCGCCGCGGTGCGTGCCTACCTTTCCTGCTTCGATGAAGCCCGATCCGAAGAACTCCCCAATGAATAACCCCCGCTCCCACGAACTCTTCACCCGCGCCAGCGAACTGCTGCCCGGCGGCGTCAATTCGCCGGTGCGCGCGTTCAAGTCGGTCGGCGGCGAGCCGTTTTTCGCGCAGCGCGCGCAAGGCGCCTATCTGTACGACGTCGACGGTCATCGCTATATCGACTACGTCGGGTCGTGGGGCCCGATGATCGCCGGCCATGCGCATCCGCAGGTGCTGGCCGCGGTCGAGACGACCATGCGCAACGGCCTGAGCTTCGGCGTGCCCAATGCGCTGGAAGTGACGATGGCCGAAGCGATCACCCGGATCGTGCCGAGCTGCGAGATGGTGCGCATGGTCAATTCGGGCACCGAAGCGACCTTGTCGGCGATCCGGGTGGCGCGCGGTGCGACCGGGCGCAGCCGCATCGTCAAGTTCGAAGGCTGCTACCACGGCCACGGCGACAGTTTCCTGGTCAAGGCCGGCAGCGGCGCGTTGACCCTCGGCCTGCCGAATTCGCCGGGCGTGCCGGCGGCGCTGGCGGACCTGACCCTGACCCTGCCCTACAACGATTTCGATGCGGCGACGCAGTTGTTCGACGAAGCCGGCAGCGAGATCGCCGGCCTGATCATCGAACCGATCGTCGGCAACGCCAACTGCATCCTGCCCAAAGACGGTTATCTGCAGCATCTGCGCGCGCTATGCACCCAGCACGGCGTGCTGCTGATCTTCGACGAAGTGATGACCGGTTTCCGGGTCGCGCTCGGCGGCGCGCAGCAGCGTTACGGCATCACCCCGGATCTGAGCACCTTCGGCAAGATCATCGGCGGCGGCATGCCGGTCGGCGCTTACGGCGGCCGGCGCGATCTGATGAGCCAAGTCGCGCCGAGCGGGCCGATCTATCAGGCCGGCACGCTCAGCGGCAATCCGGTGGCGATGGCCGCAGGATTGGCGACGCTGGAGCTGATCCAACAACCGGGTTTCCACGACGCGCTGGAACGCAGCACGCATGCCTTGTGCGATGGCCTGGAAGCGGCCGCGCGCGAAGCCGGCATCGCCTTCCACACCACGCGCGCGCCGGGCATGTTCGGGCTGTATTTCCGCGAAGGGCCGGTGGAAAGCTTCGCCGATGCGATGGGCTCCGATACCCAGCGCTTCAATCGCTTCTTCCACGGCATGCTCGATCGCGGCGTGTATCTGGCGCCGTCGGCGTTCGAGGCCGGGTTCATGTCGAGCGCGCATGGCGAAGCGGAAATCGCCCAGACCATCGAGGCAGCGCGGGCGACGTTCGCCACGCTGTAAACCATCCGATCGCGTCGTCGCGATCGCGCAAACGCAACGGGCCGGCGAATTCGCCGGCCCGTTTTTTTGCATACAGATTTAGTTAGAAGGTGAAGCTCGCGCTCAAACCGATGGTGCGCCGCGCACCGAACCAGCAATCGCCGCGGCCGCCGCAGTAGCTGAAATAGCGCTTGTCGGTGAGGTTGGTGACGTTGAACGCCCAGCGCCAGGCGCCGGTGTCGTAGGACAGCATCGCATCGCCGAGCACGACCGACGGCGTGGTCGGGCTGGGCGGTTCGACAAAATCGCTGAAATAGCGCACGCCCAGGCCGGCGGCGAAACCGTCGCGTCCGCCGATGCTGAAGCGCTGCTTGCCCCATACCGCGGCCTGATGGCGCGGCGCCGGCGTCAGCTGCTTGTCGTTGTCGAGATAGTTGTAGTGCGCGGTGATGTCGAAGCTGGAGGTGATTTTTCCCGACAGTTCCAGCTCCAGGCCGCGGGTCTTGGTCTTGCCGGCCTGGGTGTTGACGTTGGGATTGGACGGATCGGGCACCAGGCGGTTTTCTTCGCGCAGTTCGTAGGTCGCGGCGGTGAAACTCAGATCGCGCCCGGCCGGTTCGAACTTGACGCCGGCCTCGACCTGCTCGCCCTTCTGCGGCTGGTAGCGCGCACCGGTGATGGCATTGGTGCCGCCCACCGGGGTGAAGGATTCGCTGTAGCTCACGTACGGCGACCAGCCGGCCCAGTCGTGGAACATCACGCCCAGGCGCCTGGTGGTGGCGCTGGACTTTTCGTCCGCCGCGCCGACCAGGCCGCTCTTGGCGCGATCGTGGCGCAATCCGGCGACGACGATCCAATGCTCGCCGATGCGCATCTGGTCCTGCAGGTACAGGCCGACTTGGCGCTGGCTGGTCTTGACGTCCGCGCCGAGCGGCGGCGGCGTGTACGGCGGCGGGACCGGATTGAACACGTCGATCGGCGGCAAGGTGCCGCCGCGCTCGGGCGCGCCGTCGAAGCTCTGCGCTTCGTCTTGCTTGAAGCGGATTGCATCCAGGCCGAGCAGCATCTGATGCTCGACCGCGCCGGTCTTGAAGAGGCCTTCGACGTGCTGGTCGATGTTCTGCATCCGCGCCTTGTTGTTGGCGAACCAGCCTTCGCGGTTGATCACGCGCTGCTGCGGATCGATGAAAGGATTGAGCGGATTGCTGAAGGGATCGGCGTAGACGGTGACGTAGTCGACCTCGTTGCGCGAGGCACGGAACGACTGCTGGAACGACCAGTTCTCGTTGAAGCGGTGCTCGAACTGCCAGCCCGCGCTGGTGTGGTCGGTGTCGTAGTGGTCGCCGAGGTTGCCGATGAAACGGCTGGCGGGGATGCGGCCGTTCGGGTTCGGCGCGATCAGGCCGCTCCACTGGAAGAACTGCGAGGTCGAGCCGGTGCGGTCCTGCTGCCAGCGGAACTGGAAGGTCAGCGAGGTGTCTTCGCTCGGGCGCCAGGTCAGCGACGGCGCGAACAGCCGGCGATCGTCGTTGACGTGATCGACCTGGGTATCGCTGTCGCGCACCAGGCCGACGAGCCGGTACAGCCAGGTGCCATCGGCGGTCAGCGGGCCGGTGATGTCGGCGTTGATCTGGCGGCGGTCGAAGCTGCCGAGCTGGACGCCGATCTCGCGCCGGGCCTGGGTCTGCGGGCGCTTGCTGACCAGGTTGATGACGCCGGCGGTGCTGCCTTGTCCGAACAGCATCGACGCCGGGCCGCGCAGCACTTCGATGCGCTCGAGCATGTACGGATCGGTGCGGGTGGTGCTGGTGTAGTAGTTGAACGCGCTGCGCAGGCCGTCGAGGTATTCGGTGGGATCGCTGCCGCGGATCAGGGTCCAGTCGCCGCGCGAGTCCAGACCATAGGCCTCCGAGCGCACGCCGGCGGCGTAATTGAGGGCGTCCTGGACGTTCTGCGCGCCCTGGTCGCGCATCTGTTCGCCGGTGACCACGGTGATCGCCTGCGGGGTTTGCGAAATCGGGGTGTCGGTCTTGGTCGCGCTGGTGGCATTGGCGGCCTTGTAACCGCTCGATTGGCCCTGGACGACGATGTGATCGAGGGTGGTGGCCTGCTTGTCGGAGGCGTCGGCCTCGGCGGCGGCGGGATCGGCCGCCCACGCGGGCGCGCTCAGGAACAAAGCGATGGCCAGGGCCAAGGGCGCCGGAAGGTGGCGGCTGCAGGACATGCGGGGGGACTCCGAAGTTGAAGCAAACGAGAATTATTATCGTTTGATCCAAAAGCCCGCGTAAAGCCCCTTAGCCGCGATCGGGGCATCGCAAAACGACGCGAAGCGTTGCGAAAAGCGGCGCAGAGCCGCGCTCGTACGGATGCTTCCGGCCTGTCGGCGGCCGCGGAAAGCGTTTGTCTCAGGCGCGGACTGCCTCAGCCCCGCGGGTCAAAGCCGGGCGGCGATGCGTTCGGCGAGCGCATCCAGGCTCGGGCGATCGGCGGGCACCGGCAAGCCGTGGCGATACAGGCGAACAATGCCGTCGTCCACGCGACGCGGCTGCACATGCAGATGCACGTGCGGGACTTCCTGGCCGCCCGCTTCGCCATTGGACTGCCACAGGTTCAGCCCGGCCGGTCGCTGATCGGCGGCCAGGGCCTTGGCGATACGCACCGCGATCGCCATCAACTGTCCCGCCGTCGCCTCATCGATGGCGTACAGATCGGGAATATGCCGCAGCGGCACGATCAGCACGTGGCCGGGTACGGCCTGACGCAAATCCATGAACGCGACGACGCGATCGTCGCGATACACGAAACTCGCCGGCGCCCGGCCGGCGATGATGTCGCAGAACACGCACTCGTATTCGCTCATCGCCGATGCCGCCGCACGCCGCGCTCAGCGGCCGAGAAACTGCAGCAGCGCCGCGCGCAGACGCGCCAGCCCCTCGGCCACGTCGGCGTCGCCGATGTTGAGCGCGGGCACGAAACGCAGCACGTCCGGACCGGCCTGCAGGGTCAGCAGGCCGTGTTCGACGCAGCGATCGAGGATTTCGCCGGCCTTGCCCGCGTGTTCTTCGCGCAACTGCGCGCCGATCATCAGGCCGCGGCCGCGCACTTCCACGAACAGATTCAACTCGGCGTCCAGCGCGGCCAGTCCGGCGCGGATCGCCTGCGCCTGGCGCTCGACGTTGGCCATCAGCTCGGGCGAGCGCAGTTCGCGCAAGGCCGCGCCGGCCACCGCCGCCGCCAGCGGATTGCCGCCGAAGGTGGTGCCGTGCGCGCCGAACTGCATCGACTGCGCGGCCTTGGGACCGACCAGCATCGCGCCGATCGGAAATCCGCTGCCCAGCGCCTTGGCCAGGGTCACCGCATCGGGTGTCACGCCATAGGCATGGCAGGCGAACAACTCGCCGGTGCGGCCCATGCCGCACTGGATTTCATCGAGGATCAACAGCGCGCCGTGGCGATCGCACAACTCGCGCAGGCCGCGCAGGAACGCATCGGTGGCCGGCGTCACCCCGCCCTCGCCCTGCACCGGTTCGACCAGCACCGCGCAGACCGCGCCGTCGGCCATCGCCGCTTCGGCCGCGGCCAGATCGTTGAAGTCGCTGTAGCGAAAACCCGGCGGCAGCGGTTCGAAACCTTCGTGGTACTTGGGCTGCGCGGTGGCGGTGACCGCGGCCAGGGTGCGGCCGTGGAAACTGCCGCGGAAACTCAAAATCACCCGGCGCTCGGGCTCGCGCCCCTGCACGGTGGCCCATTTGCGCGCCAGCTTGATCGCCGCCTCGTTGGCTTCGGCGCCGGAATTGCACAGGAATACGCGCTCGGCGAAACCCGAGGCCGACACCAGTTGCTCGGCCAGACGCAGCGGCGGTTCGCTGATGAACACGTTGCTGGTATGCCACAGCTTGCCGGCCTGTTCGGTCAGCGCCGCGATCAGCGCCGGATGCGCGTGGCCGAGCGCGTTGACCGCGATGCCGGCGCCGAAGTCCACGTACTCGCGTCCGTCCAGATCCCAGATCCGCGAGCCTTTGCCGTGGTCGAGCACGATCCGGCGCGGGCGATAGACGGGCAGGTAATAGCGCTCGGAAAGCGCGTACAGCGAGGCGGTGTCCATGGGGGCGGCAACGAGGTGGGGAGCGGAACGGCCATTGTCGCCGATCGCTGCGGCGGTTGCAGTGTCCGCGGTGGGCGCTGCGCGATGCGGGCGCTACGACCCACCGCGCCGCCGCCGTTGCGGTCATGATCGGCCCACGCCGATGGTCGGGGCCGCGGGTTGCGGCGTATTTGCACGATCTGCCCGACCCGCCGCATCGGCGCTTCGCGCCCCGCCCGCTTCAAGTTTGCCTACGACGAGGGAAACGCCATGAGTTCACGCAGTCGCCGCACCGCTTCGCTGTTGTCCGCCGCACTGACACTGGCCTTGCTGCCGATCGTATCGGCGGCGGTCACGCCGCCCAGGATCGAAATCACCGAAACCGCCGCCTTCGACGCCGCCAGCGTGCCGGCCTTCGCCGGCGACTACGCCGACGTCTACGCGCACCTGCACCAGCATCGCGACGCCGACCTCGCCCAGTTGCAGCGCTGGGTGCGGCAGCCGTCGATCAGCGCGCAGAACCAAGGCATCGCGCAGATGGCCGAGTTGCTGCGCAAGGATCTGCAGACCCTGGGCTTTCGCGACACCGCGCTGGTGCCGACCTCGGGGCATCCGGGCGTTTACGGTTACTACGACGCCGGCGCCGAACACACGCTGGTGGTCTACATGATGTACGACGTGCAGCCGATCGAGCCGACCGGCTGGAAGGTCGACGCCTTCGCCGGCACCCTGGTCGACGATCCCGCGCTCGGCAAAGTGCTGATGGCGCGCGGCGCGACCAACCAGAAAGGTCCGCAGCGCGCCTTCCTCAATGCGCTCGACGCGATCATCAAGGTGCGCGGCAAACCGCCGGTGAACCTGATCGTGCTGGCCGAGGGCGAGGAAGAGCTCGGTTCGCCGCATTATCCGGAAGTGGTCGCCAAGTACGAGGCGCAGCTGCGCAAGGCCGACGGCGTGTTCTTCCCGATGAACACCCAGGATCGCGACGGACAGGCGTCGATGTTCCTCGGGGTCAAGGGCATTCTTTATATGGAACTGGAAGCCAAGGGCAACGCCAAGACAGGCGGACCGCAGCGCGCCGAAGTGCATGGCTCGCTCGCCGCCAAGCTCGATTCGCCCAGTTGGCGCCTGGTGCAGGCGCTGGCGACCTTGACCACGCCCGACGGCGAGATCGCGGTCCCCGGTTATCGCGATGCGATCCGCGCGCCGAACGCGGAAGAACAGCGCTTGTTCAACGGCATCGTGCGCGGCCGCGAGCGCGAGCAGGCCAAGCAGCTCGAATCGCTGGGCGCGGCGCGCTGGAAGAACGGCCGCAGTTTCCGCGACGCGGCCGCGGCGGAGTTGTTCGACACCACGCTCAATATCGATGGACTGGTGGCGGGTTACACCGGCGAAGGGGTCAAGACCATCCTGCCGCATCGCGCGGTGGCCAAGGTCGACTCGCGCCTGGTGCCGGACCAGACGCCGGATCAGGCGCTGGCGCTGATCCGCAAGCAACTCGATGCGAAGGGGTTCGACGACATCGAAATACGCAAATTGTCGGGCTATCCACCGGCGCAGAGCTCGGTGGACGCGCCGCTGACGCGCGCGGCCTTGGGCGTGTATCGCAAATACGGACAGACCCCGCCGGTCGCGCCGCGCATCGGCGGCAGTGCGCCGTATTACGTGTTCACCCAGACCTTGGGGTTGCCGATGATCGCCGGTGGGTTGGGGCATGGCAGCGGGGCGCATGCGCCTAACGAGTACATGGTGGTGGAACCGCTCAAGGAGTCGAAGGTGGCGGGGTTGGAGGAAGGGGAGCGGTTCTATGTGGATCTGTTGTATTCGTTGGCGGATGCGTTGAAGCGGCCGGGTAAGTGAGCGGGCTGGTTGGGCTGGCGTGGTTGTTCGATTGTCGCGGTCGGGGCTGAAGCTCCCTCCCACAAAAGTGGGCGGGATTGCGTCGAGACTTGCCGGATCGACTCGTATTGCCGTTGCCGTTGCCGTTGCCGTTGCCGTTGCCGTTGCTTGAAGCTTAGCTTTGGTTTTGGCCCGGCGCAGCTTGTAACTCGCGATGCAATAGCAGGCCCGGAGGGCGGCACGCATGGATGCGTGCCGTAGGCCACCCAGGACATGGATGTCCTGTGTGGCCTACCCCCGCGTATGCACCGCACTCGCGGGCTCCTGATTCGAAACAGGAACGCCTTTTTCTTTGGTGACTTTTGACCGAAGGGAATCCAGGCGGACTTTTGTGGCTCTGGACAAAAGAAAGTTACCCGCCGCTTTAGTGGCGGAAGCTCTTGATGTTGCTTCAAGCTTCAAGCTTCAAGCTTTGAAGCCTTCAAGCCAAAGGCAGGATCAACAGCTTTCGTCCGCAAGCGGCCGAGTTACTTTCTTTTGTCAAAAGCGACAAAAGAAAGGTAACCAAAGAAAAACGCTTTTCTTTGAATCAAGAGCCCGCGCGTGCGGTGCAGACGCGGGCATGCGCCACACGAGACATCCTGTCTCGGTGGCGCACGGCGCACATCCATGTGCGCCGCCCTTCGGGTGTCCTGTTCGCCTCGCGAGTAACATGCCTCGCAGCGCCGGGAATGAAATCTGACTTCAGGCGAAAGCCGCGTGGGCTACCTGTAGGAGCGGCGCAAGCCGCAACCGCGCCATCACGGCAACGGCGCAGCGTTCGTCGTAGTTGCGTTCCCGCGGTCGCGGCTCGCGCAGCTCCTACAGGGGCTGCGGTCACTACGGCACGCTCATGCTGACGCGCTGCGTAAGTGAGATGGCGCCCGCGCTCTACGCGTCGATCACGACCGACTCAACCCAAGAACAAATCCGGCAACAACGACTTGCTCGGATCGACCGCATATTTGCTGAAATCGGTCACGCCCGCCTCAGTCAACACCTCCTCATCGATCAGGAAGCGCCCATAGAAATCCTGCGCCGGACGCACTAGCACCGCATGCACCGCATCGGCCACGATCTCCGGCTTGCGGCAGCGATCCAGCGCAACCCCCGGAATCAGGTTCAAGGCATCGGTGGCGATGATCGTCTTCGGCCACAACGCGTTGACCGCGATCCCGCGCGGACCGAACTCGCCGGCCAAGCCCAGGGTCACGAAGCTCATGCCCATCTTCGCCAAGGTGTAACCGGTATGCGGCGCCCACCACTTCACGTCCAGGCTCGGCGGCGGCGCCAGGGTCAGGATGTGCGGGTTGGCGGCCTGCTGCAGATACGGCAGGCAGGCCTGCGCGCACAGGAAACTGCCGCGCGCGTTGACCTGCTGCATCAGGTCGAAACGCTTCATCGGCGTGTCGAGCGCGCCGCGCAGCCAGATCGCGCTGGCGTTGTTGACCAGGATATCGAGCCCGCCGAACGCATCGACGGTCGCGGCGACCGCGGCGTTGACTTCGTCTTCCTCGCGGATGTCGCACTTGAGCGCCAGCGCGCGGCCGCCGGCGGCTTCGACTTCGGCCGCGACGCTGTGGATGGTGCCCGGCAGCTTGGGATTGGCGACCGAGGACTTGGCCGCGATGGCGATGTTGGCGCCGTCGCGCGCGGCGCGCAGCGCGATCTCGCGGCCGATGCCGCGCGACGCGCCGGTGATGAAGAGGGTCTTGCCTGAGAGGCTGGTCATGGATATGGCCGTGAATGGGGAATCGGGAATAGGGAATCGGTACGGCAAAAGCAAAAGCAAAAGCACAAACCCAATCCTAATCCCAATCGTCGCGCCCCAGATCGCAGCGCCCCTTCAACGATTCCCGATTCCTAATTCCCAATTCCCGGCCGTCAGGGCTTCGGCCCCTGCCCCTCGTTGTCCTCCCAGTGCAGGATGCGCCGGGTTACGAAGCGGTAGACCGGTTTGCCGGTCGCGAACCAGGCTTCGCGCAGCCAGGAATGACGCTTGAGCACGCGCCGTTCGACCGGGGTCAGCGCCTGCGGGCAATAGGTGCGTTTGTGCTTGAGCAGGTGGCGCAGGTCCTCGCGCGCGAGCAGGCGCATCCAGCGCGAGCGCGGATCGCCGCGGGTGGCGAGTTGGAAGTCGATGATCGCCGGGGTGCCGTCGATCAGCACCAGCCAGTTGGCCTCCTTGGCCAGATCGTTATGCGCCAGGCCGCGCTGGTGCAGGCGCTGGAGCAGGCGCCGCGCTTGCCGGAAATAGGCCAGATCGCCACGCGGCGGGCGCTGGTACATGGCCGCGCCGTCGAGATAGCTGCGATCGAGCCGGCGACCGTCCCAGCGCAACAGCTGCGGCGTCGCCTCCAGGCCGTCGACACGTTGCAGCGCGCGCGCCTCGCGCCGCGCCAGCCACCACGCCGGCAAGCGCAACCACCACGGCACATGGGCCAGATCGCGACGCACGAACAGGCCGTCGCCGTCGCGCATCAACGCGATCCGGCCAAAACTGTCGGCCTTGAGCGCGGCCACTTCGGTAACTTCGGGGGGCATTGGGGGAAGTGTACTTCGCGGGGAATCGGGAATCGGGAATCGGGAATCGGGAATCGGGAATCGGGAATCGGGAATCGGGAATCGGGAACAGCAAAAGGCCCTGGGCTCGTTGACGCAAGCCAACCGGTGCATCCGGCTTCCACTATTCCCGACTCCCTATTCCCGATTCCCGGCCCCATCCAGTCACCCGCGCCACAGAGAGCGCTGCCTATAATCGTCCGATGGACTCAGCCTGGCTTGAAAGCGCGACCGCATGGATCGCGGCCCATCCGATCGCCGCGGGCGTGGTGATCTTCCTGATCGCCTTCTGCGACGCGCTCATCATTCTCGGTATCGTGGTGCCGGCGCTGCCGCTGCTGTTCGCGGTCGGCACCCTGGTCGGCCTGGGCCATATCAACGGCCCGTATGCGCTGGCCTGCTCGACCCTCGGCGCGTTCGCCGGCGACGGCCTGAGCTATTGGATCGGCTACCGGTGGGGCCCGCAGTTGCGCCAACGCTGGCCGTTCTCGCGTTATCCGCAGTGGCTCGACCGCGGCGAAACCCTGTTCCACCGCCACGGCAGCAAGAGCATCCTGATCGCCCGCTTCGTCGGCGCAATCCGGCCGTTCGTGCCGGCCATCGCCGGCATGCTGCGCATGCCGATGCGTCGCTACGCCTTGCCCAGCCTCGTCGCCTGCGTCGGTTGGTCGGCGCTGTTCCTCGCGCCGGGCTGGGTGCTCGGCGCGTCCTACGACGCGGTGGCGGCGGTCGCCGACCGGCTCGCGATCGTGCTCGGCGCGCTGCTGATCGCGGTGGCGCTGGTCTGGGCGACGGTGCTCTACACCTGGCGCTGGTTCGCCTCGCACGCCAACAACCTGCTCGCGCGCGCGCTGCTGTGGACCCGCGCGCATCCGCACCTGGGCCGCTATGCCGGCGCGCTGATCGATCCGAACCGCCCCGAATCGGCCTCGCTGGTGATGCTGGCGGTGTGCCTGCTCGCGATCAGCTGGATCTGGTTCACCCTGCTGGCGACCCTGCTCGCCAGCGGCGGGCCGCTGCAGATCGATCACACCGTCCACGAGTTCATGTGGACCCTGCGCAATCCGCTCGCCGACCGGCTGATGGCCGCATTGGCCTGCCTCGGCGACGCGCAAGTGCTGGCCCCGGCCTCGCTGGCGGTGCTGGCCTATCTGGCCTGGCGTCGGCGCTGGATGGCCGCGGCGCATTGGGTCGGCGCGATCGTGTTCGGGCTGGCGCTCACCTCGTTGCTGGAAGCGGCGATCGACATGCCGCGTCCGCCGACCGCGCCGGCCGGCTTCGGCTTCCCGTCGGTCGCGGTCACCATGACCACGATCGTGTTCGGCTTCTTCGCGGTGTTGATCGCGCGCGAGTTGCCCGGTCGGCAGCGGGTATGGCCTTACCTGCTGGCCGGCGTGGTCACCACCCTCGTCGGATTTTCGCGGCTGTACCTGGGCGCGCACTGGCCCAGCGATCTGGTCGGCGGCACCTTGTTCGGCATCGTCTGGCTGCTGGTGCTCGGCATCGCCTATCGCCGCCACGTCGCGCGTTCGTTCTGGATGCGGCCGCTGGCATGGTTGTTCTACAGCGTGTTCGTCGCCGCCGCGCTGTGGCATGCGCCGCGCTCGGCCGATGCGCTGCTGGCCAAGTTCGCCTCGGCCACGCCGACCACGGTGTTGAACGCCGATGCGTGGTGGAAACACGATTGGACCACCTTGCCCGCGCAACGCAACGAAAGCGACGCGCGCCGACGCTGGCCGCTGGATCTGCAGATCGCCGGGCCCTTGCCGCCGCTGCGCGCGACCTTGGAAGCCAACGGCTGGCGAGTACAACCGCAGGCCGACTGGCTGGCGACGATTGCCTTGCTCGATGACGACACCCCGGCGCGCGATCAAGTGGTGCTGCCGGCGACCCTCGACGCGCAGGCCGAAACCTTGCTGATGCTGCGCGACGGGCCGACCCCGGATATTCAATACGCGCTGCGCCTGTGGCCGGCGCCGGCGGTGCTGTCCGACGGCACGCCGCTGTGGATCGGCACCACCCAGACCTTGAAGCTCAACAAGCCGTTCGATTCGGCCGCGCTGTGGTTGCCGCAGCCCGACGATGGCAACGCGCATGCGCAGGTGCGCAGGGCGCTGACCGGTTTCACCATGATCCAGCAGGCGCATCCGAAGAACGGGGTGGAGGTGCTGCGGATGCAATCGCAGTATCGGGTGCCGGGGGCTGTGCCGGGGCCTTGAGTGGTTTTGGGGTTCGGGGTCAAAGCAAAAGTAAAAGCAAATCCCCCCTGCCCCCTTTTTCAAAGGGGGGAACCCGTGTTGAGGGATTCGCGGCGGCGGGCGATCTGTAGCTTCGGGTGGAGATTTGCTCGAACAAGAGCGAGTCGCAGCGTGGTGCGTCGCGACCAACCAAGCTCAACAATCTCACCCGAAGCTTCCCCCGTTGAAAAAGGGGGGCTAGGGCGGATTTGCTTTTGCTTTTGCCGTAGCCGCGGCGCCACGCCTTCAACGACTCAAGGCAACAACGCCAACACCTGATCCAGCCGCGCATGCGGATCGTCCAGTTGCAGCAGCATCTGCCGCTGCGACAACGTCAACGGCAACAGTTCGGCCAGCCGCCAACCCACCCAGGACGCCTCGTCGAAACGCGAATGCGCGGCCTTGCTGTGCTCGCCGCCGGCCTGCTCGAACAAGCGCTCCAGCAAGGTCACCAGCAGCGAATGCTCGGGCCGCACGACTTCGTCGGGATCGGGCTCGCACCAGCGCACGTCCGCGACCTGCAGACCGTTGTCGCGCACCCGCACGCGGTCGGCGTGGAAGCGCCGCGCGCCGCGCACCCGCAGGGTCAACAGGCCGTCGTCGCCGGTGCCGAAATCCTCGATCACCGCCTCGGTGCCGAACGCCGCCGCCGCGGCCGGCGCACAGACCTCCTGGCCATCGATGATCAGGCAGACCCCGAAGCCGCGACCGACCCGGCCGCATTCGCGCACCAGGTCGAGGTAACGGCGTTCGAACACGCGCAAGCTCAGCGAGCCGCCCGGCAACAGCACGGTGTGCAGCGGGAACAATCCCAGCGATTCGGCGGCGGGCTCGGAGGACATGGCCGCAGTGTACCCGGCCCCAGGGCGGCGTTTCGAGCGGTTCATCCACGCGGTCGAAACGCATGGCGGCTCGCGCCGGAAGCATGACGGCGCGACGCATCGGCGCACCTGGCGCCGGTAAAACGCGGCCGCGATCGCATCATCGCTGTCGACGCATCGACCCACGCTTCAACGCTTCACCCAAGCCGAAGCAAATCCCGCCTTCACCAATCCCGAATCACGAATCCCCAATCCCGATTTCCGCAAAAAATCGCCGCGGCGCCCCATCGAAGCCGCCGTTGGACATGAACACGACGTGGTCGCCGGCGCGCACGCGTTCGCGCAACGCGGCGATCAAGCCATCGGCGTCGGCCACGGTCACGCCTTCGCCGCGCAGACCGGCGAGAACCTTGCCCGCATCCCAGGCCAGTTCCGGCCGATGCAGGAACACGACGACGTCGGCGCCGTCGAGCGACGGCGCGAGCGCATCGGAATGCGCGCCCAGCCGCATCGAATTGCTGCGCGGCTCCATCGCCACCACGATCCGCGCGTCGCCCACGCGCGCGCGCAAGCCGGCGAGCGTGGTCGCAATCGCGGTCGGGTGATGGGCGAAGTCATCGTACACGGTGATCCCGCCGGCCTCGCCGATCACTTCGAGCCGGCGCTTGACGCTGCGGAATCCGGCCAGCGCCGGCAACACCGAAGCGACCTCGACCCCGACCGCGTTGGCCGCGGCGAGCGCCGCCAAGGCGTTCATGACGTTGTGGCGACCGAGCAAGGGCCAGCGCACTTCGCCGATGTCGCGGCCGCGATGGATCACCACGAACGCGCTGCCGTCGTCGGCCAGCAGCCGCGCGGTCCATTCGTAACCGGCCTTGCCTTCCAGGCCGAAACGTTCGACCGGTGTCCAGCAGCCCATCGCCAATACTTCGCTCAGGCGCTCGTCTTCGCCGTTGACGATCAGGCGGCCGCGGCGCGGCACGGTCCGCACCAGATGGTGGAACTGGCGCTGGATCGCGGCCACGTCGGGGAAGATATCGGCGTGGTCGTATTCCAGGTTATTGAGGATCGCCACCAACGGCCGGTAGTGGACGAACTTGCTGCGCTTGTCGAAGAACGCGGTGTCGTATTCGTCGGCCTCGACAACGAACTCGCGGCCGCCGCCGATGCGCGCGGACACGCCGAAATCCTCGGCCACCCCGCCGATCAGGAAGCCGGGCTCGCGGCCGGCAGCCTGCAGCAGCCAGGTCAGGATCGAAGTGGTCGTGGTCTTGCCGTGGGTGCCGGCGACCGCGAGCGTGTCGCGCCCGGGCAGCACCTGTTCGGACAGCCACTGCGCGCCGGAGGTGTACTTGCGCCCGTCGTCGAGCACCTGCTCGACCGCGGCGTTGCCGCGCGAGAGCGCGTTGCCGACCACGATCTGATCGCAATCGGCGGAAATGTGTTCGGGCTTGTAGCCCTGCTGCAGCGCGATGCCGAGCTGTTCGAGCTGGGTCGACATCGGCGGGTACACCGCCTGGTCGCTGCCTTCGACCTCATGCCCGAGTTCGCGAGCGAGCGCGGCGACGCCGCCCATGAAGGTGCCGGCGATGCCGAGGATATGAAGTTTCATCTGAGGCGAAGGTCTGAGGGTCGGAGAATGGAATGCAGCGGCGGGCCGCTGAATCAGTCTTGATTGCTGCGCAGCAAGGCAACCACGTCGGGGTCGTCGCTGGCGATGTCGAATTGGCCGTTATCGGTCGCGACGGATATGTTCAGGCACATGGCGCGTTTGCTGTCCTCGTCGGGCAACGCCGCGATCTTGTCCAGCAAAACCCGGGCCACCTGCTGGTTGAGCGCCGGCTCGCTCGCGAACATCGCCGCGACCGCGCTCGCTTCGGCCGATCCGCGGACCTCGGCCTCGATCTGCGCGCGCACCTTGTCGCCCGCCCTGACCAGCGCGCGATTACGTTCGTGCCATTTCCGGATCGAGGCCTTCATCGTGTCGGCTCGCGCCGGTGCCAGCGCGGCGCAGTAATCCAGGACCTCATGGACCACGAGCTGTTTAAGCGCGGGCAGCCGTGCGGCCGCGCCGCGGACTTCGCCGGGATTGTCGTAGCTCGAACGTTGCTGGGCGCCGACCAGCCCGCTGCATGCGGACAAAATCAGCGCCCAGGCGATGAGGGAAGAGGCGCGCACCGAGGATGGATCGGGCGACTCAACCCACCGTCGGCGCCGGCTCCAGCGCCTCGATGATGCGGGTGAACACTTCGTCCAGCGAACCCACGCCGTCGACCACGGTCAGGCGGCCGTGCTGGCGGTAATACTCGATGACCGGCGCGGTGACGTCGTCGTAGACCTTCAGACGGGTGCGCACGGCTTCGGGACTGTCGTCCTTGCGGCCCTGCTCGGCGGCGCGGCCGGCGATGCGCTCGACCAGCAGCTCGATCGGCACTTCCAGCTGCACGGCGAAGTCCATCGGCTGGCCGATCTTCTTGAGCAGCGCGTCCATCGCATCGGCCTGGGCCAGGTTGCGCGGGTAGCCGTCGAGGATGAAACCGCCGGCGGTGTCGGGACGCGAGAAGCGGTCCTCGAGCATGCCCAGCAGGATTTCGTCGCTGACCAGATTGCCGGCGTCCATCACCGCCTTGGCTTCCAGGCCCAGCTTGCTGCCGGCGGCCACTTCGGCGCGCAACAGATCGCCGGTGGAAATATGCGGCACCTGCAGATGCTCCTTGAGCCGCGTGGCTTGCGTGCCCTTGCCGGAACCGGGCGCGCCCAGTAGTACCAATCGCATCAACATCGCTCCTGAGACAACATGAAACCGTCGCACCCGCGCGCACTGCGCCGGGGCGGCCCGCCGGACCGCGCCCCAGATCGGCGATCGCCGACCTCGTCGCTGGCCCGTCCGCGGGGCGGCGCTACACTCACAGCCGCCATTCACCCGCCGGGGAATATTGCGGTCAGCTTACCGCAAACCGGCGCAAATCCTGGAATCCCCATGCCGACCGCGAAGTCCTCCGCAAAACCCGCTGGAAACCTGCTGTACGCGCAATCGGGCGGTGTGACCGCCGTCATCAACGCCACCGCCTCGGCGGTGATCGAGACCGCGCGGGCGCGCGGGATCAAGGTGCTGGCGGCCCGCAACGGCATCCTCGGCGCGCTGCGCGAGGAACTGATCGACACCTCCAGGGAGTCGGCCGCGGCGATCGCGGCCCTGGGCCATACCCCCGGCGGCGCGTTCGGCTCGTGCCGGGTCAAGCTGAAGTCGCTGGACGCCGACCGCGCCCGCTACGAGCGCCTGCTGGCCGTGCTCAAGGCCCACGACGTGCGCTGGTTCCTCTACAACGGCGGCAACGACTCGGCCGACACCGCGCTCAAGGTCTCGCGCCTGGCGGCCGAATTCGGCTATCCGCTGACCTGCATCGGCGTGCCCAAGACGGTCGACAACGACCTGGCGGTGACCGACTGCTGCCCCGGCTTCGGCTCGGCCGCCAAGTACACCGCGGTGTCGGTGCGCGAGGCCGCGCTGGACGTGGCGGCGATGGCCGAGACCTCGACCAAGGTGTTCGTCTACGAGGCGATGGGCCGCCACGCCGGCTGGCTCGCGGCCGCGGCCGGTCTGGCCGGCGACGGCGCGGACGCCGCGCCGCACCTGATCCTGTTCCCCGAGCGCCCCTACAACGAAGCCGATTTCTTCGCCAAGGTCAAAGCCACGGTCGAACGCGTGGGCTATTGCGTGGTGGTCGCCAGCGAAGGCATCCAGACCGCCGACGGCCGCTTCGTCGCCGATGCCGGCGGCGGCAAGGATTCGTTCGGCCACACCCAGCTCGGCGGGGTCGCCTCGCACCTGGCCGGGCGGGTCAAGGACGCGCTGGGCTACAAGGTGCACTGGGCGCTGCCGGATTATCTGCAGCGCTCGGCCCGGCATGTCGCCTCCAAGACCGACGTCGAACAGGCCCGTGCGGTCGGCAAGGCCGCGGTCGAGTACGCGCTCAAGGGCATGAACTCGGTGATGCCGGTGATCGTGCGCACCTCCGATTCGCCGTATCGCTGGAAGATCGAGGCCGCGCCGCTGGACAAGGTGGCCAATCACGAGAAGAAGATGCCAGCCGGGTTCCTGCGCAAGGACGGCTACGGCATCACCGCCGCCGCGCGGCGCTACCTGGAGCCGCTGATCCGCGGCGAGGCGCCGCCGCCGTACGGGCGCGACGGCCTGCCGAAGTACGTCGCGCTCAAGAACGTCGCGATCAAGCCCAAGCTGCCGCCGTTCGAGGGCTGAGCCCGGGCCATGTCCGCCGACGTGTCGCTGCTGCCGGAACTGCGCCCCTGGATCGAACAGGTCTGGGTCAGCGCGCGTCCGGCCGCGGCGCCCGCGCATGCGCGCGAGCACTCGCTTCCCAGCGGCGCGATGCATCTGGCGATCCGGCTCGATGGGCCGCCGCTGCGGTTGTATGCGGATGCGGCCGATCGGGTCGGGCGGGTGTATTCGCCTGCGGTGGTGGGCGGGGTGCGGGCTTCGTATTGCATCAAGGACACTTCGTTGCCGGCCGCTTCGGTTGGCGCGGTGCTACGGCCGGGCGCCGCGCTGGCGTTGTTCGGCGTGTCCGCGGCCGAGCTGGAAGGCGCGCATACCGATCTGCGCGACCTGTGCGGCGCGCAGGCCGATGCGTTGTACGAACGCCTGAGCGCGACGGCCGATCCGCGGCGACGACGCGCCGTGTTCGAACGCTTCCTGCGCGCGCGCCTGCGGCCGCTGCACGGGCTCGATCCGCAGATCGCCGACGCCCTGCAGCGATTGCAGCGCGAACCGATCGGCGCCGACGGCATCGCCGCACTCGCGCACGGCAGCGGCCGCAGCCACCGACACTTCATCGCCCGCTTTCGCGAGGCCGCCGGCCTGGCGCCCAAGCGTTATGCGCGGGTGCTGCGTTTCAAGCGCCTGCTGACGGCGTTGTCGGCGACGCCGCGGCCGGGCTGGGCGCAACTGGCGCTGGATGCGGGGTATTTCGATCAATCGCATTTGATCCGCGAGTTCCGCGAGTTCACCGGCGTGAGCCCGCGCGACTATGTGGCGGCCGATGCGGCGAGTGCGCATCATCTGCCGGTGGGTTGAGCGAGATGCGCTGAGGGCGCGATACCGGGTCTGGTTGTATCCGCGCGATCAAGCAGCGAGATCAGACAGCGAAGTGTGTAACCAAAGCAGGGATGGATGTCTGAGCAGAGGCATAGACAGAGGCCCGATCCCGATCTCAAACCTTCAAGCCCTTCAGAATGCCCCGAAGTTTTTTGTGGGAGGGGCTTCAGCCCCGATGCTTTTCTTTCAGATCGCGGTGCCGGATCGAAAAGCTTCGGGGTTGAAGCCCCTCCCACAAACGACCTCGGACCGGCTCGGGCAGACAGGCCAGCGCAAGCGCCCACGCCGTCGCACCGCTCCAGGTAAATTCCATCCAATCCAGCGCCCCACCGCCGGCGCAGACTCGCGATCACCTTCTCCCGGAGCCCCGCCATGGCCGTCCACGAACTGTTCTCCTACCTGTGCGTCGCCGACGCTCAGGCCGCGGTCGCGTTCTACTGCAAGGTCTTCGACGCCAGCGAAAAATTCCGCCTGGTCGAGCCCGGCGGCCGCATCGGCCACGTCGAACTCGACCTGGGCGGCACCACCTTGATGCTGTGCGAGGAATTTCCCGAGGTCGACATCCGCCGCCCCGAACCCGCGCGCGGCCACAGCCACACCCTGCACCTGCATGTCGACGACGCCGACGACGTGGTCGCGCGCGCGGTCGCCGCCGGCGCGCAGCTGGCGATGGCGCCGCGCGATCATTTCTACGGCGAACGCTCGGGCACGGTGATCGACCCGTTCGGCCATCGCTGGAACATCGGCCACAGCATCGAAAAAATCGAGCCCGACGAAATGCAGCGCCGCTACGATCAAGACCCCGACTGCTGAATCCAACCCAGCGCAGCGGATCGAACACGACCGATTCGGCCAAGCCGCGGAGCCGGCGCGGCGGCCGACGCATGACGGCTCGCGCCTGCCGCGGGCACATCCGCGCCTGACCGCCCAGGCCGAGCACCCCGTCACACTGTGCGCTGCGTCCGGTAATCGCGCCGCTGCGCGCGCGCGGTCATCGTCTACACATTGAATAGCCACTGAGATTGCGGCAATCTGCCGCCGCAAGCGTTCATGCGACACAGGGGCGCACGGACGCACAGTTTCATCATTTCAGGGAGTGCTCGATGAAAGGCAAGTTCTTACCGCTGCTGCTGCTCGTTCCGTCGCTGTCGGCCTTCGCCGACCAATGCGACGACAACTTCACCAAGAAGGGCAATCCCATCACCGGCGGCGAGTACTCCACCTCGGTGAAGATCGCCGGCCTGAGCACCGCCAGCGCGATCGGCCAGATGCGCAACATCGCCATCGGCAACAGCATGCAGATCCTCGACGAGGACCTGCAGGGCGGTTCGCTGCTGGTCGAGGAACCGGCCAGCGCCGTGCATCGTCCGCTGCCGATCAGCATCAGCGCGACCTCCGACGGCGAAGTCAGCATGGTGCTCAAGACCCGCAAGGGCTCGTTCGGCAACGCCGGCGAGATCAAGAAGGCCATGTGCGGCATGCTGACCCAGCTCAAGCCGGGCAAGACCGCGCCGGCGCGCGCCGCGGCCGCGGCGGCCAAGCCGATCGCGATGGCGGCCACCGCGCTGGCCACCGAGGTCGAGCAGCAGGCCAAGGAAAACGTCGCCGTCGTCGACACCCGTTACAAGGGCCGCGTCTACACGCTCAAGGGCGTGAACAAGGGCGTGACCACCGAAGGCGGCATCCTGCGCGTGTTCTACGACATGAACCCATCGCTGATCCCCGGCCTGACCCAGAGCCGCACCCTGCTCTACCAGACCCGGGTGATGTGCAAGCTGGCTTCCGACCAGAAGGGCTATGCGCTGTCGCTGCGGACCAACGACCGCATCAACCTCACCGGCACCTTCGACTACTACGAAGACGCCGAGCGCCTGGTGATCCTCAAGGATTGCCGCGCGGCCAAGTAATCGCCGCGCAGCTCGCCGCGAGCGAGACAAGAAAAAGGGCCGCATCGCGGCCCTTTTTCGTTATCCGGCGGATTCGTCGTCCGGCACGGATGCGGATCGATCGCCCCCTGCGGCTCAACCGCCGCAGGGCTTGCCCTCGACCGACATCGCCGCGGCGAACATCGGGATCGCCGCCAGCTTGTTGGCCGCGGCCTTTTCCTTTTCGTCCTGCAGGTACAGCCGCGACTTGCCCTGCGCGTCCAGGCTCGGCGGCACCGCGGCCGCGGCCGGCTTGCGCCAGATCCGCACCACCGCCTGCTGTTGCGGACAGGCCGCGCTGGGCACCCGGATCAGGTCGTTGAATTTCCAGCCGGCCGCCTCGGACGGCTTGGCCTTGGCCGCATCGACGAAGCGCGCGCGCGGCTGGCAGTTCGGACTGGTGCGCACGACCGCGAATTTGTACGGCGGTTCGGCCTGACCGGTGAACTGGCCTTCGATGCGCGCGCAGGCTTCGGGAATCTGCCGCAGCGTATGCACGCTGCCGACCGGCTGGGCGGCGATCGCGGCATCGCGTTTGATCTCCGGGACCGGATCGGCGGCGGCCGCCGCGGCGAGCATGGGGGCCAGCGCGAACAAGGCGCAGGCCAAGAGGGGGAGGCTTCGCATCGTCGGCTCCTGACTACAAGGCCGGAGCAGACTCGCACGCATCGGCTGAACCATGACTTCACCCGGGCAGGGCCGTCGCATGTACCGGCATGAGAACCGCGCGGAAGCACGAAGTCTTTTGTGGGAGGGGCTCCAGCCCCGACGCTCTCGGCTCCGATGCCGCGATCTGAAAGAAAGGCGTCGGGGCTGAAGCCTCTCCCACAAAAGACCTCCAACAAACCTCGCCGCTTGCATCGGCGCTCGCATCGGCGGCTCAGGATCGGTTTCAACCGCTTCCCGCGCGGCGACCCGCATATCGGCCACAAAACAAGCGCAGAACCACGAGGTCTTTTGTGGGAGGGGCTTCAGCCCCGACGCTTTCGGCTCCGATGCCGCGACCTGAAAGAAAGGCGTCGGGGCTGAAGCCCCTCCCACAACAGACCTTGCGGCTTGCCCGGGCCTGCTTGAACAGCGTCGCCTGCTCAGGTCCGTTATCGGAGCTGATCGACTGCGTCGTCGGTGCACGCCGCGTATTCAGCCGCGTCGCCGCCCTCGCGGCACCGATTGTCCACGCCACCCGAAACGTATCGACCCTGAAACCCGCCGCACACGATCCGTGACTTGGGTCGCAAGCCCGGACGTGGCACGCGGACGCGCGTCGCAGCCCGGCCGCGCCCGCTGACGCCGGCCCGGCGCCTATGCCATAGTCGCCGCATCGCCGTGCTCGCACCACGGCGTCGCTGCAATGCAACACAACGCAGCGCGCAGACGCGATTCCGCGGCACATCGGCCAACGAGCGACTCGCGAATTACAACTCGATCCGTTGTCCTGTGATGTCCACTTTCTACCTTGGGGAGGGGTTCATGCTGGAGAAGTACGGTTTGATCATGGCGCTTGGCTGCGCCGTCATCGCGATCCTGTATGGCATCGTGTCCGCGCGCTGGATCAGCGCTCAACCCGCCGGCAACGCACGCATGCAGGAGATCGCCGGCGCGATCCAGGAAGGCGCACGCGCCTATCTCAATCGTCAATACACCACCATCGCTATCGCCGGCGCGGTGTTGTTCGTACTGATCGGCATCTTCCTCAAGTGGCCCGCGGCGATCGGTTTCCTGATCGGCGCGGTGCTGTCGGGCGCGGCCGGTTACATCGGCATGAACGTGTCGGTGCGCGCCAACGTGCGCACCGCCGAAGCCGCGCGCAAGGGCATCGGCGCGGCGATGGACGTCGCGTTCCGCGGCGGCGCGATCACCGGCATGCTGGTGGTGGGCCTGGGCCTGCTCGGCGTGGCCGGTTACTGGATGGCGCTCGGCAAGTTCGGCATCAGCGGCGAAGCTTCGCTGCATGCGCTGGTCGGCCTGGCGTTCGGTTCCTCGCTGATCTCGATCTTCGCCCGCCTGGGCGGCGGCATCTTCACCAAGGGCGCCGACGTCGGCGCCGACCTGGTCGGCAAGGTCGAAGCCGGCATTCCCGAGGACGACCCGCGCAACCCGGCGGTGATCGCCGACAACGTCGGCGACAACGTCGGCGACTGCGCCGGCATGGCCGCCGACCTGTTCGAAACCTACGCGGTCACGGTGATCGCGACGATGCTGCTCGGCGGCCTGATGGCCAGCGAAGTCGGCGCCAACGGCGTGCTGTATCCGCTGGTACTCGGCGGCGTGTCGATCATCGCCTCGATCATCGGCGCGTTCTTCGTCAAGGTGAAGGAAGGCGGCTCGATCATGGGCGCGCTGTACAAGGGCGTGATCGTCTCGGCGGTGCTCGCCGCGATCGCGTTCTACCCGATCACCACGCAACTGATGCGCGACGCCAGCTTCGGTGCGTTGAACGTGTACGGCTGCGCGCTGATCGGCCTGATCCTCACCGGCGCGATCGTGTGGATCACCGAGTACTACACCGGTACTCAATACGCACCCGTCAAGCATGTTGCGCAGGCCTCGACCACCGGTCACGGCACCAACATCATCGCCGGCCTGGGCGTGTCGATGAAATCGACCGCGCTGCCGGTGATCGCGGTGTGCATCGCGATCTGGGGTTCGCATTACCTCGCCGGCCTGTACGGCATCGCTATCGCCGCGACCTCGATGCTGTCGATGGCCGGCATGATCGTGGCGCTGGACGCCTACGGCCCGATCACCGACAACGCCGGCGGCATCGCCGAGATGGCCGAACTGCCGCCGGAAATCCGCGCGATCACCGATCCGCTCGACGCGGTCGGCAACACCACCAAGGCGGTGACCAAGGGCTACGCGATCGGTTCGGCCGCGCTGGCCGCGCTGGTGCTGTTCGCCGATTACACGCATAACCTGCAGGCCGCGCATCCGGGCGTGGTGTTCAACTTCGATCTGTCCGACCACATGGTCATCATCGGCCTGTTGATCGGCGGCTTGATTCCGTATCTGTTCGGCGCGATGGCGATGGAAGCGGTCGGCCGCGCCGCCGGCGCGGTGGTCGAGGAAGTGCGCCGTCAGTTCCGCGACATCCCCGGGATCATGGACGGCACCGGCAAGCCGCAGTACGACAAAGCCGTGGACATGCTGACCAAGTCGGCGATCAAGGAAATGATCGTGCCCTCGCTGCTGCCGGTCGCGGTACCGGTGGTGGTCGGCCTGCTGCTCGGGCCGAAGGCGCTGGGCGGTCTGTTGATCGGCACCATCGTCACCGGCATCTTCGTCGCGATCTCGATGACCACCGGCGGCGGCGCCTGGGACAACGCCAAGAAGTACATCGAGGACGGCCACCACGGCGGCAAGGGCTCGGAGGCGCACAAGGCCGCGGTCACCGGCGACACGGTCGGCGATCCGTACAAGGACACGGCCGGTCCGGCGATCAATCCGTTGATCAAGATCATCAACATCGTCGCCTTGTTGCTGGTGCCGTTGTTGCCGGTGTCGGCGACCAGCGAATCGGCGGCGGCCGCGGCGCACGGCGCGAACGATACGAGCATGGCCATGACCGCGCCGGCCGCGGACGGCACCGCTGCGGCCTCGATGGCCGATCAGCCCGCGGATACTCAGGCCGGTGCGAGCGTGGCCGACGGCAGCGAAGGCGGCGGCGGCGCGCCGGCCGCGGCGCAGCGCAACGCCAAGCTCTACTTCGATGTCGGCTCGTCGACGCCGCCGGCCAACGCATCGGCCGATCTGGCCGGCGTGGTCGCCGCGCTCAAGGACGACGCCAATGCCAAGGCGCGCATCTCCGGCTTCCACGACGAAACCGGCAGCGCCGCGACCAACGCCGAACTGGCGAAGAAGCGCGCGCAGGCGGTGCAATCGTGGCTCGAGTCGCAGGGCATCGCGGCCGACCGCATCGTGCTGGACAAGCCGGCGGTGACCGAAGGCGGTGGCAAGCCCGAGGAAGCGCGGCGGGTGGAAGTGTCGGTCGAGTAAGCGCGCCGGCGGCGACGCTGCCGCCGCTACGTTCGAAACACGATCGCGAAGATGAAAACGGCGGCTTCGGCCGCCGTTTTTTTGTCTTCGTTTTTCGAGTCTTCGCCTTGCGCATCTTCGTTTGCTGCGCCGTCTTTTTCTTGGAGCGCGGGTGCCGAGTCGCGGCGAAGAAGAACTTGGGCCGCATGCGAACGCGCCGAAGCGGCCAAGGCGAAGCGCACAGGTCGCCGGAATGGGCTGCGTCGAAGTGAAGCGAAACCCGTATCCACGCGCATGACGGCCGGCCTCGCACCCGCGCGAAGACCCGACGCGCGCGCAGCGCGCGGGCCAAGCGGGTACGCTGAGCGTCATCGCAGACCGCTCAGGGAAGACCTCACCATGATCCGTTGCAGACACCTCGCACTGTTGACGCTCGCCCTGACCTGCGCGGCCTGCTCAAGACCGGCCGGCGACGCCGCTCAAGCCGCCGCGAGCGCGGATGCGGCCGGCAAGACCCTGGCCGAAGCCCGCACCGGTGTCGCGACCAAGCTGATCACCCACAGCAGCGGCGGCGAAACGCCACCGGCGCCGCCATCCGGCGTGCTCGACCTCATCCACTACGACGCGCCGGCCGGCAAACTCGCCGCCTACCTGACGCCGCGACCGGCCACGCCGGGCAGGCATCCGGCGATCATCTGGATCAGCGGCGGCGACTCCAACACCATCGGCGATTTCTGGTCGCCGCAACCGCGCGAGAACGACCAGAGCGCCGCCGCGTTCCGCGCCGCCGGCATCGTCACGATGTATCCCTCGCTGCGCGGCGGCAACGACAACCCGGGCGTGCGCGAAGGCTTCTACGGCGAAGTGCAGGACATCCTCGCCGCCGCCGATCACCTGGCCAAGCTCGATTACGTCGATCCCAAGCGCATCTATCTCGGCGGCCACAGCACCGGCGGCACCCTGGTGCTGCTGGTGGCGCAAATCAACCCGCGCTTTCGCGACGTGTTCTCGTTCGGACCGGTCGCCGATGTGTCGGGCTACGGCCAGGACATGCTGCCGGTCTCGCTGGACGACGAACGTGAGATCCGCCTGCGCTCGCCGGGTTACTGGCTGGGTTCGATCCGCGGCCCGGTGTTCGTGTTCGAAGGCGATCACGATGCCAACACCGATCAGGTCGAACTGCTGCGCGAGCGCAGCAAGAACCCGAAGGCGCAGTTCTTCGTGGTGCCGCGCGCGGATCACTTCAGCGTGCTGGCGCCGACCACCGAGTTGATCGCGAAGAAGATCCTCGCCGATACCGGTCCGCAGACGACGATCGGATTCAATGAGGCGGAGCTTGATGGGTTGTTGAAGTAGCCGCCGAATCTTAGCGACGAGGTCTCTGTGGGAGGGGCTATTGCCCCGACGCGTTTCTTTCAGATCGCGGCATCGGAGCCAAAAGCGTCGGGGGATGAATCCCCTCCCACAAAACCCGGTCTTGCGCCGCCGATGCAGGCGACGAGGTCTCTGTGGGAGGGGCTATTGCCCCGACGCTTTTCTTTCAGATCGCGGCATCGGGGCCGAAAGCGTCGGGGATGAATCCCCTCCCACAGAGACTTCGCGGCGCCGGCGCTCGCCGTTACGATACGAACGCCGCCTTGGCCACGTCGTACCACGGCGTGCATAACGTTTCCTGCTCGTTCGCCACGGCGAACGATGCGCGCCAGATCTTTCCCGCGTCGGTCGCACTCGGCGAGTCGAAATACGATGCCTGCCACGGCAAGACCCCGAGGCACCAGCGCAAGCGCTTGGGCGCGCCGCCGAGCAAGGCGAACTTGAACCCGCCGCGCAGCTCGCCGCCGGCCGCCACTTCCAGCGCCAGCGGCGATGGCGGCGAGATCGGTGTGGGATTGGGCAGCGGCGCGGCCACATGGAACAGCTCGACCTCCTCGCCCATGCCTTTCCAGGTCGGTGCCGCGATCGCGCCCAGGGTCTGGCGGCCGATGCTTACTTCATGACGGTTGCCGCGATCGAACACTGCCAACGCCTTGGTCTTGTCGTTGTTATGCAGCCGATAACGCACGTCCACGCTACCGGTGGCGGCGTCGAAGCCCATCTCGACTTCGACCGTCGCGGCCTGGCCGCGCACCGTCGTTCGGGCCAGGTCGGCGGTCTGGATGGGGGCCGGCGGGTTCGGAACAGTCTGGGTGGACACGGGGGAACTCATGCTCGGCTCCGGTGAAGATTGTGGTTTGGCGTGCGCGCATCCCACCGCGATCACGGCGGTCGCGGCGGCGAGCAGCGCGCGCGTTGGCCGCGCGCGCGCGCCGTGCGGTTCACCGCTCGCGACGTGGAATGAGGAGGCATGGCTCACGACATCGCACTCGCTCATCGGCCCGGCCCACGTGCAACGACCGCGTGCGGTTCCTGCATCGGCGGCTGTTCGGCCATCTGCGGCGCGGCCGCGCGTTCCTGCTTGTCCACCGTCTCGCTCGCTTCGCGGCGCAACTGCACGCCGGGTTCGGCCCCGGCGGCCTGCTGGGTCAGCCGGCTGAACGCCTCGCGGTCGCCCGAGCGCGAGGCTTCGATCATCTGATCGACGAACGCACTGGGATTGGACTGCAGCGACGCGGCCGAACCCGGCGAGGCCGAGAACGACGGCAGCGCGTAGCTCAGGCGATCGGGCTGGCCGAATTCCTGGCGCAGCGCGTTCTCGGTGGCGTAGGGGGGATTGGCGACGCCCGAGGTCGCGGTGGTCGGCAGGCCAACGGCCTGGCGTTCGAGATTGTTGATGCCGCCGATGACGTTGCCGCTCGCGTCCAGGGTCGGCGCATCCAGGCCGGTGCCCATGTAGATGCCGGGCTGCAAGGTGCCGGTGACCGCGTTGTAGGCATGCGAGAGTTCGTGCTGCAGCACGCCCACCGGGGTCGGGAACTCGGCGTTGTGGAACGACGGGTTGTACACGACCTCGGCATCGGTGCCCGCGCCGGGACCACTCGGGGTGGCGTAGTTTTTCGCCGGATCGAAACCGACGACCTGGCCGCTGGCCGGATCGCGAAAACCGGCGTAGCCGTTCTGCTCGTTGCGCAGTTCGGTGAGGGTGACGCTGTTGCCCTTCTCGGTCGCCGCCTTGTCCAGCGCTTCGAGCAACTGCTGGCCCTGCGGCGAGCTGCGCATCAGGTCGAGGTCGGCTTCCACGCGCTGGCGGAATTCGGGCGTGCCGTCGACCTTGACGCTCCAGCCGGCCCTGGGCGCGGTTTCGACCACCGTGTTCTGCGCGCCGGTCGCGGCGCTGAGGGTGTCGGTCGCGGCTTGACCGTAGACCGTGTCGCGGCCGGCGGCGTTGTCGACCGTGTCGCGGCCCGCGCCGGTGTAGACGCGATCGTCGCCGGCGCCGCCGCGCAGGGTGTCGTTGTCCATGCCGCCGGACAGGATGTCGTTGCCGGCGCGGCCTTCGAGCGTGTCGTCGCCGCGACCGCCTTCCAGATAATCGTTGCCGTCGCCGCCGATCAGGCTGTCGCGGCCATCGCCGCCGTACAGCACGTCGTCGCCCGCGCCGCCGTCGATGCGGTCGTTGCCGCTGCCACCGAACACGTCGTCGCGACCGGCGCCGGTGGCGATCACGTCGTCGCCCGCGCCGCCGTCGACGCCATCCAGGCCCGACCCGGTGGTGATGCGGTCGTTACCGGCGCCAGCCTTGACCGCCATGTTCACCGACACGCTGGGCGCATTGACGATGTCGTCGCCATCGCCGGTGCGCACCGCGAACTCCTGCGGCGGCTGTCCCGGCGGCGGCGATTGATACTGGCCCAGGTTGATTTCGTACTTCTGACCGTTGACGGTCACGTCCAATAGGCCGTTGCTGCGCTGAGTAGCCTGGACGTCGTCGTTGCCGTTGCCGGTGGTCAGCACCACCTGGTCCAGGGTCACGTAGTTGTTGCCGTTGCCGTCGGTGCCGATGGTGCGCTCGCGGCTGATCGCCACGTCGCCGGCGCGGAACAGTTCCTGCGAATTGACCGGTTTGCCGTCCGGCGTCGTCCACGAACTGGTCGCCGCGCCCGCGGGCGCGACCAGACCGTTGATGGCCACCGGCGGTGGGCTGGGCGCGGCGCCGGCCGGGGCCGCGCCGGCGGTCGAACCGGCGGACGCCGAAGAGGCACCCGTGGCGCTCGCCGCGGCCGCGGCGGACCGGTTTTCCGTTTCAGAGGACATGACGGCTTCCTGCGCATGCAAGTCTGGACAGGTGATACGCCAGCCCAAGAACAGTGTCAAACCGGCCGATCGGCGATCTTTGCGGCCACAAAGACGCACGCTGACCCACGACGGCCACCGTGCGCTTCATGCATGGCGATATGGGAAGGCCGTGCAACCGACCGGAACGCTTACAACGAATAACTCGGCCGATCCGGCAGCCCCAGCTCGCCGCGCAAGCCGTTCTCGGTCAGCTGATCGGGATTGGCCGTGGTCTTGGGCGTACTCGGATCGCCGTCGAAGTCGTAGGCCGGTGCGCTGGTTTCCAGGCCCACCGCCTGGCGCTCGGCGTTCGGCACCTGGCCGTTGTCCGGGCCGGTGCCGCGGTAGGTGCCCGGCTGGAAGGTCCCGGTCACGCCGTTATAGGCATGCGACATCTCGTGGTACAGCACCACCACCGGCGCCGGGAAGGCGTCCATGTGGAACGAGGGGTTGTAGCTGATCTGCACGTCGCCGCCGGCGCCGGGCTTGCCGTTCACAATGTCGGCGTCGTTGCTGAAGGTCTGGGCGTAGCCGTTCTGCTCGTTGGCCAGTTCCTTGATCGTCACGCTGTTGCCGCGCGCGGCGGCCTGGTCGAACTGGGTCAGCATCTGCTGGCCGTTGGGCGAGCTGCGCAGGAAATCGATCTCCGCGCCGACGCGTTGCTTGAACGCATCCGAGCCTTCGATGGTCACTCCCTTGCTCGAGCTGATCTCGACGTTGATCACGGTGTTCTTCGCGCCGGTCGCGGCGTTGATCACGTCGCTCGCGGTCTGCGCGTACACGGTGTCGTTGCCGGACTGGTTGTCGACGGTGTCCTTGCCGGCGCCGGTATAGACCGCGTCGTCGCCCTCGCCGCCGCGCAGGGTGTCGTCGCCGACGCCGCCCGACAGCATGTCCTTGCCGGCGCCGCCTTCGAGCGTGTCGTTGCCCTGCCCGCCTTCGAGGAAGTCCACGCCGTCGCCGCCGGCCAGTCGATCGGCGCCGTCGCCGCCGTAAACCACGTCGTCGCCGGCGCCGGCATCGAGGCGATCGTCGCCGCTGTTGCCGAACACGTCGTCGCGGCCGGCGCCGCTGCTGATCTCGTCGTTGCCCAGGCCGCCGTCGATGCGGTCGTTGCCCGCGCCGGTGGCGATCTGGTCGTCGCCCGCGCCGCCGTCGACGACGATGTTGACCGTCACGTTGGGAGCGACATTGATGGTGTCGTTGCCGGCGCCGCTGCGGAGGGTGAGTTCCTGGTTTTCGCCCAGGCGCACCTCATACTTTTCGCCGTTGACGCCGACATCCAGCGTGCCGTCGTCGCGCTGGCTGATCTGCACCTCGTCGTTCTTGGCGCCGGTGGTCAGCACGACCTGGTCGGTGCTGACGTAGGTGCGGCCCAGGCCGGCGTCGGCGAGGGTCTGCTCGCGGGCGATGCTGACTTCCGCGCCCCGGTGCAGCGGGTCGATCTGGATGGTCTTGCCGTCGGGGGTCTGGCCCTGAGTGCGCTGCTGCGGATTGGTATCGCCGCCGTTGATCGCGACCGCGTCGTCGATCGCCTCGCGCTGCGGTTCGGCCATGGCCCGCAGCGGGGCGGGCGACGCCGTATCGGTCTCGCGGTTGGGATCGGTCGAAGCCGGATTGTCCCAGTACTGCTCGGGCGGGTTGGAAGTCGCGGAGCGGGCGGCGTCGAGCGAAGCGGACATGGCTGACCTGCGTTGACGGGATCGAATGGCTTAGATACGCCACGGTATGTAGCCCGTCCAAGCTAGGGCGTACCCCACGCTAGGGTCGGCCCCAGGCCTTTCGCCAGGCCTTTCGCCAGGCCTTCGCGCCGGGTTCGCCAGGGTCAGGCGGGGGGGCTTCACCACGCTTCCAGCTCGTAGATCCGCGTGGCCGGATCGGCCGGGTCCTGCGCGGGCTGGCTGACGTCCAGGCGCACATAGCGGGCGCGCACGGGCGCGATGCGATGCACGCTGACGCCTTCGACGTTGTCGTCGACCTTCACCACCTGCCGCCAGTTCACCCCGTCGCGGGACACCGAGAGCGCGAACGCGCGGGTGTTCATCGACGCTGGCTCGTCGCCGGCCTGCGCGTGCTTGACGGTGAAGCCGCGCAGCGTGCGTTCGGCTTGCAGATCGATCCGCAGCCAGGCCGGCCGCAGCAGCGAACAGAACTTGTCGTGGGTCTTGCTGGCGACCAGGCCGTTGACGGCCTTCTCGGCCTCTTCGCCGGGCTTGCAGATCGCCGAGCCGGTGGTCGGGCGATGCAGGGCGACATTGACCGGCGCCGCGTCCGCGGCAATGGCCGTCGCGATCGGCAGCGACACCACGCACAGCAACATCGCGACGAACACGATCCGCAACTTCATGGCAGCCCCTGCTGCGCCAGCCAGGCGCGTTTGCTGGCCTGCGCGGTCTTGTGTTCGCCGTCGTGGCTCCAGCCCGGCGGCATCACCAGGTACAGCAGTTTGTTGCGCAGACCAGGCGCCCTGGCGATGTCGCGCGCCAGCGCATGGAACTCGCCGAGGTAAGCGTCGAGAAAGCTGCCGGGCTTCATCGGCCGGGTGATACCGTACTCGATCCGGATATCGTCGCGCTGCGGCTGATAGGTGCCGAACGCGCGGTCCCAGACATTGAGCAGGTTGCAGAAATTGGTGTCCATGTAGAGCTCATTGCGCGCGTGATGCACGCGATGGTGGGCCGGGGTCAGGATGATCCTGTGCAGCGCGCCCAGGCGTCCGTCCTTGAGCGCGTGTTCGCCCAGATGGATGAACTGCCCCCACAGGCCGTCGATGAACATGATCAGCAGCAACAGCGGCGGCTCGACCCCGGCCAGGATGCAGATCGTGGTCCGCACCAGGTCGGCGTAGGGCGCTTCCAGGAACAAGTGCGCGTAGTTGACCGACAGGTTCATCGCGGTCGGCGCGTGGTGGGTCGAATGCAGGCACCACAGCAGCCGCACCTTGTGGGCGAGGAAGTGGTAGACGAAGTGGGCGAACTCCCACACCAGGTAACCGTAGATCAGCCCGACCACGCCGATGCCGACCTGGAACGGCGCGTACGGCTGGAACAGGCCGATGCACAAGGTCACCACGCCGAAGGTCAGGAACGCGGCGATCAGCCGGTTGGCCAGCAGGGTCAGGAACGGCAGCTTGTAGTCCTCCAGCTTGAACCGGCGCGCGGCCACGGTGCGCAGCAGCTCGTACACCAGCAGCAGCGGGATGACCGGGTACAACAGCGCCGCGGCCCCGTCGGCGCTGAGCAACGCCCGGTAGCCATGCTCGGCCAGCAACTGCAGCAAGGCCCCCAGGCCGAAGAAACCGATCAACTCGTGTTGTACGTGCTGCCACCACTGCATCGCGGCCCCTGCATTTATATCGATCTAAATGCAGGATTAACACCGCCTGCGGGCAGCGGCAAGCCGGGCGCGCCAAGGGCGCCGGCGGTGCATTGGACGGCGAATTGGCGTTTTTTGGACGCGACCCGGGCCGAACCGGCGCTGCCCTGTCGCTGCCCTGCGGTTCGCCGCCGATCGGCGCACGAAGGCGCGGCTTTGCCGACGATTGCACATCTACGCCCCGCCCTGGTCCGATCGCGCGTGGCCGCTCGCGTGTGCTGCAATGCAACACCCGGCCGCGTAGAATGCGCCACCCCTTTCTTTCACGGCCCGCACCTGCGCGGGCCTCAGCAGTCGGAGCACACATGGGTCTGGACCTCGTTCCCACCGGCAATAATCCGCCGCACGAGCTCAACGTCATCATCGAAATCCCGAAGGACGCCGAGCCGGTCAAGTACGAGGTCGACAAAGCCTCCGGCGCGATCTTCGTCGATCGCATCCTCTCGACCCCGATGCGCTATCCGTGCAACTACGGCTACGTCCCGCACACCGTCTGCGGCGACGGCGACCCGGCCGACGTGCTGGTGGTGCTGCCGCTGCCGCTGATCCCCGGTTCGGTGATCCGCTGCCGCCCGGTCGGCGTGCTGCGCATGGTCGACGAGGCCGGCGGCGACGAGAAGATCCTGGCCGTGCCGGTCGACAAGGTGTTCGCCGGTTACAGCCACATCCACGACATCGACCAGGTCAGCCCGCACTGGCTCGAGCGCATCGGCCACTTCTTCGAGCACTACAAAGACCTGGAGAAGGGCAAGTGGGTCAAGCTCGACGGTTGGGGCAACGCCGAAGAGGCCAAGAAGATTCTGGTCGAGTCGATCGAGCGGTATGGCGCTGAGGTCGAGAAGCCGAATTTCTGATCGCTGATCGCAGCCCAACAAAAAAGCCGCCTTCGGGGCGGCTTTTTTGTTGGGCTGCGGTCGGGAATGGGGAATCGGGAGTCGGGAGTCGGGAATCGCAAAGGCAAGAGCGCTTGCGCCACGATCCGGCAGATCGCCGCGTGCTGGCTCTTACGATTCCCCATTCCCCATTCCCCATTCCCGACCACAAAAAACTACGGCCCCTTCCGGAGCCGTAGTTCTCAAAACATTACCGCCTGATTCGAGATCAGAAACGCTGGGTGTACTTCATGTACACGAAGCGGCCGATGTCGAAGCTGCCGTTGTAGCTGAAGCTGCTGTTCGGCTGGCTGTACATGGTCTGGCCGAGGTGGTCGAACACGTTGTTCGCGCCGACCGCCACAGTGGCATTCCACGGGGTGTTGTAGCGGACCTGCACGTCGTGGAAGGTGTTCGAACCCACTTCACGCACGCCCACCTGACCCTTGTACGCCGAACGGTAATCCGGGATGTCGCACTCCGGGCCGCCGTCCAGGTCGTACGCGCACTCTTCCTTCAGACCGGAGTAGTAACGCACGTTCCAGCTCGCGCCAAAATCGCCCAGGCTCCAGTCGGCGTTGAAGTTCGAACGCACGCGGAAGTTCGCGCTGTCGTTGGCCACCCAGCTGGTGCGCTGCTCGACCGGGGTGGTCGACTCGCTGTCGCGCTTGTATTCCAGATAGTCGACGTAGGTCGTCTTCCAGTTGAACGCGAAGTTGCCGAAACGGGTCTCGGGCAGACGGTAGGCGATACCCAGGTCGTAACCCGCGGTTTCCTGGTAGCCGCCGTTGATCAGGGTGCGGGTCACGCCCACCACCTGGCCCAGGCTGCGCGGGTTGGTGCTACGCACGAAGCGGCTGCAGGCTTCGTCGATGCCGAGCACGTAGCAGTTGTTCAACAACGAGGTCACGGTCTCGGCCGCGATCACGTCGTCGATCTTGATCTTCCACCAGTCCAGGCTGATGTCGAAGCCGCCGATCCAGCTCGGGCTGTAGACGAAACCGATCGTGGTCGACTTCGAGGTTTCCGGGATCAGGTTCGGGTTGGAACCCGACAGGAACGCGGTGTTGGACTGCGCGTTCGGACCGGTCGCCGGCGAACCGCCGGACGCGGCCTGGCGGAAGTTCACCGGCACCGCGGCGGCGCAACGCGCGTTGCCACGGACCGCGCCGAACACGGTGTCGCACGGATCGGTGTAGTTGTCGAAGCTCTCGCCCACGCCGCCGTACAGGTCGGCCACGGTCGGGGCGCGGAAGCCCGTCGCGTAGGTGCCGCGGATCAGCAGGTCGTCGATCGGCTTCCACTTCAGGCTGAACTTGCCGTTGGTGGTGTCGCCGAAGGTGTTGTAGTCGGAGTAACGGCCGGCGATGTTGAACGACAGTTCCTTCGCGAAGGCCACATCCGACAGCACCGGCACGGCGAGTTCGACGTAGAACTCGTCGAGCGAGTAGCCGCCCTGGGTTTCGCTGCCGGCCAGGCTGGTGCTCAGGCCCGACTGGAGCAACGCGTCGGGCGAGTAATGCGCCGATTCCTTGCGGTGTTCGAAACCGGCCGCGATGCCGAGGTCGCCCGCCGGCAGCGTGGCGAGCACGCCGCTGAGGTTGAGGCTGTAGACCTGGGTTTCGGTGGTCGAGGTGTCGTGGGTCGGCAGGAACAGGTACTTCTGCAGATCCTTGTTGTTCATCGAACCCGGCGCGTTGACGTCCGGACCCAGCAGCGGGTTCCAGGCCAGGCAGCCGGCGATCGGAGCCGCCGCGGTGCCGCAGCGCGCGACGCCGCTGCCGTCGATGAACGACGGGCCCAGCGCCTTCTCGGCGTTCGGCAGGAACAGGTTGCCGGTCTGGGTCTTGACGCCCTTGTTCTGGTTGTAGACGTAGCCGATATCCCAATCCCACGGCTTGCCGGCGAACTCGAACGTGCCTTCCAGGCCGCCGCTGAAGCGGTAGGTGGTCAGCTCGGACTTGGTCTGGCGCGGCACTTCCCAGCCACGGCGGTAGAAGTCGGCGTCGTAGCCCAGCGGGTTGAACGCGCTGTTGCCGTCCAGGCGCAGGTCGCCCGCGTAGCGGCTGCTGAAGCCGTTGGAACGGAACGGATAACCGGCGATCTGCTGGGTCGCTTCGCGATCCGTGTACAGCACGTCGGCCTTCGCGCGCACGTTGTCGGTGATGTCGAACTCGGCGTTCGCGAACACCGAACGACGCTCCAGGCCGGTCGCCAGGTACATCTGCTCGTTGGCGTTGGCCTGGTCGAGGATGCCGTCGGTCGGGTGGAAGTTGTTGCGATCCTTGGTGTTGGTCGTGCCGCGGTTGGCGGTCAGCGGGTTACCGGCCGAATCGAACAGCGTGCCCCACTGGTTGATCGGGCTCCAGCCGTTGGTGTCGTCGGCGGTCGGGAACGGATGACCACGGCCGTTCGGGTAACGGGTGATCGAACGGTCCTTGGCCATGACCGGATCTTCCTTGCTGTATTCCGCGCCCAAGGTGATCGAACCGCGCTCGCCGGTCTGGCCGATGACGAAGTTGTAGACCTCCTTGTTGCCGTCGCCCTGGCCGTACTGGCCGAGGTAGGCGCTGGCTTCCAGGCCGTCGAAACGCTTGCGGGTGATGATGTTGACCACGCCGGCGATGGCGTCGGAGCCGTACAGCGCGGACGCGCCGTCGGTCAGCACTTCGATGCGCTCGACGATCGAGCTGGGGATCGAGGCCAGGTCGGAGAAACCGGCCGAGCTGATGCCCATGCGCTTGCCGTCGATCAGCACCAGGGTGCGCTGCGCGCCGAGGTTGCGCAGGTCGACGTACTGGCCGCCGACTTCTTCGCCCGACGACAGTGCGTCGGCGCGCGAGATCGCCGGCGAACCGCTGGCGGTGATGTTCTGGACGATGTCGGCGACGCTGGTGAAACCCTGCTTCTGGATTTCGGCGCGCGACATGGTGACGACCGGCTGCGCGGTTTCCAGGCTGGCCTGGCGGATGCGCGAACCGGTGACTTCAATGCGATCGAGCGTGGTGGTCGCCTGATTGGAGGCGTCGGCTTCCTGTGCGCCCGCGATGGCGGGGACGAAGGCCGACACTAACGCCGCAGCGATAGCGGACGGCAGCAAGCCGTACCGCGCCGTCGGGCGCAGACTGCGATGGTTCATCTATCTCTCTCCAGTGATCTCGTTATGAGCGTGTTAAAACGCTCAGCAAAATTACGTTCGAAGTGTCGATGCTGCTTTGCGGCGAGGGCCGGGAAAATTTGCCGAATCGGCCCTAGCAACCGACTGCATACGCGTCATGAAATGTCGATACGCATCGCGCCGCGTTCGCGAATTTCGACTTGCAAATAATTTTTGTTTTTGCGATACGCGTGCGCGGCGATCGCCGAATCGATCGCGCGCTTTGCCGAATCCGATGCGATCGTTTGCGATGGCGCGCCTATGCGTTCATCGCGTGCGCCTGCATTCGTTCGGCAGCGTAAATAGCGCTTAAACGAGGCGATATTTTTTGCGAGAACTCGCAAGCCGCGTTAGGCGGTCGTTCATTCCTGCGTTGTGCTGCGCGGATTCGAACGCATGCTGGAATGCGATGCGATGGATGCGGGGTTGATGAGGCCGTGAAGTTGCGCGAGCGCTAATTTTTTGGGCGCGCGGTGGGAGCGGCCGATGTGTGGGCGGTGGCGGCAGGTCCGGGTCCACGCGCTCCACGCAAGCAGCCACGAGCAGCCACGAGCAGCAGCATTCGAATAGTGGCCGGCAATGTCGATCGCGCTATCACGCGCGTTGCTACTTCCGCTTTCCACCGCTTCCCTTCGACTTTTTCTCCCGCCTACGCTCACGCACCCATAAGCCTGTCATTCCCGCGAACGCGGGAATCCAGCGACGTTCGGTCAGGTGGAGACGGCACCCGAGCCGAGCGGCCAGCGTCGACAGATCAAAGCCACTGGATTCCCGCGTTCGCGGGAATGACGGTCGTGGAAGACAGTCGCGAAGGCATGGTTACATGGCGGCCGGCAGTCGCACGGCAAACACGAGGCAGCCACCGCAATCCCCATGCCCATAAACGACAACGCCGAGGTTCACAGCGCCAGTGGCGCTTGCGAAACCTCGGCGTGTCATACGCGACGCGGGGTGCCTGAGTGGGATGAAGCCGGAACCTTGCCTACGTGGGAGAGGGCGGGTTGTTCGAGGGTGCCGCCGCAACCGCGCTCGCGTGGATCTGCCGCTGCCGCCTGCCGGCGGCGATGATTCACGCCGCCAGTTTGCGCACCGGCGCGGCCGCGCGGACCGCTTCGAGCTTGGCGTTCGCCGCGGCGCTGCGGTAACGCGTCGCCGAGGTGCCGAAGCGGGCGCGGAAGGCGCGGGCGAAGCTGCAGCAGTTGTCGAAGCCGCTGGCGGCGGCGACTTCGCCGACCATCATCGAGGTGCTCTTCAACAGATCCGCCGCGTGCTCCAGACGCATCCGCGCCGAAGCGGCCTGCGGGCTTTCTTCGTACAGGCTGTGGAAGGTCTTGGAGAAGTACCAGCTCGAGAAGCTGGTCAGCTCGGCCAGCTCGCTGATCCGCACGACCCGGTCGCAATTGCCTTCCAGGTACAAACGCGCGCGCTGCAGACGGCCGAACACCTGGCGCTTGCGGCTGCGCGAGCGGCCCGGGCAACGCTGGATGCGCGCGGTCAGCTCGCGCTGGACGCCGGCCAGGTGCAGCAGGATCGGACGCAGGGCGTTGAAATCGAAGCCCAGGTCGGCCTCGCCGTTGCGGGTGTGGGCCTGGCGCCACAGGCGCAGGGCGATGCGGGCGTCATGACGGCTCATGCGGCCGCGGCCGGCATACAGGCTGGCGTCGGCCAGACGGGCCATGGCCTTGATCGCGTCGGCGGTCAGGTTCAGGCCGATGCACACGCCGTAACGGTCGGCTTGCAGGACCGGCTTAGAGTCGCGCTCGAACGCGATCCAGTCGCCGCGCTTGAGCCGGAACTTGCCTTCTTTGGCTTCGACCCAGGAGCTGCCGCGCAGCTGGACCCAGATCGAGAAATGACTACCGGACAGCTGCGCGCTGCCCAGCCGCGAGACGCCGACGCAACTGGCTTGGATGGCGGGGTCCTGCGCGTCCAGCTGCACCAGCTGTCCACGATCCGCCCACAATGCTTGCTCCATTGGTCCACCTCATTTGCAGGTAATGAGGTTTTTATTTGCCTACGCAACGACTACCGGCGCCGGAAATTTGACGGAGAGTTACCCGAAATCGGAACGACGTCACAACCGAAGCTTTTCCGAAAGAGGTTTTTCGTTCTTATTCAATCAGTTGAGCCAACCCGGCACGAAGGTCTTCGGCTCTTCGGGCAGGTCCATGTAACCGATATCAGCGCCGTCCCACTTGGCCAGGGCCAGATACACGGTGTCGCCGCGCGGGCTCAGGCTGAATCCGTTGATCGCCGAGCGCCGGCTCTGGTCCAGGCACAGCACCGACGGCGGCAGCTCGGGGCTGGCGATCCGGCGCAGCAGCGCCAGGCAGGTCGGCTGCTGGTCGAGGTAGCGCAATTCGCCGGTCTGGGTGGCCACGTCCCACAGCCGGTAGCGCTCGGCGACCGGTTCGCGGTCGTCGATGCGGCGCACGCTGGACGCGGTCAGGGCCAGGTCGGCCTGCCACAGGCCGGTCTGGGTCTGGCGGGCGAACAGCAGCCGGTTGCGGGCGCCGTCGACCCGGACCTCGGACACGTCCTCGATCGTGCCGAGCAGCTTCCACGGCGAGCGCCGGCGGTCGAACAGGTTCAGCTGCAGGCGGCCGTCGCCGACGCTGGCCAGGACCAGCAGCCGGTCCGGGTCGGGCAGTTGCACCGCCTGGATCGGTTCGCTCACCGGCACCGCCAGACGGGTCACCCGGCCGCTAGCCGGGACGATCTCGTGGATCACGTTGCGGCCCTCGCTGTCGGGCCCGACCACGGTGACCCGGGTGCTGTCGGCCGACCACGACGAGGCGTAACGCGTGCCCGGCTGCACGCCCGGCAGCATGCGCAGCGAGTCGGGCTGGTCGAGGTCGGCCCACCACAGATGGTTGCTGCCGGAGCGATCGGAGAAGAACACGATCTGGCGGCCGTCCGGCGCGACCATCGGCAGCATGTCGCGCGCCGAGGACGGGAACAGCGGGTCGACCACGTGGACCGCGCCCTTGGAGGTATCGCCGAGCACCACCCGGAACAGGCCGAAGTACGGCTTGCGCTGGACGAAGGCCGCGGCCGGCCGCGAGGCCGCGACCGCCGGCGCCTGGGCCGACTCGATGCCCAGGTCGCGGGCCTGGCCGGTTTCCAGATCAAGGCGGAACATGCGGGTATCGCCGTCGATCATGCGGCCAAACAGAATGCTGCGGTTATCCGGCAGCCAATCCCAGCCGCGCACGTCGGCGCTCAGCTGGCTCAGCCGCTCGGCGGTGCCGCCCTCGGCCGGCAAACGCCAGAAGTCGCCCTGCGGGTTGTTGCGCAGGAACACGATCCAGCGGCCGTCGGGCGAGAACCGCGGCGACAGGTCGAGGTTGCCGGTGCCGGAGCGGTACGGCACCGCGCGCCACTCGCCGCTGGCGAGGTCGAGCACGCGCATGCCGACCATGCCCTGCGCGGTCAGCATGCTGCCGAAGATCAAGCCGCGCCCGCCCGGCGTCCATTCGAAGGTCGGCGGGCTGCGTGGGTCGCATTGGCCGATCTCGCGTTCGGCGCCGCCGTTGGCCGCGATCATCAGGACCTGGCAGTCCACCCCGGGCTCGACCCGCAGGAACGCGATCGAGCGGCCGTCGGGCGACCACGCCGGCGCGCTGTCCTCGGCCAGGCCGGTGGGCCGGGTCAGCTGGCGCGGCGGGGTCTGGTCGGTGGTCTGGACCAGGATCGCGGTGCCGCGCTGGCCGTCGGGCACCGCCACGTAGGCGACCATCGCCGCGTCGGGCGACAGGGTCGGCGCCAGTTCGAAGCCCGGCATCGAGGTGATCAGGCGGTACGGCCGGGCGGTGCTGGCGACCCGGGTCGGGTCGACCGGCGGCGCGGCGGCGTCGACCGCGCGCGGCGGCCGCGCCAGCGACCACCAAACCAGCCCGCCGACCAGCACGATCACCGCCGCGATCACCCCGATCATCGAGCCCAGGGTGCCGCGCGACTGCGGTTGCAACGGCAGCGGCACCGGCGCGAGCGGCGCGGGCGCCGGGGTCGGCGCGACCGCGGCCGCGACGGCGTCGCTGTCGACGGCCGAGGCGGCCTCGGCCTCGCGCGGCGCGCTCTCGCGAACCAGCCATTCGACCTTCGCCAGCAGCCGGTAGCCGTTCTTGGCGATGGTTTCGATGTAGCGCGGGTTACCGCGGTCTTCGTCGAACGCCTTGCGCAGTTGGGTGATGGCCTGGGTCACCACGTCGTCGGTCGGCAGGGTGTCCGGCCAGACCTCGGCCAGCAGCGCATCGCGGCTCACCACCCGGTCGGCGTGGTCGACCAGCACCAGCAGCACGCCCATGGTCTTGGGCGTGATCCGGCGCGGCCGCCGCGCGCCCGGCGCGCGGATCTCGCGCAACGGGATATCGACCACGCAATCGCCTACCCGCAGATGTTCGGCGGGCAGAGGCGAAGTCGCTGGCTCGTGAATGCGGGGCATGAATCCTGTGGATGGTGCGCAATGGCGCGATGCCGGTCATGTGCCTGAACGCATAGGTCACACGAATGACAAACCGGCAAATCCGGCACGGCGCGGTGGCGCGATCGGGAAAGCGCGCCGCGGCGGGGTGTTTTAGCCGCCCATTCTAACGCCCGGCGGCCGGGCTCGGACCTGCCAGAACGTCGCGCGGACGGTTTCAGGCGCCAAAACGCCGAAACGTATCGTTCCAAAAGACTGTGCCACGGGTGTGTTTATCCGTAACAAACCCATGCATCGTTTCAGCGCCGTTCATGCCGCAGAATCGTCAGCCCGATCAAACGCGACACCACCGCGGCGATGTAGCCGACCCCGGCGAACTGCTCGAACATGGTCAGCACCCGCGCCGCCGGGCTCATCGGCAGGATGTCGCCCAGGCCGACCGCCGACAGGTTGGTGAAACTCAGGAACAGCAGCTCGATCCAGGTGCGCGGCTCGCCCGGCCGTTCGGCGCCGACGAAGCTGCCCGGATACCACGCCTGGCAGACCAGGAAGGCATAGGCGAACCCCCACGCCAACAGCGTGAACGTGGCGCCGGCCGCGAACAGTTCGTCGGCGGTGACCTTGTGATCGCTCATCATGTAGCCGATCAGGGCGAAGGCCGCATAGAAATACAGCGCCGCCTCCAGCGCCGAGGACAGGACCAACAGGCCGGGACTGGCGTAGACCACCGACAGGATCGACAGCGCGAACGCCGGCACCGCGATCAGCCAGGCGATCCACTTGATCGCCGGACTGCGATTGACCACCCACACCGCCAGCGCGAGCACCAGCACGCCGAACGCACCGAACACCACCCGCCCGCCGCCGGCCGGATCGAACAGCGGATACGCCAGCATGCTCAGCAACTGCGCCGCGAGCAGGAACGCGGACGGATGCCGGCGCGCGATGACGCGCCATTTGAGGGTGGCGTATTGGGTCATGAGGGGCGGCGGGGAGTGAGTGGAGAGGAGTGAGTGACGAGGAGTGAGTGGCGAGGAGTGAGTGGCGAGTAAAAGCGAGGCAAGCATGCCCTGCTTTGGGGCATTTCTCACTCCTCGATTTTCTCCGCTCGGTCCTTGCCCTTCGACTGCCCGGCCTGCCTTGATGACGAACAGGGGCACAGGTCGTCCCGCTCCGAAAAGCAAATCCCCCTCAATCCCCCTTTTTCAAAGGGGGAAGACAAGCGGCTTCGCGGGGGCATCGAGTCAAGGTTTGTGAGTTGGCGCCCGTGAGATCGACTCGGCGCTCGTGAGTTGGCACTCGTAAGACAACGATCAGCCGTGAGACAACGATCATCAGGCAACGATGACGAGCGACGTGATCAGCGTGATCCTCGCCCCCTGATGCCGCGCGACGCATCGCCTGTGTCCGCTATCCGCGCCGCAACCCGAAGCGCTTCCCCCTTTGAAAAAGGGGGATCGAGGGGGATTTGCTTTTTGCCGCACGCCCCGCCGCAAACAACCCGCAGGTATCAAACCTACAAGGCGCCACCACAAAGGCAGCGCCCGACCACAACCGCTCATGCCCGCCGATAAACCTCGGCACCCTGCGCCAAAAACTCCGCCGACTTCTCCGCCATGCCCTCGCTCAAGGCCGCGACCTCTTCCACGCCGTGCTCCTTGGCGTAATCGCGCACGTCCTGGGTGATCTTCATCGAACAGAAGTGCGGGCCGCACATCGAGCAGAAGTGGGCGACCTTGTGCGCGTCCTTCGGCAGGGTTTCGTCGTGGTACTCGCGAGCGCGTTCCGGGTCCAGGCCCAGGTTGAACTGGTCCTCCCAGCGGAACTCGAAACGCGCCTTGCTCATCGCGTTGTCGCGCGCCTGCGCGCCGGGATGGCCCTTGGCCAGATCGGCCGCGTGCGCGGCGATCTTGTACGCCATCAAACCTTCGCGCACATCCTCCTTGTTCGGCAGGCCCAAGTGCTCTTTCGGCGTCACGTAGCACAGCATCGCGGTGCCGAACCAACCGATCATCGCCGCGCCGATCGCGCTGGTGATGTGGTCGTAGCCCGGCGCGATGTCGGTGGTCAGTGGCCCCAGGGTGTAGAACGGCGCTTCGCCGCAGACCTCGAGCTGCTTGTCCATGTTCTCCTTGATCAACTGCATCGGCACGTGGCCGGGGCCTTCGATCATGGTCTGCACGTCGTGCTTCCAGGCGATCTTGGTCAGCTCGCCGAGGGTTTCGAGTTCACCGAACTGGGCCGCGTCGTTGGCGTCGGCGATCGAGCCCGGACGCAGGCCGTCGCCGAGCGAGAAGGCCACGTCGTAGGCCTTCATGATCTCGCAGATGTCTTCGAAGTGGGTGTAGAGGAAATTTTCCTTGTGGTGCGCCAGGCACCACTTGGCCAGGATCGAACCGCCGCGCGAAACGATACCGGTCACGCGCTTGGCGGTCAGCGGCACGTAGCGCAGCAGCACGCCGGCGTGGATGGTGAAGTAGTCCACGCCCTGCTCGGCCTGTTCGATCAAGGTGTCGCGGAAGATCTCCCAGGTCAGTTCCTCGGCGCGGCCGTCGACTTTTTCCAGCGCCTGATAGATCGGCACCGTGCCGATCGGCACCGGCGAATTGCGCAGGATCCATTCGCGGGTTTCGTGGATGTGCTTGCCGGTCGACAGGTCCATCACCGTGTCCGCGCCCCACCGGATCGACCACACCAGCTTCTCGACTTCCTCGGCGATGCCGGACGAAACGGCCGAGTTGCCGATGTTCGCGTTGACCTTGGTCAGGAAGTTGCGGCCGATGATCATCGGCTCGCTTTCGGGGTGGTTGATGTTGTTCGGGATGATCGCGCGGCCGCGCGCGACTTCGTCGCGGACAAACTCGGGGGTGATGATCTTCTGGATGTTGGCGCCGAAGCTCTGGCCCGGATGCTGGATGAGCAGATGCGCTTCGCGGATCGACTCCAGCCGCTGGTTCTCGCGGATCGCGATGTATTCCATTTCCGGAGTGACGATGCCGCGGCGCGCGTAGTGCATCTGGGTGACGTTGGCGCCGCCGATCGCGCGGCGCGGCAGCGGCCGGTTGCCGAAACGCACGTGCGCCAGCTTGGGATCGTGCTCGCGCTTGCGGCCGAATTCCGACGACAGCCCGCTCAGCGCTTCGGTGTCGCCGCGTTCGGCGATCCACGCCGCGCGCAGTGGCGCCAGCCCGGCGACCAGGTCGATGTTGGCGCCGGTCTGGGTGTAGACGCCCGAGGTGTCGTACACCGCCAGCGGCACGTTGTCTTCGCCGCCGAAGATGGTCGGCGTGCGCGCCAGTTCGATCTCGCGCATCGGCACCTGCAGATCCGGGCGCGAACCTTGCACGTGGATCTTGCGCGAGCCGGGAATCGGACGGGTCACGTCGGCCGACAGCTTCTCGGCTTGCTGAATCAGGTCTTGCTTGCTCGAGGGCACCGCATTCATTGGCATTCGTCCTGGTAAAAAACTCATGGCGCGGGGCTCATGAGTGCGCTCTGGCGAGCAGGGACGAAGCGGGCGGCGCACGGCCACGGCATGGCCGCGTCCGGCGAAGCTTCCCTACGGCGGTGTCAACCGCATCAGGTTCGAAGGGACTGTCTCAACCGCCGGCCCTGGGCCGCGGTACCCCCGCTTCAAGGCACATTAGACATGGAAACGGCCGTGGGCGCCAATTCGGACGCAACTCGCGGCGGCGCGCCGTCGGCCCGCCAGCGACGGAATCTCGAAATCTTTTGTGGGAGGGGCTGCAGCCCCGACGCCTTGCGTTCAGATCACCGCGACCCGGCCGAAAGGCGTCGGGGCTCAAGCCCCTCCCACAAAAGCCCCCGAGGCGGCGCGAATTCATCCGGTGCGATCACGCCGGCAAGCGCGTGGCTGTCACCGAAACCCGACACGCTAATCAGGATTGACCGCTCCGCATTGCCCGGCGCACATCGAACCGCTAGCGTGCCGGCATGACCCTCCGTCCGACCTCTGCGTTCATCGCATTCGCCATCGCCCTTACCTTCACGCTCGGGAGCTGCGCCACCATGAGTCCCCCACCGCTCGACCCACCCGCGCCGGGCACCGAAGCTACCGCCGCTCAGGGCGCACAACTCCTCGAACGTTTAAGGCCGTTATGCGGCAAGGCCTTCGCCGGCCGTATCGTCGCCGATACGCCGACGAATACCGACGATACCTTCCAAGGCCGCGAGTTGGTCATGCATGTGCGCGACTGCACGCAAGCAGACACCATTCGCGTCCCGTTCCACGTAGGCGACGACCACTCGCGCACTTGGGTGTTTCAACGCCTCTCCGGCGGCGCACGCCTCAAGCACGATCATCGCCACCGCGACGGCAGCCCCGATGCGATGACGATGTACGGCGGCGATCTGATCCTCGGCGAGCAGGCCGGCCGCTACGAATTCCCCGGCGACGACTACAGCAAGACCATGTTTCGCAATCTCGGCCGCGAGGTCTCGGTCGCGAACGTATGGGCGATCGAGATCGACGATCAGCGCTTCGTTTACGAACTCGCGCGCCCGGGCCGCTTGTTCCGGGTCGAATTCGACTTGACCCGGCCGGTGCCCGCGCCCCCGCCGCCGTGGGGCGACTGAGGACGCGGGCGATACGCACGGGCCTCAGTTCGGGCCGGGGTTGGTGTAGTAGCCGTAGCAGTAGTTCTGACCGTTCTTGGTCAGGTAGAACCGGCTGCAGTTGGTGTCGTAGCTGCTGCCGGTCGCGGTGATGCGATAGCCCGACAGGTAGGTGCCGTTGAGGTGGTAGAAGCTGCCGTTCTGCTTGAGCGACCAATGCTCGTGCGGACCGGTCGAGCTGCCGCCGTTGCACAGCGCCTGCGCCTGGGTGTTGGCCGGGTTGGCGATGGCGGTGTTCATCGACACGTTGGCGCCGGTGTTGTACTGGATGTTCATCAGGTGGTAGTAGGTCGTCGACCAGCCGCCGGTATGCACGACTTCGGCGAAGCACGAGGAATGGCGCTTGAACGAACCGGCCGCCGACGCCGACACCCAGGTGCCGTTCTGGTTGCTGCCCCAACCGCCGCCCAGCGACATGTCGAGCGAGGACATCGGGTAATTGCCCGAGCCGGTGTTGGTATGCGCGCCGCCGACGTGCCAGCGCGCGCCGCGCGGGAACGGGAACTGCAGCAGGCCGTTGGGCGACAGCGGCAGCACGTCCGGACCGGCCTTGGCGAAGCGGTCGGAGGTCGGCCGGGCCTGGCGCGGCTCGTTGAACAAACGGCCGTACACCAGCTGGAATTCGCCGTCGCCGCGCAGCTTGGCCGCCGGTTCGCTATCGCCGGAGCGTTCGAACAGCGCCTGCAGCGGATTGGCGCGGGCCAGCGTCACCGGCCCCTTGGCGCCGTCGGGATCGCGCTCGTACAACGACTCGCGCAGCGCCAGCGCGACTTCGCGGGTCTGCGCGCCGAAGCCGTCGGCGCGGGCAAGCTTGCCGAACGGACGGTTCGACGCGCGCTTGGCGCTGACCGCGCCGCTTTGCTGCTCCATCAACGCGATCAGCACTTTCGGGCTGATGCCGCTGTAGCCGGCCCAATGCGAGATCTCTTCCGAATGCTTGCGCAGATGCGGCGCATGCTTGGCCAGATAAGTGTCGGTGTCGAAGTCGAACATCTCGTCGTAGGAATAGACCAGATCCTCGCCCGACAACCCGCCGCGTTCCGCCGCTGCCGCCCCGCCGCAGATCGCGATCAGCACGCAACCCGCCAACAGCGTCGTTCTTGCTCCCGAAATCGCCTTCATTGCCTTGCTCCCGATGATTGAATGAGCGAGCGTCGCGCACCGCTCCGTATCGTCGGCGGACCGGCGTCGCGTGGTGGGTCGATCGTTCGCATCCGTCGCTCAGTGGTGATGCGAGCAGCGAAAACTCTGGAGGCCGGGGCATGCCGTGTCGCGCGACGCAGGTCCGTTCCGATGGTTTCAAGTGAGACTGTTTCTCCAGTTCTGACATCCTGTTGCAACATTCGCCGCGGAATGGAACCGATGACGCGGCAGCGCGCGAGTTCATCGAGTGGATAAACCACATGAATTCAGTATGAAATTCACGTATCGCGAATTCGTCGCGATGGGTTTCGGCGCATGCGCAGCGCACGTCGAACGCACGCGGCGTCGTCGCCATCGACCTGAACCGCGCGTTTGCCCGCCATAATCCGCCCGTCGCGCGCGGCCCGCGCGCGCTGCTTCCAACCACTCATTCCATCGGATCGGATCGCCATGAAATCGCTGTGCCGCCTTGTTCTGCCGCTGTCGCTGCTGTTGCTGTCGCCGCTCGTGCACGCCGCCGATTTCGTGCTGGAAAGCATCGACATCCACGAGGGCGATCGCATCAGCATCCGCCATGCCTACCCCGAACTGGGCTGCAAGGGCGGCAACCTCGCGCCGATGCTGATGTGGCGCAATCCGCCGGCCGGCACGCGCAGTTTCGCGGTCACCGTGCAGGACCTCGATGCGCCCGGCGGCAACGGCGCGTGGAACTGGATCGTGGTCAATCTGCCGGCGGGCACCACCGAGCTGAAAGAGGGCGCCGCCGCCCTGCCGCCCGGCGCGGTGCAGACCCGCAACGACTACGGCCGTCCCGGTTACGGCGGGCCGTGCTCGCTGCCGGGCAAGACCCATCGCTATGAGTTTTCGGTGTGGGCGCTCAAGAGCGACAAACTCAAGATCGATGCGAAGGCCAATGCCACGCTGGCGGCGTTCATGATCAAGGGCGATGCGCTGGGGCGGGCTACGATTACGGCTACGTACAGTCGCTAAGGGAACAGGCGATTGAGGAAATAGGCGAGGAGACCGCATGCGCGAAGCGATCGTGCGTGCGGCGATGGGGTCGGTTGATTGCGTCGTCAGCGAATTATCGCGGTCGCGGCTTGCGCCGCTCCTACAGGGGGCGACTGTAGGAGCGGCGCAAGCCGCGACCACGACACTACAAATACCGCATCGACAGGTTTCAGGTGTAACAACTACACCACGCACCACCGGCCGAACCCGCCGTCCGCCACATTCCCCTCGATTGCCTCTTGACGCGCCGCACAACGGCGGGTTATTGCTAGCCCATGCACCCCGCCTTCGCCATCGACCGCAACGCCTCGACCCAGCCCACCGGCTGGGGTTCGCGCGTAGCGTCGATGTCGATTACCACCACCGGTACCGGTACCACTCCCACAGGGGTGCGGACGGGCGTGTCCAGCTAACAGACCACGCCGCTCCGCACCCGACCAGGGTGCGGGCCGCTGGCCTCACCCGAGTCGGGACGCGGAGCTCCACCAGGAGCTTTCCATGTCGTCCGCACCGCACCAAGCCGCTTTCGATGCCCAGCCCGACGTGGTCGAGGCTGAGCCGTCCGAAGCCCAGGCAGACCTTTCCGCCGCACTGACGCCCGCCGCCGCGGCGGTCGCTCCGTTCGCATCCGCCGCCGCGCTGGCGCCGACGCGCCACGCCCACAAGTTCGGCGGCAGCAGCCTGGCCGATGCCGATCGCTACCGGGTCGCGGTCGGCCTGCTCGACGACGGCTCGCCGCATCGCATCGCCGTGGTCTCGGCGATGCAGGGCGTGACCGACGCCCTGGTCGCCCTGGTCGCGGCCGCCCGCGACGGCCAGGACTGGGCGCCGGCCTGGGCCGCGTTGCGCCGCCGTCATCTGGACACCGCCGATTCGCTCGACCCGCATCGCCGCCACGCCACCCGCGCCGTGCTGGAAGCCGAATTCGATGCCTTGCGCGGCGCGCTCGAGCGGGTCGCGGCGCAAGCCGACGAGCAATTCGCCGCCGCCCTGCCCGGTCTGGGCGAAGTGCTGTCGTCGCATCTGATGCTGGCCGCGGTCGGCGGCGACGCGGCCGGCTGGACCCGGCTCGACGCACGCGAAGTACTGGTCGTGCATCCCGGCGAAATGGGCGTAGGCGTTGACTGGACGCTGAGCCGCGAACGCCTGGACGCGTGGCGAAAACAGCACGCCGGCCGCAATGTGGTGATCACCGGTTTCGTCGCCCGCGACAGCCACGGCCGCGACACCACCCTGGGCCGCAACGGCAGCGATTACTCCGCGGCGATCTTCGCCAACCTGTTCGACGCCGACGCGCTGACCATCTGGACCGACGTCGACGGCGTGCTGTCGGCCGATCCGCGACTGGTGCCCGACGCGGTCTGCCTGCCGTCGATGTCGTATGCCGAAGCCTGCGAACTGGCGTATTTCGGCGCCAAGGTGCTGCATCCGCAGACGCTCGCGCCGGTGCAGCAACGCGGCATTCCGCTGCGCATCCGCAACACCCGCAACCCGCATTCGCCGGGCACGCTGATCAGCCTGCACTCGCAGGCCGACGGCGCGCCGGTCAAGGGCCTGAGCCTGGTCCACGATCTGGCCGTGCTGGAACTGGTCGGCAACGGCATGGTCGGCGTACCCGGCACCGCCGAGCGCCTGTTCGGCGCGCTGCGCGGCGCCGGCGTGTCGGTGACGATGATCTCGCAAGGTTCCTCCGAGCATTCGATCTGCTGCGCGGTGCGCGCCGATCAGGCGCAGCGCGGACGCGCCGCGATCCTGGCCGCGTTCGCCGATGCGATGGCCGACGGGCAAGCGCAGGACGTCACCATCACCCCCGACATCTGCGTGCTCGCCGCGGTCGGCGACGGCATGGTCGGCCTGCCCGGCGTCGCCGCGCAGTTGTTCGACGGCCTGGCCAAGGCGCGCATCAACCTGCGCGCGATCGCCCAGGGCGCGGGCGAACGCAACATCTCGGTGGCGATCGGCGCGCGCGACGCGACCCGCGCGCTGCGCGCGGCGCACTCGGCGTTCTGGCTGTCGCCGCAATGCATTTCGCTCGGCCTGATCGGACCGGGCAAGGTCGGGCGCGCACTGCTCGCGCAACTGGCCGCGGCGCAGCCGCGCTTCCAACGCGACTCGCGGCTCGACCTGCGCCTGCGCGCGATCGCCGACAGCCGCCGCATGCATCTGGCGCCGCGGGCGATGGCGTTTGACGAAGCCGGCGAACATTTCGCAACCGATGCCGAAACGCTGGACCTGCAACGCTTCGCCGAACACGTGCGCGCCGAGCACATCCCGCACGCGTTGATCGTCGATTGCAGCGGCAGCGACGCGGTCGCCGCGTACTACCCGCAATGGATCGCCGCCGGCATCCACATCGTCACCCCGAGCAAGCACGCCGGCGCGGGCCCGCTGGAACGCTACGAAGCGATCCGCGAAGCCTCGCGCAACGGCGGCCAGTTCCGCTACGAAGCCACCGTCGGCGCCGGCCTGCCGATCATCCAGACCTTGCGCTCGCTGCTCGACACCGGCGATGAGTTGACCGAGGTCGAAGGCATCCTGTCGGGCACGCTGGCGTGGCTGTTCAACCGCTACGACGGCCAGACCGCGTTTTCCGAACTGGTGCGCGAGGCGCATGCGCTGGGCTACACCGAACCCGATCCGCGCGACGATCTGTCCGGCACCGACGTCGCGCGCAAGCTGGTGATCCTGGCGCGCGAGGCCGGGCGTTCGCTGTCGCTGGACCAGATCGAGGTCGAAAGCCTGGTGCCCGAATCGCTGCGCGAGGTGTCGAAGGACGAATTCTTCGAACGCCTGCACGAACTCGACGCACCGCTGCAACAACGCTTCGACGCCGCGCGCGCGGCCGGACTGAGCCTGCGCTATCTGGCCCGCCTCGATCGCGACGGCCGCGCCAGCGTCGGCGTGGTCTCGCCGCCGCCGGGGCATGCGTCCTTGCACGGCGCGCTGACCGATAACCTGATCCAGTTCCGCACCCGCCGTTACGCGGATAATCCACTGGTGGTGCAGGGCCCCGGCGCGGGCCCGGATGTCACCGCCGCCGGCGTGTTCGGCGACCTGTTGACGATCGCGCAAACCCTCGGAGCTCGTGCATGAGCGCAGCCTCGCCCGCTTCACCCGCCCGTTCCGACGCCATCGCCAGCGACGCGCAGCAGGCGCGCGCGTTCGCGCCCGGCAGCGTCGGCAACATCGGCGTCGGGTTCGACGTGCTCGGCCATTCGATCGACGGGCCGCGCGATGTCGCCACGGTGCGGCGCATCGACGAACCGGTGGTGCGCATCCGCGCGATCCGCGGCGACGTGCCCGGCGCGGATTCGCTGCCGCTGGAGGCCGAACGCAACACCGCGGGCCAGGCCTTGATCAGTCTGCGCGCCAAGCTCGGGCTTGCGCATGGCTTCGAACTGGAGCTGGACAAGGGCATTCCGCTGGGTTCGGGGCTGGGCGGTTCTGCGGCCTCGTGCGTCGCGGCCTTGGTAGCGGCCAATGCCTTGCTCGCCAAGCCGCTGTCGCGCGATGCGCTGTACGAATTCGCGCTCGACGGCGAATCGGTGTCCAGCGGCAGCCGCCACGGCGACAACGTCGCGCCGATGCTGCTCGGCGGCGTGGTGATGGCGACCTCGACCCGGATGATTGCGTTGTCGGTGCCCGACTGGTTGTACGCGGTGGTGGTGCATCCCGATCAGGTCCTGGAAACGCGCCGCGCGCGCGCGGTGCTGGCCGATCCGTATCCGCTGTCGCTGGTGGTCAAGCAAAGCGCGCACCTGGCTCTGTTCCTGACCGGCCTGCAACGCGGCGACACCCAACTGCTGCGCGAAGGCCTGGTCGATCTGCTGGTCGAACCGCGCCGCGCGCCGCTGATTCCCGGGTTCGCCGCGGTCAAGGCCGCCGCGCTCGATCACGCCGCGCTCGGCGCGAGCATCTCCGGCGCCGGCCCGAGCTGCTTCGCCTGGTTCGCATCGAGGGCGCAGGCCAGCGTCGCCGCGCCGGCGATGCGCGCCGCGTTCGCCGATGCGGGCTTCGATTCGCGCGCTTATGTCACGGCGGTGAGCGGGCCGCGCGCGGATGTGATCGGTTGATGTGGGCGAGCGCGGTGGCTTTGGGGGGAAAGCAAATCCCCCCTAGCCCCCCTTTTTCAAAGGGGGGAACGGCTCTGCGCGCACTTGATGCCGCCCGCCCATCCAACGCGCCGCTCGACGCGCTCACTCGTATCTGCGCACCACCCCATCACCACGTCCCCACCTAACGCTTCCCCCCTTTGAAAAAGGGGGGCTAGGGGGGATTTGCTCTTAGCTCTTAGCTCTTAGCTCTTAGCTCTTAGCTCTTAGCTCTTAGCTCAGCTCCTCGCTCTTTGCTCCTAGCTCTTTGCTCCTAGCTCCAAGCCCCCCAACGCCGCCTCCCCCAAGAGACCGACCATGAACTTCCTCAGCACCTGCGGACGAACGCCGCCCACCGCCATCGACGCGGCGCTGTCGGCCGGCCTCGCGCCCGACGGCGGCCTGTACATCCCCGAGTACCTCCCGACGCTGACGCAACCGCTCGACACCACGTCGCTGGCCGACACCGCGCATGCCGTGCTCGCGCCTTATTTCGAACACTCCGCACTGAAGCCGAACCTCGCCGAGATCTGCGCGCGCGCGTATTCGTTCGACGCCCCGCTGCGCCCGCTCGCGCGCGCCGACGACTGGCTGCTGGAGCTGTTCCACGGCCCCACGGCCGCGTTCAAGGACTATGCCGCGCGCTTCCTGGCCGAGGCGCTGAGCGGACTGAAAGCGCACAGCGAGGCGCCCACCACCATCTTGGTCGCCACCTCCGGCGACACCGGCGCCGCGGTCGCCGCCGCGTTCCATCGCCGCCCGGGCTTCAACGTGGTCATTCTCTATCCCGACGGTCGGGTCTCGCCGCGCCAGGCGCACGGCCTGGGCTGCTGGGGCGACAACGTGCAGGCGCTGCGCGTCGACGGCGATTTCGACGCCTGCCAGCGCCTGGCCAAGCAGGCCTTGTCGGACGAAGACCTGCGCGCGCGACGCCCGCTGAGCTCGGCCAACAGCATCAGCCTGGGCCGTCTGCTGCCGCAGGCGGCCTACTACGCCCACGCGGCATCGCATCACTACGCGCAGCGCGGCGAACCGCTCAACTTCATCATCCCCACCGGCAACCTCGGCAACACCTGCGCCGCGCTGGTGGCCAAGCGCATGGGCCTGCCGATCGGCGAGATCCGTCTGGCGACCAACGCCAACGACACGTTGCCGCGCTACTTCGCCGGCGCCGACTACGCCGCCCAGCCGACCCGCGCCACCCTCGCCAACGCGATGGACGTGGGCGCGCCGAGCAACTTCGAACGCCTGCGCCACTGGCATCGCGACGATGCGCAACTGCGCGCGGCGATTCATGCCGACGGCGTCGACGACGCCACCATCGTCGAAACCATCCGCGCCGCGCCGCAACGCCACGGCATCGTGCCCTGCCCGCACACCGCGACCGGCCTGCACGTGCTGGAAACGCTGCGTGTTCAAGGCGACGAACGCCCGTGGGCGGTGGTCGCCACCGCGCATCCGGCCAAGTTCGACAGCATCGTCGAGCCGCTGGTCGGGCACGCGGTCGACCCGCCGCCGGCGTTGGCGCAGTCGTTGGCGCGGCCGGCCTCGGCCGAAGCGATGGCGGCCGACTATGCGGCGTTGCGCGAACGGCTGCTGGCCCATCCCTGAGTCGAAGCCCCTGCGTCGATGGCCGGACGCGTCGCCGCGATCCCGTCGCCGGCTAAACCCAATGCCGGCTCGACGCATCCAATGCAGCCATCCACCGTCCCGACGTTGACAGGCCGCATGACCATCCCGCGTTCGCTGAGCCTTGCGCTGATCGTTTTCCTGCTTTCCGGCGCCGCCGTAGCGGCGCCGGCCAGCGAGACGATTCATCGACCGACCGTGTCTTCCACCGACATCGACCATTTCTGGGACGCCTACGACGAGGCGCTCACCACCGACGACCCGGCGCGGCAGGTGCAGATCCTGCAACGCCGCTACATCGACCGGGGCACCGCCGGGTTGAAAGCCTTCATGGCGGTGAAAGGCTACACCGCGCAATCGTATGTCGACGCCATCCGCGCCTATCCGCGTTACTGGACCTCGGTCCGGCCGCACACCCTGCGCGCGCGCTCGGCGATCGCCGAACTGGAACCGGAACTGCGCAAGTTCCAGACCCTGTATCCGCGCTTGCGGCCGGCCGCCATCTACATCGCGATCGGAGCGCTGAAGTCCAGCGGCACCACCCAGGACGACAAGGTGCTGATAGGCGCCGAACTCGCCACCGGCGACGACAGCGTCGATACCTCGGACATGCCGCCCAAGATGCGCGACTGGCTCGCCACCTACTTCCGCAGCCGACCGTTCGAGACCATGAGCTTGCTGGCCATGCACGAGTTCGTGCATACGCAACAGCGCGGCCCCGGCAGCACCTTGCTGGGTCAAGCCTTGTACGAAGGCGTCGCCGACTTCGTCGCCGAACGGGTCACCGGCCGCAAGCCGCAGCTGCCGTACGTCGAGTACGGCCCGGCCAACGAGACCGCGATCAAGGCCGCGTTCGTCCAGCAGATGGACGGCGAAAACACCGACGGCTGGCTGTACAACGACACCGACAACGCCTTCAAGGTGCGCGACCTGGGGTATTACGTCGGCTATGCGATCTGCGATGCGTACTACCGCAAGGCCGCCGACAAGACGGCCGCGATCGCAGGGATGATCGAGCTGGAGTTCACCGATCCCAAGGCGGTCAAGGCATTCGTGGACAGCTCGGCTTACTTCGCCCCGGCACGCGGCGGGGATTGAATTGAGCCGCGACGGCCAGGCGCTCGCCCCGTCGGCGCCGGAGCACGGGCGCCGGGGCGACGTCGATTCGCGTCGGCCTCGAACGGGCCCTCGCGCATCCACACCGGTCGGCTCGATGCCCAAGGCCACCGGGCGGTTCCGATCGACTGGGACCCCGACCGCCGTCAGCGATCGGGGTCGTGAAGCCGGCGCGACCGGCGCCACGGTTCGCGATGGTTTTTCCAGAAACTATTGACAAGCCCCAAACGGGCATGGTCTTCTCGACCCCATGACGCAGCGCAACAACCACCGCAAGCCCACTTCGCTCCAGGCCGCCCAGGCCTCGAACGCGGCGCTGCGCGCATCGCTGCTCAAGGCCGCACCCGCGATCGCCACGATTATTCTCGTCCTCGTACTTATTACCGGGCTTACCAGCGCGGGAGTCGGGTTCGTGTAGAAAACCACACAACCCAAGGTCGAAAGAACCTGAACCCCGCGCCCCAAAGGCGCGGGGTTTTTCGTTTTACGGCCCTGGGTTCCTGAAAACACCGCACGCGGACGTGCGGGCACTGCGAAGGATTCGCAGCAAAGGAATCGCCGTTCGTGAGAAGCAACGCCATCAAGCAAGGCCCGGCCCGAGCCCCTGCGCGCGCGATGCTGCGCGCCACGGGCCTCGACGACGCGGCCATCGCCAGACCGCTGGTCGCCGTCGTCCACACCTGGTCGGACGTGTCGCCGTGCAACATCACCCTGCGCGACCTGGCCCAGCACGTGCGCCGCGGCGTGCATGACGGCGGCGGCACGCCGATCGAGTTCAACACCATCGCCGTCACCGACGGCATCGCGATGGGCACCGACGGCATGCGCGCGTCGCTGGCCTCGCGCGAAACCATCGCCGATTCGATCGAACTGGCGGTGTCCGGCCACTGCCTGGACGCGATGGTGCTGCTGGTCGGCTGCGACAAGACCATCCCGGCCGCGGCGATGGCGGCGGCGCGCCTGGATATCCCGACCGTGATCCTCTACGGCGGCACGATCATGCCGGGCCATTGCCCGTCGAAGAAAGGCGCCAGCGACGACAAGCCGCTGACCGTGCAGGACGTGTTCGAAGCGGTCGGCGCGCATTCGGCCGGACGCATCGACGACGCCGAACTGCACCGCATCGAATCGCACGCCTGCCCCGGCGCCGGCGCCTGCGGCGGCCAGTTCACCGCCAACACCATGGCGATGGTGCTGACCTTCCTGGGCCTGTCGCCGCTGGGCTACAACGACATTCCCGCGATCCACGACGACAAGCCCGAAGCCGCGCGCCTGTGCGGCGAGCTGGTGATGCAGCAACTGCGCAACGGCGGCCCGACCCCGCGCACGCTGCTGACGCCGGCCTCGCTGCGCAACGCCGCGCGCGCGGTCTCGGCCACCGCCGGTTCGACCAACGCCGCGCTGCATCTGCTGGCGATCGCGCACGAAGCCGGCGTCGCCTTCGACCTGGAAGAATTCGAAGCCGCCGCGCACACGCCGGTGATCGCCGACCTGAAACCCGGCGGACGCTATACCGCCGCGGAAATGTTCGAATTCGGCGGCGCGGCGCTGGTGGCGCGCGAGCTGAAGACGGCCGGTCTGATCGAGGATATCGCCACGGTCACCGGCCGTTCCTTTTTCGCCGAGCTGTCCGAAGCGGTGATGGCCGACGAACAGGACGTGGTGCGTCCGGTCGCCGATCCGCTCAAGCCGCGCGGCGGCTATTCGATCATCTACGGCAACCTCGCGCCGGAAGGCTGCATCCTCAAGCTGGCCGGCCACGGCCGCGAACATTTCGAAGGCCCGGCACGCGTGTTCGATTCGGAAGAAGCCGCGTTCGCCGCGGTGCAGGCGCGACAGATCCACGCTGGCGACATCGTGGTGATCCGCTTCGAAGGTCCGACCGGTGGGCCGGGCATGCGCGAAATGTTGGCGGTGACCGCGGCATTGGTGGGCCAGGGTCTGAGCAACGACGTGGCCTTGATCACCGACGGCCGTTTCAGCGGCGCGACTCATGGCTTCATGGTCGGCCACATCTCGCCGGAAGCCGCGCACGGCGGCCCGATCGCACGTCTGCGCGAGGGCGACCGGGTCAGCATCGACGTCGCCACGCGCACCTTGAACGTCGCCGCTGATTTGTCCACGCGCGAACCGGCGCGCATCGCGCCGCGCGTGACCACCGGCGTGCTGGCCAAGTACGCGCGCTTGGTCGGTTCGGCCTCGCAGGGCGCGGTCACCGCGCCCGGCCCGCTGCAATCGCCGCCGGCGAAAAAGATCGACGCCACGTTGATCGAAGAACCTGCCCTGGCAGGAGCGGCGTAAGCCGCGACCGCGAGGCCGCCCGACATTACGAAACTTCAAGCATCCCTCTCATCTGCAACAACGAATCGCGGCTCACGCCGCTCCTACATCCCGCCAGCATCGAACCGCAACCTCCTCCAGAGACCATCGACATGACCGCTACCACCTTCCATCCCAAGATCGCCGTCGTCGGCTACGGCAGCCAGGGCCGCGCGCACGCGCTCAACCTTCGCGATTCGGGTTTCGACGTCACCGTCGGCCTGCGTCCGGGCGGCCCGACCGAACTCAAGGCCAAGGCCGACGGCTTCACCGTCAAGACCCCGGCCGAAGCGGTCGCGGAAGCTGAACTGGTCGCGGTGCTGACGCCCGACATGGTCCAGCCGCAGCTGTACCGCGATGTCATCGAACCCAACATCAAGCAAGGCGCCTGCCTGCTGTTCGCGCACGGCTTCAACGTGCATTACGGCCAGATCACCCCGCGCGCCGATCTCGATGTCGTACTGGTCGCGCCGAAAGGCCCGGGCGCGCTGGTGCGCCGCGAATACGAGATCGGCCGCGGCGTGCCGAGCGTCTATGCCGTGCATCAGGACCAGACCGGCCGCGCCGAGGAATTCGCCCTGACCTACTGCGGCGGCATCGGCGGTGCGCGTCAGAACGCGATCAAGACCACGTTCAAGGAAGAAACCGAGACCGATCTGTTCGGCGAGCAGGCGGTGCTGTGCGGCGGCGCGACCAAGCTGGTCCAGGCCGGTTGGGAAACCCTGGTCGAAGCCGGTTATCAGCCGGAAGTCGCCTACTACGAATGCCTGCACGAACTCAAGCTGATCGTCGACCTGTTCTACGAGGGCGGCGTGACCCGCATGCACGAGTTCATCAGCGAGACCGCGCAGTACGGCGCGCTGACCCGCGGCACCTACATCGTCGACGATCACACCAAGGCGCAGATGCGCAAAGTGCTGACCGAAATCCAGGACGGCACCTTCGCCAGGCAGTGGATCGCCGAATACGCCGCCGGCAACGCCAACTACAAGGCGCTCAAGCAAGGCGACCTGGAGCATCCGATCGAAGCGGTCGGCAAGAAGCTGCGCGCCAACATGAAGTGGCTGGACAACGCGCCGAAAGCGCAGACCGCAGCCGCTCCCGCCGCCACCCAGGGCGAACGACAAGAAGAGGCTGCGTGATGAACGGTGCCCGCTGGCTGGTGCAAGCACTGGCCGCAGAAGGGGTGGACGTGCTGTTCGGTTATCCGGGCGGCACGATCATGCCTTTCTACGATGCCCTGCATGGTTCGGACCTGAAACACATCCTGGTCCGTCACGAGCAAGGCGCGGCTTTCGCGGCGAACGGCTACGCCCGTGCCAGCGGGCGAGTCGGGGTGTGCGTAGCGACTTCCGGACCCGGTGCCTCCAACCTGGTCACCGGCATCGCCGATGCGATGCTGGACTCGGTGCCGATGGTGGCGATCACCGGGCAGGTCGCGACCTCGCTCATGGGCACCGACGCGTTCCAGGAACTGGACGTGTTCGGCATGACCATGCCGATCGTCAAGCACAGCTTCCTCGCGCGCAGCGTCGATGAGTTGCCGCGCATCGTCGGCGAAGCGTTTCGCCTAGCGCGTTCGGGCCGCCCCGGTCCGGTGCTGATCGATCTGCCGAAGGACGTGCAGAACCAGGACGCCTCGCATTTGGCCGCGCACGTCCCGCTGCCGACCGACGCGGTCGCGTTCGCGCCCGACGCGGCCTATCACGAAGCCGCGGCCTTGATCGCGCATGCGAAGAAGCCGCTGATCTACGGCGGCGGCGGCATTTCGCTGGGCGATGCAGTCGAATCGTTCCGCGCCTTCGTCGAGGGCAGTCAGATCCCGTCGGTGCTGACCTTGAAGGGGCTGGGCGCGCTGCCGGCCGAGCACGCCCTGAACCTGGGCATGCTCGGCATGCACGGCAACCGCGCGGCGAATCTGTCGGTGCAGGAATGCGATCTGCTGATCGTGGTCGGCGCGCGTTTCGACGATCGCGCCACCGGCAAGCTGGCCGAGTTCGCACCGAACGCGCGGGTGGTCCACATGGATCTGGACGCCTGCGAGATCGGCAAGCTGCGTTACGCCGATGCCGCGGTGCAGGGCGACCTGCGCCGTTCGCTGGATGCGCTGACTCCGCCGGTCACCGCGCAACTTCAGGCCCGCAACGGCGGCGCGCGCCGCGCCTGGCGCGACACCTGTCTGCAACGCAAGCGCGACTGCGCGCCGCGTTACGACGCGCCCGGCGAAACCGTGTACGCGCCGGCGCTGCTGCGGCGCCTGTCGGAACTGGCGCCGGACGCCATCGTCTCGTGCGATGTCGGCCAGCATCAGATGTGGGTGGCGCAACACTGGCAATTCAACGACCCGCGCAAGCATCTGACCAGCGGCGCGCTGGGCGCGATGGGTTTCGGCGTTCCCGCCGCGCTGGGTGCGCAACTCGCCTTGCACCAGCCCGACGGCGACAACGCGCCGGTGATCTGCGTCAGCGGCGACGGCTCGTTCCTGATGAACGTGCAGGAGCTGGCGACGATCGCGCGCTACCGCCTGCCGGTGAAGATCGTACTGCTCGACAACCAGGCCCTGGGCATGGTCCGGCAGTGGCAGGAACTGTTCTTCGAACGCCGCTATTCCGAAGTCGATCTGTCCGACAACCCGGACTTCTGCGCATTGGCCGCCGCGTTCGGGGTTAAGGCGATGTATGTCGACCGCGCCGACTCGGTCGAGGAAGCGCTGCACTACATGCTGCAAACGCCAGGTCCCGTGCTGCTGCATGTCGCCATCGACCAGGCCGCCAACGTCTGGCCGCTGGTTCCGCCGAATCACAACAACGCGCAGATGCTCGACCCGGAAGCGGGCGACGCCGACGCGATCACGAGTCTCACGCCACCCACCGCCGAAAAGGAGGACGCCCATGCGATACCAGCTTGAACTGACCCTGCGCCAGGCCGAAGGCGCGCTGGCTCGCGTACTGGGCGCCGCCGAACGCCGCGGTTTCCGTCCCCTGTCGGTGGACGGCGAAGCGCAACCCGACGGCGATCGCTGGCATCTGCGCATGACGGTGGAAGGCGATCGCGCCGACACCGCGTTGCAGAGCCAGCTCGCCAAGCTTTACGACTGTCTTGCCGTTGAGGTTTCTCCATGCAGCTGACCACTGAAACGCTTGAACAAGCGGCGGCGACGCCGACCCAACATGCCGGGCTGGCGGCCGCGGCGGTGCGGGAACGTAGTTATGCGCCGGCGCGTAGCGAACGCGGTGAAACATCCGAGAATCACGACTCGACCGCATCTGGTCGTTCTAAGTCCTACGATCGTGGTGAAGTCCCGATTGCGGTTGATCCTCCGCTGGTGTGGTTCGACGGTCACTTCATCGCCGGCGACGCCCCCGAAGCCCCACTGACCACCCACGCCATGCATTACGGCACCGCGGTGTTCGAAGGCATCCGCAGCTACGCCACCGCCGACGGCGGCGCGGCGGTGTTCCGCCTGCCCGAGCACATGCAGCGCATGCGCAAGGGCGCGGACATGTTCGGCATCGACTTCGACATCGAACGCGCCAGCCAGGCCACGCTCGCCACGCTGCGCGCCAACGGCCACCGCGACGCCTACATCCGTCCGCTGACCTGGATGGGCACCGGCACCATCGGCCTGGACGTCGATCCGCTGACCCAGCACCTGATGATCGCGACTCTGGCCAAGGTCGTGCATCTGGGCGGCGCGCGCACCCGCCTGACCGTGTCGCCGTGGAAGCGCAACCCGGCCACCTCGATGCCGCCGCTCAAGCTCAGCGGCGCCTACGTCAATTCGATCCTGGCCAAGCGCGAAGCCAAGCAACGCGGTTTCGACGAAGCGCTGTTCACCGACGACAAGGGCTTCGTGGTCGAATGCACCGGCGCCAACGTGTTCATGGTCAAGAACTCGGTGATCACCTCGGTCGATCATCGCGATGCGCTGCCCGGCATCACCCGCGACACCATGATCGAACTGTCGGGAGCCGAATCGCGCGAAGTCACGCTGCACGAACTGCTGGATGCGGATGAAGTGTTCGTCTGCGGCACCGCCGCCGAAGCCACCGCGATCGCGGTGCTGGACCGCCGCGAATTCGGCGACAACCCGGTCACCCGCGAGCTGGCCGCGCTGTACGCGCGCGTGGTGCGCGGACAGGAAAGCCAGTACGCCTCCTGGCTGACTCCGGTCTGATCGTGGACTGCGACGTAGCCAGCCTGGCCCAGATCAGCGCCGCCGACTTGTTGGCGGCGCAGGCGCGGCTGCGCCGCTACCTGGACCCCACGCCGCTGCACCACGCCGAGCGGTTCGGCTGCTGGTTGAAGCTGGAAAACCTGCAACGCACCGGTTCGTACAAGGTGCGCGGCGCGCTCAACGCGCTGCTGGCCGCACGCGAACGCGGCGATCACCGCACGGTGATCGCCGCCTCGGCCGGCAATCACGCGCAAGGCCTGGCCTGGGCGGCGTACCGCCTGGGCGTCAACGTGATCACGGTGATGCCGCGCTGTGCGCCGCAGACCAAGATCGCCGGCGTCGCCCACTGGGGCGCAACCGTGCGCCTGCACGGCGACACCTACGACGAAGCCAAGGCCTTCGCGATCGAACTGGCCGATCAGCACGATTACCGACTGCTGTCGGCGTTCGACGACCCCGACGTGATCGCCGGACAAGGCACGGTCGCGCTGGAACTGGCCGCGTTCGCGCCCGACGTGATGCTGGTGCCGATCGGCGGCGGCGGCCTCGCCGCCGGCGTGGCGATCGCATTGAAATCGGAACTGCTGTCGGGCTCGGCCGCGGCCAAGCGCGTGCGGGTGATCGGCGCGCAGGTCGAAGGCGTCGACTCGATGGCGCGCGCCCTGCGCGGCGATCGCCGCCTGATCGAACCGGCCGCGACCCTGGCCGACGGCGTACGCGTGAAAGACCCCGGCCGTTTGACCGAGCGCGTGCTGAGCACCTTGCTGGACGACGTGGTGATCGTGCGCGAAGCCGAACTGCGCGAAACCCTGGTCCGTCTGGCCCTGGAAGAACACATCATCGCCGAAGGCGCCGGCGCGCTGGCGCTGGCCGCCGGCCGGCGCATCGCCGGCAAGCGCAAATGCGCGGTGGTTTCCGGCGGCAATCTCGATGCCGGCGTGCTCGCGCGCCTGCTGTCGGAAGTGCGTCCGCGCGCGCCGCGCCGTCCGCGCCGCCGCGCGCGCGAAGCGCTCGGCCGCGACACCGCCGTCGAGGCGGACATTTACAAGCTCGCCAATCTTTCCTTCGACGCCGCGGCCCAACCCGCGCGGCCCCACGCAGCAAGCCCTTCCCCGCAGCATTCAGACGCAACAGAGGAACTGCCCGCATGAACGATCCATCCGGCCCGGTAAGCCCCATTACCGACGCCCAGCCCCACGTCACGATCTTCGACACCAGCCTGCGCGACGGCGAACAGTCGCCCGGCTGCAGCATGAGCGCCACGCAGAAGCTCCGCTTCGCGCACGCCCTGAGCGAACTCGGCGTGGACGTGATCGAAGCCGGATTCCCCGCCAGTTCCGAAGCCGACCTCGAAGGCACCCGCGCGATCGTGCGCGAAGTGCGCGGCTCCACCCTCGCCACCCTGGCGCGCTGCCATCCCGGCGACATCGAAGCCTGCGCGCGCGCGCTCGACGGCGCGGCCAAGCCGCGCATCCACGTGTTCATCTCGACCAGCCCGCTGCATCGCCAGCACAAGTTAAACCTGGACAAGCAGCAGGTGCTGGAGCGCGCGGTCGCGGCGGTCGAGCAGGCGCGCAAGTACGTCGACGACGTCGAGTTCTCGGCCGAAGACGCCCTGCGCACCGAGCACGACTATCTGGCGCAGATCTGCAGCGCCGCGGTCGCCGCCGGCGCGCGCACCTTGAACATTCCCGACACGGTCGGCTACACCACGCCGAGCGAGATCCGCGCGCTGTTCGAATACCTGCGCGCCAACGTCCGCGACGCCGACCAAGCCGTGTTCAGCGCGCACTGCCACAACGACCTGGGCCTGGCGGTGGCCAACAGCCTGGCCGCGATCGAAGGCGGCGCGCGTCAGGTCGAATGCACCGTCAACGGCATCGGCGAGCGCGCCGGCAATTGCGCGCTGGAAGAACTGGTGATGGCGCTGCGCGTGCGCAACGCTTACTACGGCGTCGGCACCCGCATCGACACCCGCCGGCTGGTGCCGACCTCGCGCCTGCTGTCGCGCATCACCGGCATGGTGGTCCAGCGCAACAAGGCGATCGTCGGCCAGAACGCGTTCGCGCACGAGTCGGGCATCCACCAGCACGGCATGCTCAAGCATCGCGGCACCTACGAGATCATGCATCCGGAAACCGTCGGTTGGGCGCAGTCGCAGATGGTGATGGGCCGCCACAGCGGCCGCGCCGCATTGAGCGATCGCCTGCAGACGCTGGGCTTCAGCCTGGACGAAGCGCGCTTGAACGCGGTGTTCGCGGCGTTCAAGACCTTGGCCGAGAAGAAGCGCGAAGTGTTCGACGCCGACCTGGAAGCGCTGGTGCTCGGCGCCGACGCCAAGGCCGCGCGCGGCTACCGCCTGATGCGCGCGCATGTCAGCACCGGTGTGTCCGACGGCAGCCTGCCGACCGCGAGCGTGCAACTGGTCGATCCCGAAGGCGCGACGGTCAGCGAAGCGGCGGTCGGCGACGGCCCCGTGCATGCGCTGTTCGCCGCGTTGGCACGCGCGACCGGCGTGGCGCTGCGCATCGACAGCTACAACGTCTCCAGCGTGACCACCGGCGACGACGCCCAGGGCCAGGCCAGCGTGACTGCGCGCGTGGACGGCGTGGAGCTGACCGGCTCGGGCACCAGCACCGACATCATCGAAGCCAGCGCGCTGGCCTGGCTGGAGTTGGCGAATCGGATGCATCGCACGCAGCAGGCGCCGCAGAAGCGACTCGCCGCAACCGCTTAAGCCCCTCTCCCGCATGCGGGAGAGGGGTTGGGGTGAGGGCCGAGGATCGCCGCGAATCCGCAACGACCAAAGCACCCTCATCCCAGCCTTCTCCCGCAAGCGGGAGAAGGAGCCAAAGACAACAGCCAACACCATGCTCACGCCGAACGCCAAAGCGAACCCACTCAACTCATGACCACACCCACCACCCTGTTCGAAAAACTCTGGAACGCGCATCTGGTCGCGCCCGAAAGCGACGCCGCGCCCGCGGTGCTGTACATCGATCTGCACCTGATCCACGAGGTCACCTCGCCGCAGGCCTTCGCCGAACTCGAAGCGCGCGGCCTGTCGCCGCGCCGGCCCGACCTGACCAAGGGCACCCTCGATCATTCCACCCCGACCCTGCCGGCCAACGCCAACGGCCAGCTGCCCTACTACACTGCCGAAGCCGAGCATCAGGTCGACACCCTGCGCCGCAACTGCGAACGCCACGGCGTGGAGCTGTTCGATTTCGACAGCGACTACCGCGGCATCGTCCACGTGATCGGTCCCGAACTCGGCCTGACCCAGCCCGGCCAGACCATCGTCTGCGGCGACAGCCACACCGCCACCCATGGCGCGTTCGGCGCACTGGCCTTCGGCATCGGCACCAGCGAAGTCGGCCACGTGCTCGCGACCCAGTGCCTGCTGCAACGTCGCGCCAAGACGTTGGCGATCAACGTCGAAGGCGAGCTCGCGCCCGGCGTCGGCGCGAAGGACCTGATCCTGCACGTCATCGGCGAGATCGGCGTCAACGGCGGCACCGGCCACGTCATCGAATACCGCGGCTCGACCATCCGCGCGCTGTCGATGGACGAACGCATGACCGTATGCAACATGTCGATCGAAGCCGGCGCGCGCGCCGGCCTGATCGCGCCCGATCAAGTCACCTACGATTACCTCGCCAAGACCCCGCGCGCGCCGCGCGGCGCCGACTGGGAGCGAGCGGTCGCGCGCTGGAGCGAGTTCAAGACCGACGACGGCGCCAGCTTCGATCGCGAAGTGCATATCGACGCCAGCGCGATCAAGCCGACCCTGACCTGGGGCACGCATCCGGGCCAGGTCGCCGCGGTCGACGCGCACCTTCCGCAGGGACGCGATGCCGACGAAGCCAAGGCGCTGGCCTACATGGGCTTCGACGGCGGCGCGGCGATGACCGGACGGCCGGTCGATGTGGTGTTCGTCGGCAGTTGCACCAATTCGCGCTTGTCCGATCTGCGCCAGGCCGCCGACGTGCTGCGCGGCCGCCACGTGCATCCGCGCGTGCGCATGCTGGTGGTGCCCGGTTCCGAACAGGTCAAGCGCGACGCCGAAGCCGAAGGCATCGACGCGGTGGTGCGCGCGGCCGGCGCCGAATGGCGCGAGCCGGGCTGCTCGATGTGCATCGCCATGAACGGCGATCTGGTCGGCGCCGGCCAGTTGGCCGTGTCCACCAGCAATCGCAATTTCGAAGGCCGCCAGGGCAAGGGCGCGCGCACCTTGCTCGCCTCGCCGCTGACCGCCGCCGCGTGCGCGGTCGCCGGGCACGTGGTCGATCCGCGCGATTACCTCGACCCGGCGTTCAACCCGTCGATCAAGGAGGTCGCGTGATGTCCGCATCCGTCCATTCAGCCTCCGCCGACGCCGGTTTCGTCGAACTGATCTCGCGCACCGCGGTGCTGCGCGAACGCAACATCGACACCGACCAGATCATTCCCGCGCGGTTCCTGACCACCACCGAACGCAAGGGCCTGGGCCGATTCGCCTTCAACGACTGGCGCTACCTCGCCGACGGTTCGCCCAATCCGGAGTTCGAACTCAACAAGCCGCATAACGCCGGCGCGGCGATCCTGGTCGCCGGGCGCAACTTCGGTTGCGGTTCCTCGCGCGAACACGCGCCGTGGGCCTTGACCGACCTGGGCCTGCGCGCGGTGATCAGCAGCGAGATCGCCGACATCTTCCGCAGCAATTCGCTCAAGAACGGCCTGCTGCCGATCGTGGTCGCGCAGGACCTGCTCGACGAACTGCTCGACCGACCCGGCATCGAACTGCGCATCGACGTGCGCACCCGCACCTTGCACTTGCCCGACGGCCGCGCGGTCGAGTTTCCGCTCGACGCCTTCGCCCAGACCTGCCTGATCGAAGGCGTCGATCAGCTCGGTTACCTGTTGCGCCAGATCGACGCCATCCACCATTTCGAACAGCGTCGCGAGACGGCGCGGAACACTACACAGGAGCAAACCCATGCGCGCTGACATCGTCGTTCTGCCGGGCGACGGCATCGGTCCGGAAGTCACCGCCGCCGCGGTCGAAGTGCTGCGCGCGGTCGCGACCCGCTACGGCCACCAATTCAACCTGCACGAACACGCGATCGGCGGCGCCGCGATCGACGCCACCGGCGAACCGTTGCCGGCCGCCACCCTCGACGCCTGCCGGCGCGCCGACGCGGTGCTGCTCGGCGCGGTCGGCGGGCCGAAGTGGTCCGATCCCAAGGCCAAGGTGCGTCCCGAGCAAGGCCTGCTGGCGCTGCGCAAAGGGCTGGGCCTGTACGCCAACCTGCGTCCGGTGCAGCCGCATGCGGCCACGCTCGGCGCGTCGCCGATCAAGCCGCATCTGCTGGCCGGGGTCGACCTGATCGTCGTGCGCGAACTCACCGGCGGCATCTATTTCGGCCAGAAGCAGCGCGGCGAAACCACCGCCAGCGATCTGTGCGAATACAGCGTCGAGGAAATCGAACGGGTCGTGCGCCGCGCCTGCGAACTGGCGCGCGGACGCCGCAACCACGTGGTCAGCGTCGACAAGGCCAACGTGCTGGAAACCTCGCGACTGTGGCGCGAAGTGGCCACGCGGGTGGCGCGCGAGGAATTCCCCGACATCACCCTTGAGCATCAACTGGTCGATTCGATGGCCATGCACCTGATCGCCAAGCCGCGCGCGTTCGACGTGATCGTCACCGAGAACATGTTCGGCGACATCCTCACCGACGAGGCGTCGATGCTGGCCGGTTCGCTGGGCCTGCTGCCGTCGGCCTCGCTGGGCGAAGGCAAGGTCGGCCTGTACGAACCGATCCACGGCTCGGCCCCGGACATCGCCGGCCGCGGCATCGCCAATCCCTGCGGCACCCTCCTCAGCGCGGCGATGCTGTTGCGCCATTCGCTGGGCCTGCAGGCCGAGGCCGAGTGCATCGAACAGGCGGTCGCCGCGGTCCTGGACGCCGGCGTGCTCACCGCCGACCTGGCCCCGGCCGGCCAGGCCGCGACCACCGCGCAGGTCACCGCCGCGGTGCTGGCCCAGTTGGAACTGCCGTGCCAGATCGCCGAGTTGCGCGACTGAGCCGGCCCGCCGGACCGCGCGGCCGTGCCATATTCCTGATCAACCCCGTGAGTGACCCGCTGTAAACCAAGCACGTCATAAGAGCGATCCACGCAGTTGCATACCCCTTCCCGGTGTCGTCAGGCACCGGGATTTTTTTGCCCAGCCCGCGCCGCGCGCGCGACACAATCCCCTCACCCGCCATTGATGTGAACCCAGGCAACAATCGCGCGGTAACCGTATGCCATCATCCTGATGTGTCCTGGGTCGGCGACGCGCGACCCGCAGCCAGTCGCGGGAGCGCATGACCGAGCACGAAGTATCCGGCGTCGACCCGCCCGCTGTTGACCAGCCTGGCGTGGGCGGAGCCGTTGTCGACCATCGCGCTGTCGATGATTCTGTCGTCGAACCACCGCCTGTCGACCTGCCCGAAGTCGATCTGCTGATCGTCGGCGGCGGCATCAACGGCGTGGCGATCGCGCGCGACGCCGCCGGCCGCGGCCTGTCGGTGCTGCTGTGCGAGCGCGACGACATCGCCTCGCATACCTCCAGCGCCAGCACCAAGCTCATCCACGGCGGCCTGCGCTATCTGGAACAGTTCGAATTCGCCCTGGTCGGCAAGGCCCTGGCCGAACGCAAGCGGCTGTTGCGCATGGCGCCGCACATCATCTGGCCGCTGCGCTTCGTGCTGCCGCACCAGCCGCATCTGCGCCCGGCGTGGATGATCCGGATCGGCCTGTTCCTGTACGACCGCCTCGGCGGCCGGCGCGGACGCGACCTGCCGGGTTCGCGCTCGGTCAACCTGCGCAAGCACATCTCCGGGCGGCCGCTGCGCGACGAGTTCTTCCGCGGCTTCGTCTATTCCGACGCCTGGGTGCAGGACGCGCGTCTGGCCGTGCTCAATGCGATGGACGCCGTCGAACGCGGCGCGCGCGTGCTGACCCGCACCGCCTGCGTGCATGCGCAGCGCGGCGCGGATCACTGGGACGTGCAGTTGCGCGGCGCCGACGGCGCGCTCAGCCGCGTGCGTGCGCGCGCCCTGGTCAACGCCACCGGCCCGTGGGCGGTGAGCTTCCTCGACCAAGTCGCGCACGTCGCGCATTCGCACAATCTGCGCCTGATCAAGGGCAGCCATATCGTCGTGCCCAGGCTGTTCGATCACGACCACGCCTACATCTTCCAGCAGCCCGACCGGCGCATCGTGTTCGCGATCCCCTACGAACACGACTACACCCTGATCGGCACCACTGATGTCGATTACCAGGCCGACCCCTCCGCGCCGCGCATCGACGACAGCGAAACCACGTACCTGTGCGAGGCGGCGTCCCGTTATTTCAAGCAACCGATCCGGCCGACCGATGTGGTCTGGACCTACAGCGGCGTGCGTCCGCTGCTCGACGACGACAGCGACAAGGCCTCGGAGATCACTCGCGACTACTTGCTGCTGCTCGATCGCGAAGGCGCGCCCCTGCTCAATATCTTCGGCGGCAAACTGACCACCTCGCGCAAACTCGCCGAAGAAGCCTGCGACACCTTGTCGCCGCTGTTCGGCGCGCCGCGCGCGGCCTGGACCGGCGACGCGCCGCTGCCGGGCGGCGATCTGCCCGGGGCGGACTTCGAAGCCTTCCATGAGGATTTCAGCCTGCGCCGCCCGTGGCTGCCCGATGCGTTGGCCTTGCGGCTGTGCCGCAACTACGGCAGCCGCGCGTTGCGCATCGTCGAAAGCTGCTCGCGTCTGGAGGATCTGGGCGAATGCTTCGGATCGGATCTGCATCGGGCCGAGGTGGACTACCTGATCGATTTTGAGTGGGCGCGCACGGTGGAGGACATCTTGTGGCGGCGCTCGAAGCTCGGTCTGCGTTTCGATGAACCCAGTCGCGAAGCGCTGCAGCGCTACGTGGTCAAGCGCGTCGCCGACGCATGAAACCGCCTTCGCGGCATCTGCGGCACCTACCTGTAGGAGCGGCGCGAGCCGCGACCGCGACATCGCGCTTGCGTCGTAGTAGAGGTGTCGCGGTCGCGGCTTGCGCCGCTCCTACAGTCGGGGTCGATACAACGAGGTCGTACATGTGGAGCGTTGACTCGATAGCTGAACCGATGTCGCAATGCATCCGTGAATTCGCCATTCTCCGCCCGTCACCACCTCGAAGGCCGGCCGGCTCTGCTTCTGCGCGTGATGGTCGGTGGTCGGTGGTCGGTGGTCGGTGGGCAGTGGGCAGTGGGCAGTGGGCAGTGGAGCGAAACATTCGGAGCCTTCAGCGCCATACCACCAGAACGTCATTCCCGCGAAGGCGGGAATCCAGGGCCTTTCGTGCGAGAACGCTTGAAGTCACTGGATTCCCGCCTTCGCGGGAATGACGGGCTGGAGGATTCGCGCATGATGGGGCGATACGCGGATTGGCGATAAGCGATAAGCGATAAGCGATAAGCGATAAGCGATAAGCGATAAGCGATAAGCGATAAGCGATAAGCGATAAGCGATAAAAAAATAGAACAATTCACCAGCATTCGCAGCCCCCGCACCTACGAAAACAAAGAACAAAGCACCACCCTGCAAAAACAAAAACAAAGCACCACCAGCACCAGGGAGACCCACCGCAATGGCCACACCGATGTCGCAATACCTCAGCGAATTCATCGCCACCGGCATGCTGATCCTGCTCGGCAACGGCGTGGTCGCCGGCGCGCTGTTGAATAAATCCAAGGCGCAAGGCGCCGGCTGGGGCGTGATCACCGCGGCCTGGGGCCTGGCGGTGCTGATCGGCATCTTCATCGCCGGCCCGACCAGCGGCGCGATCATGAATCCCGCGCTCACCATCGCCCTGGCCGCGATCGGAAAATTGTCGTGGGCGGTGGTGCCCGGCTTCGTCGTCGCGCAGATCGCCGGCGCCTTCGCCGGCGCGACCCTGGTCTGGCTCGCCTATCTCGCGCATTGGAAAGTCAGCGACGACCCCGCCGCCAAGCTCGCGATCTTCTGCACCGCGCCGGCGATCCGCGATACCAAGGCCAATGTGCTGACCGAAGTCATCGGCACCTTCGCCCTGACCTTCGGCGCGCTCGCGGTCGGCGCCAATTCGCTGGCGCCCGGCATGGGGCCGCTCGGCGTCGGTCTGCTGGTGGTGGTCGTCGGCATGTCGCTCGGCGGCCCGACCGGTTACGCGATCAACCCCGCGCGCGATCTCGGTCCGCGTATCGCCCACGCGCTGCTGCCGATCGCCGGCAAGGGCGGCTCGGATTGGGGCTATGCCTGGGTGCCGGTCGTCGCGCCGATCATCGGCGCGCTGGTCGGGGCGTTTGCGTTTCAAGCGGTTTATGGCTGAAAGCCGGGAATGGAGAATCGGGAGTCGTAGTTCGTCGCGACGGCCGCTATCGAGCACTTCCCGCCATTCCATTCCCCATTCCCGATTCCCGATTCCCGATTCCCGATTCCCGATTCCAAGAGACTCCCATGGACAAGTCCTACATCCTCGCCATCGACCAAGGCACCACCAGTTCACGCGCGATGCTGTTCGATCGCAGCGGCGCGGTGGTCGGCGTGGCACAGCGCGAGTTCGAGCAGATCTTTCCGCGGCCGGGCTGGGTCGAGCACGATCCGCGCGAGATCCTCGCCAGCGTGCAGACCACCGCGATCGAGGTGATGACCAAGGCGCAGATCAGCGCCTCGCAGATCGCCGGCATCGGCATCACCAATCAGCGCGAGACCACGGTGGTGTGGGACCGCCACACCGGCCAGGCGGTGCATAACGCGATCGTGTGGCAATCGCGGCAGACCGCGGCGATCTGCGATCAGCTCAAGGCCGATGGCTATTCGCAAATGGTGCGCGAACGCACCGGCCTGCTGATCGATGCGTATTTCTCCGGGACCAAGGTCAAGTGGATTCTCGACAACGTCGAGGGCGCGCGCGAAAAGGCCGAGCGCGGCGACCTGCTGTTCGGCACCATCGACACCTGGCTGATCTGGAACCTGTCGGAAAACAAGGCCCACGTCACCGACTACAGCAACGCCTCGCGCACCTTGATGTACGACATCCACAAGCGCCAGTGGTGTCCGGAACTGCTGGACATGCTCGGGGTGCCGGCGTCGATGCTGCCGGAGGTCCGCTCCAGCAGCGAGGTCTACGCGCACACCGGCGCGCGCCATTTCTTCAACAACTCGGTGCCGATCTGCGGCGTCGCCGGCGATCAGCAGGCGGCGCTGTTCGGCCAGGCCTGCTTCGAGGCCGGCATGGCCAAGAACACCTACGGCACCGGCTGTTTCCTGCTGATGAACACCGGCGAGAAAGCGGTGTGTTCGGACAACGGCCTGCTGACCACCATCGCCTGGGGCATCGACGGCAAGGTCGAGTACGCGCTGGAAGGCAGCATCTTCGTCGCCGGTTCGGCGGTGCAATGGCTGCGCGACGGGCTGCGCATGCTCGGCAAGGCCGGCGACTCGCAGGCCTACGCCGAACGCGCGCGTTCGACCGAGGGCGTGTACTTCGTCCCGGCCTTCGTCGGCCTGGGCGCGCCGTACTGGCGCAGCGACGTGCGCGGCGCGATGTTCGGCCTGACCCGCGGCACCAGCAAGGAGCATTTCATTCGCGCGGTGCTCGAATCCCTGGCCTACCAGACCCGCGACGTGCTCAGCGCGATGCAGGCCGATTCCGGGATCGAACTCAAGGCGCTGCGCGCCGACGGCGGCGCGATCGCCAACGATTTCACCGCGCAGTTCCAGGCCGATATTCTCAACGTGCCGCTGAACCGTCCGCGGGTCAACGAGACCACCGCCTTGGGCGCGGCGTATCTGGCCGGGTTGGCGGTCGGGTTCTGGGAAAGCCGCGAGCAGATCGCGCAGCAGTGGCAGGTCGAGCGCAGTTTCGAGCCGCAGATGCTCGCGGACGAACGCGAGAGGTTGTATGCCGGCTGGAAGCGGGCGATCGAGGCGACGTTGGCTTTCAGCGTCGAGCACGCTTGATCAAGCGTCCGCGCTGAGCCCCTCTCCCGCGCAGCGGGAGAGGGGTTGGGGTGAGGGCGCGCGCGACTTCAAGCTGACATCGCCACCGCGACTGCGACTGCCCTCACCCCAGCCCTCTCCCGCTGCGCGGGAGAGGGAGACAAGCTCAGGTTTCTTCCGGCACCTTGACCTTGAACCACGCCGCATACAACGCCGGCAGGAACAACAAGGTCAGCAGCGTCGCCACCATCAACCCGCCCATGATCGCCACTGCCATCGGCCCGAAGAAGGCGCTGCGCGACAGCGGGATCATCGCCAGGATCGCCGCCAGCGCGGTCAGCACGATCGGACGGAATCGTCGCACCGTCGCATCGACGATGGCCTTCCAGGGCTCGTGCCCTTCGCCGCGATCCTGCTCGATCTGATCGACCAGGATCACCGAGTTGCGCATGATCATGCCGGCCAGCGCGATCGTGCCGAGCATCGCGACGAAGCCGAACGGCACCCGGAAGATCAGCAGGAACAAGGTCACGCCGATCAGCCCCAGCGGCGCGGTCAACAGCACCATGAACGCACGCGAGAAGCTGCGCAGCTGCAGCATCAATAAGGTGAACACCGCGAACAGGAACAGCGGCATGCCGGCGTTGATCGATTTCTGGCCGCGCGCGGAATCCTCGACGCTGCCGCCGATCTCGATCGAATAACCGTAGGGCAGCTGCGCACGCAGCCCGTCCAAAGTCGGCGAGATCTGCGCCATCACCGAGGCCGGCTGGGTGCCGTCGTAGATGTCGGCGCGCACGGTCATGGTCGGCAGACGGTCGCGGTGCCAGATGATGCCTTCCTCGAAGCCGTATTCGAGGGTGGCGATCTGGGTCAGCGGCACGCTGCGGTTGTTGCTGGTCGGGACCATCAGGCTGCCGAGCATGTCCAGTTGCAGACGCTCCTGGTCCGGCCCGCGCAGCAGCATCTCGATCAGCTCGTTGCTCTCGCGGTAGGTGCTGATGTGCGAGCCCGACAGCGAACTCGACAGGAACTGCGACAGCTGCGCCGAGGTGATGCCCAACGCGCGCGCGCGTTCCTGATCGACCTGCAGGCGCACCACCTTGCTGGGTTCGTCCCAGTCCAGATTGACGTTGGCCACGTGCGGGTTGGCGCGGATCTTTTCGCGCGCCTGGTAAGCGATCTTCCGCACCACGTCGATGTGTTCGCCGGACACGCGGAACTGCACCGGATAACCGACCGGCGGGCCGTTCTCCAGTCGCGTCACCCGCAATTGCAGTTCCGGGAAGCGCGGCACCACGTCGTTGATGATCCACATGCGCAGCGTTTCGCGATCGGCCAGGGTCTTGGGCATCAGCACGAACTGGGCGAAGTTCGCCGCCGGCAGCTGTTGATCCAGCGGCAGGTAGAAACGCGGCGAACCGGTGCCGACGTAGGCGACGTAGTTGCCCAGGTCCTTGCGCTGCTTGAGCATCGCTTCCAGGCGCTTGGCCTGTTCGGTGGTCTGGCGCAGCGAGCTGCCTTCGGCCAGTTCCATGTCGACCATCAGTTCCGGACGCACCGAGTCGGGGAAGAACTGCTGCGGCACGAAACGGAACAGGAAGATCGAACCGATGAATGCGGCAATCGTAATGCCGATCACCAGCCAGCGCCGGCGCACGCACCAGGTCACCCAACCGCGGAAGCGCACATAGAACTTGGTTTCGTAGGGATCGTGCGCATGGCCCACCGGCTCCTTCGGCGCGAGCACGCTTTCGAACATCGGCAGTCGCCTGGCGAGATTGCTGCGCGCATCGCGCCAGCGCGCGGCGAGCGAACCGGGCTTGGGCAACGCGGCCGCGGCGCCGTGGTCGGGCAGCAGTTTGTCGCCGAGGAACGGGATGAACGCGACCGCGGCGATCCACGACACGCACAGCGCGATCGTCACCACCTGGAACAGCGAGCGGGTGTATTCGCCGGTGCTCGACGCGGCGGTCGCGATCGGCAGGAACCCGGCCGCGGTGATCAAGGTGCCGGTCAGCATCGGGAAGGCGGTGCTGTCCCAGGCGAACGCGGCCGCGCGCAGGCGGTCGAAGCCCTGCTCCATCTTGATCGCCATCATCTCCACCGCGATGATCGCGTCGTCGACCAACAGCCCCAGCGCCAGCACCAGCGCGCCGAGCGAAATCTTGTGCAGGCCGACGCCGAAGAAATCCATCACTGCAAACGTCATCGCCAGCACGAGCGGGATCGACAGCGCCACCACCAGGCCGGTGCGCAGGCCGAGCGAGAAGAAACTCACCAGCAGCACGATCGCCACCGCCTCGGCCAATACGCGCACAAACTCGCCGACCGATTCCTCGACCGCGGCGGGTTGGTCGGCGACCTTGCGCAGCTCCATGCCGGCCGGCAGGGTCTTCTGCAACGCGGCGAATTCGGTTTCCAGGGTCTTGCCGAGCTTGAGGATGTCGCCGCCCTGCTTCATCGACACGCCGATGCCGATCGCGTCCTGGCCCATGAAGCGCATGCGCGGCTGCGGCGGATCGGAGAACCCGCGACGCACCTCGGCGACATCGCCCAGGCGGAAGGTGCGGTCGCCGACCCGGATCGGGAACTGTTTGATCTGCTCGACCGAGGTGAACTGCCCGCCGACGCGCAGCGGCACGCGGCTCGACGCGGTTTCGAAGAAACCGGCCGGGGCCAGCGCGTTCTGCTGGTTGAGCGCGTCCTGCACCGCCTGCGCGGGTACGCCGAGGGTCGAGAGCTTCACGTTCGACAGCTCGACCCAGATCTTTTCGTCCTGCACGCCGATCAGTTCGATCTTGCCCACGTCGGCCTGGCTTTGCAGGGCGAGCTGGACGCGTTCGGCGTAGTCCTTGAGCACGGCGTAGTCGAAACCCTCGCCGGTCAGCGCGTAGATGTTGCCGAAGGTGTCGCCGAATTCGTCGTTGAAGAACGGGCCGACCACGTCGCTGGGCAAGGTCGGGCGGATGTCGCCGATCTTCTTGCGCACCTGATACCACAGCGGCTGGATATCGCCCGAATGCATCGAGTCGCGCGCGGCGAAGATCACCTGCGATTCGCCCGGCCGCGAGTACGAGCGGATGAACTCGTATTCGCCGGTTTCCATGAGCTTCTTCTCGATCCGCTCGGTGACCTGGCGCGAGACTTCCTCGGCGGTCGCGCCGGGCCACAGGGTGCGCACGACCATGACCTTGAAGGTGAACGCCGGGTCTTCGCTGCGGCCCAGGCGCAGGTACGACATCGCACCGGCGATCGCCAGCACCAGCATCGCGTAGACGATCAGGCTGCGATGGCGCAGGGCCCATTCGGAAAGGTTGAAGCGCATAGATAAACCCACTTCATTGTCCCCCTCTCCCGCTTGGCGGCAGAGGGCAGGGGTGAGGGCGCGAGCGCCGGCAAACTAGAACTCAGTGATGCACGGACCGTCAGGCCCCGCGCACCGCGATCACTTCCCGACCGGATGGTTTTCGCGATCGACCGCGACCACCTTCTGTCCGTCGCGCAGGAGATGGCCGCCGGCGGTGACGACCCAGTCGTTGGCGCCCAGTCCCTTGATGACCGGTACGCGCTCCTGACCGTAAGGTCCGACGACGATTGGTTTTAACTTCACGATCCCGCTGCCGATATCGGCCACGAACACCGCCGTGCCGTTGCCGGTGCGCTGCACCGCCGCGAGCGGCACGCTGAGCCCGGAGGCGGCCGCGTCGGCCTGGTAGATGCGCGCGCTCTGGCCAAGTTCGAGCGTTCCGTCCGGCGCATCGACGGTGACTCGCGCGGCGTAGGTGCGCGACGCCGGATCGGCCGCGGGCGACACCTCGCGGACCCGGCCCGGCCAGCGCTTGCCGGGCTGCGACCACAGTTCGATCAACACGTCCTGGCCGGGCTTGAAGGTCGCGATCGCACCTTCGGGCACGGCGAAGGCGATTTCGCGCGCACCGTCGGCGGCCAGCGCGAACACCTGCTGGCCGGCGGCGACGACCTGCCCGGCTTCGGCGTTGCGCGAAGCGATCACCCCGGCGCTGGGCGCGCGCAACTGGGTGTAGGCCGATTGATTCTTCGCCACTTCGAGGTTGGCGCGGGCCGAATTGAGCTGGCCTTGCGCGGCCTTGGCCGCGGCGTCCTGCGCGTCCTGGGCCGAGCGGCTGACCAACTGGTCCTTGCTCAGCTGGGCGAAACGGACCTGATCGGCGCGGGCCCGCGCGTATTCGGCCTCGGCGGCCGCGTACTGCGCCTGGGCCGCGCGCGCCTGGGCGTCGAGATCGCCCGGATCGAGCACCGCCAGCACCTGCCCGGCGGCAACGTGCGCGCCGACATCGACCTTGCGCTCGACCATCTTGCCGGCGACCCGGAACGACAGCGGGCTCTCTTCGCGCGCCCGCACCTCGCCGGCATAAGCCGAGACCGCGTTGATCGCGCCGCTGGGCTGGGCGACCAGCACCGGCCGCGGCGCCTCGGCCAGCGGCTTGCCGTCGCCGCAGGCCGCCAGGCTCAGGGCCAAGGCCGCGGCCAGCAATGCCGGCACGGAGCGTGTCCATGCCGTCGGCTGGGCGGCCGGACGGACCGGGGTGGAGGCGGAAAAAATCCGGCTGCGCATTGCGGATGGCCTTATAGGGAATTAATGTACTTGGCGGTACTGTATAAATATCGAACCACGTAGTCCAGTATTGCGACCTATGCCGACGCCCCCAACCACGTCCACCGCGCTCTCCCCCGCCACCGTGGCCCAGCCGAAGCCGACCACACCCGTCGCCACAGACCACCCAAAGCCCACCGTGCCGCAATCCGCATCAGCCCAGGACCAGCTCAAGCCCACCGCGGACAAGCCCACCGCCTCCGCGAGCCCCGCCGTGGACAAACCCGCCGCGTCATCCAAGCCCACCGGCCCCGGCCGCCCGAAAGACCTGACCAAACGCAACGCAATCCTCGAAGCCGCCAAGCGCCTGTTCCTGATCGAGGGCTACGACGGCGTGAGCATGGACCAGATTGCGGCCGGCGCCGGGGTCTCCAAACTCACCGTCTACAGCCATTTCGGCGACAAGGAGACCTTGTTCAGCGCGGCGGTGCAGGCATACTGCGAGCAACATCTGCCGCCGCCGCTGTTCGAACCGGCCCCGGCGACCGCGCTGCGCGAGCGGCTGATCGAGATCGCCACCGCCTTCTACGAGATGATCAGCACCCCCGAGGCGATCCAGATCCACCGCCTGCTGTGCTCGCCGCAGCTGGCCGAATCGCCGTTGTCGAAGATGTTCTGGGACGCCGGTCCGCAACGCCTGCACGACGAATTCGCCGCGCTGCTGCAGCGGCGGGTCGAGGCCGGCGAACTGGAGATCCAGGACCCGCCCCGCGCGGCGACCCAGTTTTTCGCCCTGATCAAGGGCGAGCCGCACGCCATGCTGATGTTCGGCTGCGGCGTCACCGCGCCGGCCGAGCTGACCGTCCATATCGAGGCCTCGGTGGCGATGTTCCTGCGCGCCTATGCCCGGCGCGAGCAATGACTGTGCCGGGTCTGGCCGCCCGCGCCGATGCGGCGAACCCGCCGCCAGACGGCACGGTGCCGGGAGTTCCGGTGACTTTCGGCACTAAGCCCGGCCCCCGCCGTGGTTGATTCTTTTTCCGCCGGGGGCCGTGCGGTCCCGGTAGAATTCGCGGTTCCCGCGCACGATTCAGAAGACTGCTCATGATTACGATCGATTACGCCAAGGCACGTGAAACGATGGTCGAACAACAGGTTCGGCCGTGGGACGTGCTCGACCCGCGCGTGCTCGATGTGCTGGCGACGCTGCCGCGCGAAGCGTTCGTCGCCGACGCGCATCGCAATCTCGCCTACACCGACATCTCGCTGCCGCTGGCGCATGGTCAGTTCATGATGAAGCCGGTGCTCGAAGGCCGCACCTTGCAGTCGCTGGCGGTGGACCCGACCGACGACGTGCTCGAGATCGGCACCGGCAGCGGCTACCTCACCGCCTGCCTGGGCCGCCTGGCGCGCGAAGTGGTGAGCCTGGAAATCCATGCCGACCTCGCCGCAACCGCGCGCACGCGCCTGGCCGCGCAGACCGTGCTCAATGCCCAGGTGATCGAAGCCGACGCGCTGAACTACAGCACCGACCGCCGCTTCAACGCGATCTGCGTGACCGGCGCGGTCTACCAGATTCCGCAGCAGTGGCTGCAGTGGCTGCAGCCGGGCGGACGCCTGTTCGTGATGCGCGGCCGCTCGCCGGCGATGGAAGGCATCGTCGTCACCGCGTCGGCCGAGCGCAACCAAGTCAACGCTTCGCGCATCCAATCGTTGTTCGAAACCGATCTGCCTTATCTCGAAGGCGCCGCGCCCGCGCCCGCCTTCGAGTTCTGACGATCCTGTCAGTTACCCGTCAGTCCCTCGTAAGAACCCGCGTGCCAGCATGCGGGTTCTCAAATACCAGCAAGTCCAAGGAAGCCGCATGATCCGCCGTCCGCTCGCTCTTGCCCTGGCTCTCGTCCTGCTGCCGGCCGCCGCGTCGGCGGAAGATCTGTTGCAGACCTATGAGCTCGCGCGCCAGGGCGACCCGGTGCTGTCGGCCGCGCAGTCCAACCGGCTGGTGACCCAGGAAGACCGCATCCAGGCCCGCGCCCGGCTGCTGCCGTCGCTGTCCGGCGAGGCGCGCCTGACCCGCAGCCGCAACGACAGCGAAGCCAACGGCATCGTCGATCCGACCGATCCCAACTCCGGCGTCGCGCCCGGCACCAACGTGCGATCGGACAGCACCTCGCGCAATTATTCGATCAGCGCCAGCCAGCCGATCTACAACCGCGCCAGCATCAAGAACCTGCAAAGCCAGAACGCGCTGAGCGAAGCCAGCGACTTCACCCTGGAATCGACCAGCCAGGCGCTGATCACCCGCACCTCGCAGGCCTATTTCAACGTGCTGGTCGCGCTGGAAAACCTGGCCGCGGCCGAGGCGGCGGAAACCGCGCTGCAAAAGCAGTTCGACTACGCCTCCAAGCGCCTGGAAGTCGGCCTGGCGCCGATCACCGACGTGCACGAAGCGCGCGCCCAGTACGACGATGCGCGCGCGCGCACCATCACCACCCGCAACACGGTCGAAGACTCGTATCAGGCCTTGAGCGAAATCACCGGCCAGCCGGTGCGCACGCTCAAGGCGCTGCCGGCCGACTTCAAGCCGGCGCTGCCCGAAGCGCAGCAGGTCGAGACCTGGGTCAACAACGCGGTGCAGGGCAATCCCTCGCTGCGCGCGCAGGAACTGGCGGTGCGCGCCGCCGACATCAGCGTGGAAACCGCGCGCGCCGGCCACTGGCCGACCCTGACCCTGAGCGGCGGTTACGGCGACAACGCGACCTGGGGCGACCGCACCTTCGGCGGCCAGACCCAGGCGCTCAACGGCAGCGCCAGCCACGGCCCGAGCATCGGCCTGACCCTGTCGGTGCCGCTGTATTCCGGCGGTTCGGTCCAGTCCGGCGTGCGTCAGGCGCTGGCCCGCCGCGACGCCGCGCAGGACGAACTCGAACGCCAGAAGCGCCTGCTGGTGCGCAACACCCGCAACGCGTATCAGACCCTGGTCGCCGGCATCAGCGAAGTCGAAGCGCGCCGCCTGGCGGTGGTCTCGGCGCAGGCCGCGTACGACGCTTCGCAGGTCGGCCTGGAAGTCGGCACCCGCACCGTGCTGGACGTGTTGAACAACCAGCGCACCTTGCTGCAGGCGCAACAGGCCTACGCCCAGTCCAAGTACAACTTCCTGCAAAACCGCCTGCTGCTGGAGCAGTCGGCCGGTTCTCTGGACGTCGCCGACGTGCAGGACATCAACCGCCTGCTGACCGCCGACGCGGCGACCAACCTCGCGCCGCCGCCGGGGATGCAGTGATCGGGTAGCGCTTCGTCGGGTACGTTCGCGACAGACTGTGATGCATTCGTGGCGGGTTGATACTCGCAACGGATTGTCGATACGAAAAAACCGCCGGCATGTCCGGCGGTTTTTTGTTGGTCGGCTTTGTTGCTCGAAGTTGTTGCTCGACTTTGGCGGGTCGGCTTTTTTGGCTGAACTGCGTCGACTTGGTCTTGCCGCGTCTTTGCTTTCCCCCCTTTGAAAAAGGGAGGGCAGGGGGGATTTGCTTTTTGCTTTGGCTTTTCCGTCACCGTTGCGAACAACACAACCGCGCAGAGCAAAAGCAAATCCCCCCTGCCCCCCTTTTTCAAAGGGGGGAAAGCAACGGCAACAGCAAACGCGGAACCAGCGCGCAAGCTAAAACGCAGAGCCCGGCGCTACCGCCCCAACGGCGGCAACGCCGGCTGCAACAACGCCATCGTCCGCGCTAGCGCGCCGCGACCCAATTCAACCAGCGCACGGCCGGCGTCGATCATCTGCGCGCGTTCGATCGGATCGTCGAGCAGCCGCTCCACCGCCGCTTCGACCGCATCCGCGTCCAGGCCGATGCGCAAGGCGCCGGCATCTTCCAGCCGCTGCGCGATCTCGACGAAGTTGTGCAGATGCGGACCGGTGACGATCGGCGTGCCGGTCGCGGCCGGTTCGAGCAGGTTGTGCCCGCCGATCGCCTGCAGGCTGCCGCCGACGAAGGCCACGTCGGCGCAGGCGTAGAAACTCATCAGTTCGCCGAGCGTGTCGATCACGAACACGTCGTCGCCCGGCTGCGGCCAGCGCGCGCGCGAACGCGTCGACACCTGCCAGCCGGCGCTGCGCGCGGTCTCGGCGACCACCCGGAAGCGTTCGGGATGACGCGGCGCCCACAACAGCAACAAGCCCGGAAAGCGTTCGCGCAGACGCCGGTGCATGCCGACCGTCGCGGCTTCCTCGTCCTCGTGCGTGCTCGCCGCGATCCACACCGGCCGCTCGCCGGTATGGCGATGGCATTCCAGCGCGAATTCCTCCAGCGCATCGGGTACGTTGACGTCGAACTTGAGATTGCCGGTCTCGATGACCTGCTCGGGCCGCGCGCCCAACTGGATGAAGCGCTCGCCGTCGGCGCGCGACTGCGCCGCGACCGTGCGCACCGTGCGCAACGCACGGCTCACCAGCGGCGCCAGCGCGCGATAGCCGCGCAGCGAACGCTCCGACAGGCGCGCATTGAGGATGTAGGCCGGAATCCCGCGATCGCGGCAGCCGAACAACAGGTTCGGCCACAACTCGGTTTCCATGATCAGCGCCGCGCACGGCTTGTGATGGCGCAGGAAACGCCCGACCGCGCCGGGCAGGTCGTAGGGCAGGTACACGTGTTCGACCGAATCGCCCCAGGCCGCGCGCGCGCGGTCCGAGCCGGTCGGGGTGATCGTGCTGACCAGCAGGCGCAGGTCCGGACGGCCGCGGCGCAAGGCGTTCACCAGCGGAATCGCCGCGTTGACCTCGCCGACCGAGACCGCGTGCAGCCACAAAGTGCGGGTCTGGGCCGGGCCGCGGTAGATCGCGTAGCGCTCCAGCCAGCGCTGGAAATACGCCGGCTGGCGGAAACCGCGCCAGATCAGGTGATACACCGTGACCGGGGCCAACAGGTACAGCGCGACCGAATACAGGCCGCGCAACAGGCGCTCGATCAAATCCTTCCGCATGGGCGTAAGGATAAAGGCTGCGGCGGCGATGCGGTGGCCGCGACGGCGATAAGTCGACCCACGGCCCACTGCGCCGCGCGGGCGCGACGTGGATACGGCCCGAATGCGGCCCTGTGTGCGTCGGCACCGACCTGCGCCCGGGTACGCACCTTCGGCCGATGCCGCGGCATTCATCGCCTCACCGCATAAACTATCGCCATGGCCGAATCGATCCTGCCCCCACGTCCGTCCCTGCTCTCGCCGCGCCTGTGGCCCATGTGGCTCGCGCTGGCCGCGATGTGCGCGGGCGCGCGCCTGCCCTGGGGCCTGCAACGCGCCCTGGGCGCGCTGATCGGCGCATTCGCGCTGCGCGCGGCGAGCGAGCGCCGGCGCGCGGCGCGGATCAACCTGAAGCTGTGCTTCCCCGAAAAAAGCGAAGCCGAACGCGAGATCCTGCTGCGCGAAAGCTTCCGCGACCTGGGCGTGGGCTTCTTCGAATTCGCCCGCGCGTGGTGGGGCGAGGTCGCGCCGATGCGGCGCACGGTCAAGATCGAAGGGCTGGAATTGCTCGACGAGGTGCGCGCGTCCGGACGCGGCGTGCTGATGATCTCGGGCCATTTCATGACCCTGGAGATGTGCGGCCGACTGATGTGCGATCACCTGCCGCTGGCCGGCATGTACCGCAAGCACCGCAATCCGGTGATGGAATGGGCGGTCAAGCGCGGGCGCCTGCGCTACGCGGCGGCGATGTTCACCAACGAGGAAATCCGCCCGGCGATGCGCCACCTCAAGCAGGGCGGTTTCCTGTGGTACGCGCCGGACCAGGACATGCGCGGCAAGGACACCGTGTTCGCGCCGTTCTTCGGCGTGCCGGCGGCGACGATCACCGCGACCCATCAGTTCGCGCGCCTGAGCGGCTGCGCGGTCGTGCCGTTCTTCCATCGTCGCGAAGGCGCCGATTACATCCTGCGCGTCGGCGCGCCGCTGCCCGAGTTTCCGTCCAGCGATGCGACGCAAGACAGCGCGCGGGTCAACGCGCAGATCGAAGCGATGGTGCGGCAGGCGCCGACGCAGTACCTGTGGATCCACCGCCGTTTCAAGCGGCGACCGGCGGGCATGGTGTCGCCGTACAAGAAACAACCCTGAGATATCGAAAGCCGCGATCGCCCCCTGTAGGAGCGGCGCGAGCCGCGACCGCGACACCTCGCTTGCATCGAAGCTGCGATGTCTTGATCGACAATCGGCGTTTGCGCTTGCGTCGTAAACGCGATGTCGCGGTCGCGGCTCGCGCCGCTCCTACAGGGGGCGCCGTAACCATCGCTGGTTAACGGGTATCGAGCGCCGTCGCGTCCCGCGGCGGTTGCGCGAGCAGGCTGCCGGTATACAGCGCCGCCAACAGCAAGGTCAGCCCGCCCCAGAACGTCGAATAGAACGCCAGGTGGGTGTTGAACGGAAACACCGTCACCAACAGCGCCAGCATCGCCGGCCGGGCGCGTTCGCGCGCGGCGCCGTCGGCGAAGGTCCACGCGCGCCAGGCCAGGGCCGCGCCGGCCAGCCACATCAGCAGGCCGAACGCGCCGGTTTCGCTGAGCACTTCCAGCAACAGTTGATGCGCGTGCAACGCCGGGCCGTAACCCCAGGACGTGGTTACGCCGGGCTGCGGATCGCAGGCCGGGAACGCTTCGCGGAAGCCGCGCGCGCCGACGCCGTTGATCGGATGTTCGGCGACCATGCACAGCGCCGCGCGCCAGATCCGGGTGCGTCCCGACAAGGCGGTGTCGACGCCGGCCAGATCGGCGCCGACGATCTGCGCGGTGCGGTCCAGGCGCTGATGCACCTGGGTCGAGGTCTGGTTCAAGACCACCAGGGCCAACAGCCCCGCGGCGAACAATCCCAGCAGCCGCTTCCAGCCGAGCACGCGCCAGCCCGACAGCAACAGCACCAGCGCGAAGGTGATCCACGAGGCGCGCGAGCCGGCCAGCACCACCACGATGCCGACCGCCGCGGTCGCCGCCAGCCAGCCGCCGCGACCGAAACGCCGACCTGCCGCGTACAGCACGAACGGCGAGAAACTCGCGATCACCTGGCCGAGCTTGAGATTGCACGGCCCGAGGATGCCGCCGAGCCGGTCGACCATGGCGATTTCCTCGGCGCTGCAGGTGCGATGGCCGTTGATCGCGTACTTGAGCGAGTCGATCGCGAAGAACAGCGGGCTGGTGCCGCTGATCGCCTGCAGCAGCGCATCCACGGTCCAGATGCCGACGATGATCGCCAGGCCGCCGAAGGTCGTGCGCCGGCCCTGCTCGGACGCGACCGCGGCCGCGACCAGCCACAGGAACGGCAGATAGCGCAGGTCCACCGCCGCCTCGCGCAGGGCGCGGCCGGGATCGACCGCGTCGATCGCCGAGATCAGTTCGGGCAGCCAATAGGCCGCGAACAGCACGCTGGTCAGCGCCCAGGCCGGATCGCTGAGCAGCCGCGCGCCGGTGTTGAAGCGCGCCATCACCAGCTTCACCAGCATGGTGATCGCGCCCAGGCTCAGCACCGTCTCGGCGATGCCGGGCGCGAACAACAAGGCGACGTAGGCCAGGATCCACACCGGCGCCCAGCGCCAGCCGACGATCGCCGGCGGCGGTTCGGGCGGACGCGCGCCGGCCCAGTGCGCAGGATCGGCCACGCCCTCGCCGGTCGCGGCCGCGAGGGCCGCGTCAGGCGGTGTCGACGAGTTCGGCATAGACGGCAAGCGTGGCCTCCTGCATGGCCCGCAGGGAAAACGCCATCGTATCCACTGGCGCGGGCGCTTGCGTTAGCAATTCGCAAGCCGCGCTGTGCAAGGCGTGCTGATCGAACGCGGCGACCGCGCCGCGCGGCTGCAGGCGCGCGAGCAGTTCGCCGACGCCGCCGTGGTTCCAGCCCAGCACCGGCCGGCCGACCGACAAGGCTTCGATCACGGTGCGGCCGAAAGCTTCGGGTTTGCGCGACAACTGCAGCACCAGATCGCTGGCGGCGTAAGCGCGCGCGATCGCGTCGGTGGGCGGGGTCAAGGCGATCGCCTGCTCGATACCCAGGGCCTGCGCCTGCGCCTCGAGTTCGGCGATGTAGGCCTCGCGTCCGCTGGCGCGCGCGCCGGGCAGCCACAGGCGCGCATCGCGCCCGTCGGCGCGCAGCGCGGCCAGCAGGGTCAGCGCATCGGCATGGCCCTTCAGGCGGGTGCCGCGGCCGGGCAACAGCAGCAGCGGGCCGTCGCCGGCCAAGGCCGGATGCAAGGACGCCGCCCAGGCGCGCGCCTGCGGATCGGGCGATGGCGCGCGCGCGAACGCGGCCGGATCGATGCCGCGCGGAATCACCCGCAAGGTGTCGGCATCGGTGTCGGGGTAATGCTGCAGGACGTAGTCGCGGACTGTGTTCGATACGCAGATCACCCGCTCGCCGCGGGTCATCACCGCACTGTAGCGCGACGGCGAATTCAGACCGTGGACGGTGGTGACCCAATGCGGCCGCGCCGACTCAGGCAGCCCGCGCCAGGCCATCAGGCCGATCCAGGCCGGCAGGCGCGAACGCGCATGCACCAGGTCGACGCCGAGCTGCGCCCACAACCGGCGCAGCGCGAACACGTGCAGCAAGGTCGACGGCGACTTGCGTCCTATCGACAGTTCGATGTGTTCGGCGCCGGACGCGAGCAACTGCGGCACCAGACGGCCGCCGGCGGACACGACGATCGCGCGATGGCCGGCGCGCACCAGCGCGTCGGCGATTTCCAGGGTGGAGCGTTCGACCCCGCCGGATTCCAGCGCCGGCAGCAACTGCATCACCGTCAGCCGGCGCGCGTGGGTCGGCTGCACGGGCGTCATGGCCGGTGGGTCAGTCGTCGACCAGGGTGAAATGCGAGCCGCAGTACGGGCACAGGCATTCGCGCTCGGCTTCGATCGGCAGGTACACGCGCGGGTGCGAGTTCCACAGCGCCATTGACGGCAGCGGGCAGCTCAGCGGCAGGTCCGCGCGGGTGACGGTGTAGCGCAGGTCGGCGCTGGCCTGGGTGGGATGGGCGTTGGCTGCGGTGGTCATGGGGGACTACGGATGGCGACGCGGGCGGGCAGTTTAGCAGTGTGGGGGGCCGGGCCGGGTACACGCGGTGTGTGGGTTGGCGTTGGGGTGGAGCTAAAAGCAAATCCCCCCTGCCCCCCCTTTTTCAAAGGGGGGAACAGCAACGGCAGGCGTGTTGGGATGGTGGCGACGGACCGGGTCGCAGATCGAGGGACCGGGTCGCAGGTCGAGGACCTGGTTTGCAGGCCGATAACCCACCACCTTGCAGTGAGGTGGCTGCGGGCCCCGACTGACCACCAGCCGCGACGCCCCCACCTACCGGGTTCCCCCCTTTGAAAAAGGGGGGCCAGGGGGGATTTGCTGTTGCTTTTGCTTTTGCTTTTGCTTTCGCTCAACCCGCAGCCAAATCAAACCAAAGCACATCGGCCGGCGTATCGCCCAGCCCGATCAACACCCGCTCGCCCGATTCTTCGCGAAACCCCAACGCATCGCCGGCCTCGAGCACCCGCCCGTCGACCTCGATCCGCCCGTGCGCAACCTGCAGCCAATACCAGCGCCCACTCTCAAGCGTGCGCCGCGCACTGACCCCCGCGCCCAAGCTCAGCGAATACAGCAACAGATCCTGACGAATCGGCAACCCGCCCTGAGCGCCATCGCGCGAAGCGCGCAGCACGAACTCGCCGTCGCGATCCGGCGGCGCATCGCTATGCGCGTACGCCGGCTGCGCATTCAAGCGATCGGATTGAACCCAGATCTGCAGAAAATGCACGGGCTCGGTCTTGGAGGCGTTGTACTCGCTGTGTTCCACGCCGTGACCGGCGCTCATCCACTGCAAGGTGCGAGGGCCGATCACGCCGCCCCCGCCGCTGCTGTCGCGATGCGCCAGCGCGCCGCTCAGCACGTAGCTGAGGATTTCCATGTTGGCGTGGCGATGCGGCGCGAAGCCCGCGCCGGGATCGACGCGGTCTTCGTTGATCACCCGCAGACACCCGAAGCCCATCCAGGCCGGATCGTAATAACCGCCAAACGAAAACGTGTGGCGGCTGTCGAGCCAGCCGGCCTGGACGCGGCCGCGGGCGCTGGAGGGACGTTCGATGATCATGCCGAACAGTTTATCGGTTCGGCCCCGCGACGGCTCAGGGCTTGGGCACGATCGCTTCGGTGGTGATGCGGATCTTGATCTCGTCGCTGACGTTCGGCACGTACTTGGCGATGCCGAAATCGCTGCGCTTGAGCGTGGTGGTGGCGTCGAAACCGGCCGCCGCGCGCTTGGCCATCGGCTGCTCGCCGATCTTGTTGATGGTCACGTCGAGCACCGCCGGCTTGGTCACGCCGTGCACGGTCAGGTCGCCGGTGACCTTGAGCTTCTTGGCGCCGGCCGCTTCGACCTTGGTGCTCTTGAAGGTGATGGTCGGGTACTTGGCGGCGTCGAAGAAATCCGCGCTCTTGAGGTGTTCGTCGAAGTCGGCGACGTGCGAATCCAGGCCGGACAGCGGAATGGTCACCTCGACCTTGGACGCGGCCGGCTTGGCCGGATCGTAGGTGATGCTGCCGTCGACCTTGCCGAAATGCGCGACCGGGTTGGAGAAGCCGAAGTGGCTCCAGCTGGCGACCACGTCGGTGTGGTTCGGATCGATCTTGTAGGTCAGGGCGGCGGCGCTGGCGGTGCCGGCGAAAGCCAGGCCGAGGGCGGCGGCGAGCAGGATACGCTTCATGAGGGAACTCCTGGATCTGGGTTTGGGAAGGGACTTGCTCGGGGTGTTTCGCTGAAAAACCAACAAAAATCGGATGAACGTTCGCCGGGGCACTATCGCGCAAAGCGTGCGAACCCGAGGTGTCCACGCCGCGAAACCGTGGCCGGCGGCACGCCTCAGTCGATGCGCGCGGCCTCGTCGAACGGCAGGCGCGGCGAACGCGGGAACAACTGGGCGTGGTCGCCGGCGCCGAGGTTGATCAGGAAGTTGGACTTGATCTTGGTGCCGGCGAAGAAGGCCTCGTCGACCTTGGCGTTGTCGAAGCCCGACATCGGGCCGGTGTCCAGGCCCAGGGCGCGCGCGGCCAGGATCAGGTACGCGCCCTGCAGGCTGCCGTTGCGGAACGCGGTGACGTTGATCGACGCTTCGTTGCCGGCGAACCAGCTGCGCGCGTCGTCGTGCGGGAACAGGTAGGGCAGCTTTTCGTAGAACTCCAGGTCGTGGCCGACGATCACCGTGACCGGCGCGGCCAGGGTCTTGGCCCGATTGCCTTCGGACAGGGCCGGCGCAAGCTTCTGCTTGGCCTCGGCGGATTTGACGAACACGAAGCGCGCCGGCGAACCGTTGGCGCTGGTCGGGCCCCATTTCGCCAAGTCGTAGAGCTGGCGCAGCGTCTCGTCGCTGATCTGCCCGCCGAGCACGTTGTGGGTGCGGGCGGTGCGGAACAGCTGATCGAGCGTCTGGTCGTCAAGAGCCTTGGACATCGTCTTCTCCGTGGGGCTGCCATGCTTGGCAAAGTGGTCGGGAGACGGAAGTGTAGAGTCTCGGTCGGACCGCGAAACCGCCACTCCCGGAACGGATTGACTGCATCTGTGCAACGAAACGGCTTTTCTGCGAAGAATGATCCCATTTCTGCAACCTGGGTCCTGACCGACGGCCATGCCGGCAATCAGCGCCAGGCCAGCGCCCTGTCCCAGGCGCTGGGGCGGGCGGCCAGCGACTGGACCCTGCACCCGCGCGCGCCGTGGCGCTGGTTGGCGCCGCGGCGGCTGCTCGGCGCCGAACGCGCCTTCGGTCCCGACTTCGTCCGCGCCCTGGGCGCGCGCCCGCGCCTGGCGATCGGCTGCGGCCGCCAGGCCGCGCTGGCCACCCGGCTGCTGCGCGGCGAAGGCTGCGCGGCGGTGCAGATTCTCGATCCGCGCATCGATCCCGCACATTGGGACCTGGTGATCGCGCCCGAACACGACGGCCTGCGCGGCGGCAACGTCATCACCCTGCTGGGTAGCCTCAATCCGGTCGACGACCTGTGGCTGGCCGGCGCGCGCAAGGCGTTTCCCGCGTTCGGCGCCCTGCCCGGCCCGCGCACCGCCCTGCTGCTCGGCGGCCCGAGCGCGCATGCTGCGTTCGACCAGGCCGCGTTCGACACCCTGGCCGTGCAGTTGCAGGCCTTGCTCGAACGCGAAGGCGGCAGCCTGCTGGCGACGACCTCGCGGCGCACCCCGGTCGAGATCCGCGCGCGCCTGCGCGAACGCCTGACGCGCCTGCCGCGGGTGTCGTGGTACGAGCCCGGCGAAGGCACCAATCCCTACCCCGGCCTGCTCGGCTGGGCCGACCGCATCGTCTGCACCGCCGATTCGGTCAACATGCTGTCGGAGGCCGCGGCCACCTGCGCGCCGGTGTTCGCCTTCGGGGTCGAGCGCGTCGACGGCCGGCCGCGGCGCTTCATCGACAGCCTGCTGAGCCTGGGCCGGGTGCGGGTGTTCGATCAGTCGCTGCTGGCGTATCCGGTGGCGCCGCTGCGCGAGACCATGCGGGTGGCGCAGGAAGTCAGACAACGGCTTGCACTGCGGGACTGAGCGGGCGGGTTATCGATCGAACTGACCCTCGATAATCGACGACGGCACGGGGCCGCCCTGCAGGAGCGGCGCTAGACGCGACCGCTCGAACCGCCCCTCATGTAATCGACGATGTCGCGAGGACCCCCTGTAGGAGCGGCGCGAGCCGCGACTGCGAAACATGCTTGCGTCGAATGTGACGTTTCGCGGTCGCGGCTCGCGCCGCTCCTACAGGGGGCATCCGTAGCTACGCAATCGGTGTGGCCGACATCGCCTCAGCCAATCCGGCGGCGCGGGTCGGCGAAGCTGCCGATGAAGCGCAGTTCGTTGTACAGCCGGCCCGGCGTGTCTTCGTGGAAGGTGCAGTGATCGTAGTAGTACAGCGAGTTGCCTTCGGTCACGCCCAAGGCATGGCAACGCGCGAGGATCGCCTGTTCGGTCTGGATCGCGTTGACGCCGACTTCCTTGACCAGTTGCTCGACCGGAATCACTTTGTTGCCGGCGGTGCCGTAGGCGACGAAGAAATCCGAGTCGATGAAGTCGCAGCCGAAATCGCGATGCGCGGGGCAACCCGAGCCGGACGACTCCATGCCTTCGGTGTAGCGGTTGAAGGCTTCCAGCGATTGGGTGGAGGTGCCCATCCAGACCGAGATCACGCCGCGAGTGGTGTCGTCGATCATAAGTTCGATCCTGGATTTTTTGGGCGGGCATGAAAATAGCACCGCTGGGGTGTTGATCGCGATCTGAGCGAAAGGCGTCGGGGCTCAAGCCCCTCCCACAAAAGCCCTCGCAATTGCGAAAGCAACCGACGTTTTTTTATGAAGGGACCGAAGCCCCCTTTACGAAGGCACCGAAGTCGTTTGTGGGAGGGGCTTGAGCCCCGACGCTTTCCGATCCGGCAGCGCGCAACACGGGAGGCTTATACGAACACCAGCCCCTGCTCCACCACCGCCGCGCGAATCGCCGCGCGCGCCGCTTCCACCGCCTCGTCCGGAGCGACCCGCCGCGCACGCCGGTCCAGGGTGCAATCCAACCCGCGCGACAGCAAGGTCGCATGCGCGACCCGCAACGACGCCGCGATCGTATCGTCGAGCACGCCGATGCTGTTAACCGCGTCGATCAGCCCGGCCGTATCGCGCGCTTCGCGCACCATCGTGTAGCGCCGCGCGTAACGCAGCACCAACGCCTGCAACAGGAACTCCAGATCGACCAGGCCGCCTTCGCCCTGTTTGAGGTCGAACGCCGCCGCGTCGCTGCGATCGAGTTCGGCGCGCATGCGCCGGCGCATCGCGCCGACGTCCTCGTAGACCTTGACCGGATCGCGCTCGCTCGCCAGCGTTCGCCAGCGAACCCCTTCGAAACTTCGGCCCAGCGCCGCGTCGCCGGCGATGAAGCGCGCGCGCACCAAGGCCTGATGCTCCCAGGTCCAGGCGCGCTCGCGCTGGTAGTCGGCGAAGCTCGCCAACGACGACACCAGCAGGCCCTTGGCGCCATCGGGGCGCAGCCGCACGTCGATATCGAACAAACGACCGCCCGCGGTCACCGCGCCGAGCAGGGCGACGATTTTCTGCGCCAGCCGCGCGAACCAGCGCGGCGCATCCAGGGCGCGCGCGCCGTCGGAACTTGCCGGTTCAAAGCTGGCCGGCTCAGAACCGGCCGCTTCAGAGCCTGCCGCTTGCGCGCCCGCGTCGGCCGCGGGCAGGTCGTACAGGAACACCAGATCCAGGTCCGAACCGAACCCCAGCTCCTCGCCGCCGAGGCTGCCATAACCGAGCACGGCGAAACGCGCGCCCGGCACCCGGCCATGCGCGGCGGCGACTTCCTGCTCGGCCAGGCGCAGCACCCGCGCGACCACGCCGTCGGCGAGCCAGGCCAACTGGCGCGCGCTGTCCTGCGCCGACTGACGCCCGTCGCGCAGCGCCATCGCGATGCGGAAACTCAGCGACTGGCGCACTTCGTTGAGCGCCTGCAAGGTCAGTTCGGTGTCGTCGCCGCCATCGACTTCGGCGCAGGCGGCGAGCAACTCCTCGCGGCCCGGCAACGGACCGACCACGCGCGCGTCGAGCAGTTCGTCCAGCAACAAGGGATGCGAGGCCAGGCGTTCGGCCAACAGCGCGCTGCGCGACACCACTTCGATCAGCCGCGACAACGCCGCCGGCTGTTCGTCGAGCAAGGCCAGATAGGCGCTGCGGCGCAATACGTTGTGCAGCAGCGCGAGCAAGCGCTTGAGCGCGAGCATCGGTTGCGACGACGACGCGGTGCCCTGCAGCAGGGCCGGCAACACGCGGTCCAGGCGCGTGCGCGCCGCATCCGACAGGCCGCGCACGCCGGGGCTGCGGGCGAAGTCGCGCAACACCGCATCGGCGTCGGTGGCGGCGTCGAACCCGGCGTCGGCCAGGATCTTCGCGTCGCCGGCCTCGGGCAGCGCGTTCCAGTACGCGGTCAGCGCATCGGGCGCGGCGCGGCGGCGGCGCGGCGCGAGCAAGGCATCGAATTCGGCGGTGATGCGTTCGCGGCGGCGCTCCAGATCGCTCAGCAACGCGGCCCAATCGGGATAGTCCAGGCCGGCGGCGATGCGTTCGCGATCGGCCTGCAGGCTCGGCAAGGCGTGGGTCTGCGCATCGCGCAGCATCTGCAAACGGTTTTCCAGCCGGCGCAGGAAACGGTAGTCCTCGCCCAGCGCGGCGCCGGCCTCCTCGCTGATCTGGCGCTGCGCGACCAGTTCGCGCAGCGCCGGCAACAAGCGACGGCCGCGCAGTTCGGCCTCGCGGCCGCCGCGGATCAGCTGCAGGGCCTGGACCAGGAATTCGATTTCGCGAATGCCGCCGGGCCCGCGCTTGATGTCGTCGGCCAGTTCCTTGCGCGCGACCTCGGCGCTGATCGCGGCCTTCATCGAACGCAGGCCGTCGAGCGCGCCGAAATCCAGATAGCGCCGGTACACGAACGGACGCAGGCTATCGAGGAAGCGTTCGCCGGCCTGCGCATCGCCGGCGACCGGACGCGCCTTCTGCCAGGCGTAACGTTCCCAATCGCGACCTTCGCGCTGGAAGTACTGCTCCATCGCCGCGAACGACCAGGCCACGCGGCCGGCATTGCCGTACGGGCGCAGGCGCAGGTCGACGCGATGGCAGAAGCCCTCGGCGGTGAGTTCGTCGAGCAGGCGCGCGAGTTGCTGGCCGAGCTTGGCGAAATAAGTTTCCGCATCGAGCGCGCGCGCGGCGTCGCGGCCGTCGAACTGGGTGCTGCCGTCGTGTTCGTAGGCGTAGACCAGATCGACATCGGAACTGAAATTGAGTTCGCCGCCGCCGAGCTTGCCCAGGCCGAACACCACCAGCCCGACGCGTTGCCCATCGGGCGTGCGGATCACGCCGTGGCGCTGGGCGAATTCGTCCTCCAGCGCTTGCAGTGCGATGCGCAGGCAAACCTCGGCCAGATGGGTGCTGCCGTCGAGCGTGTCCTCGACGCTGTCCAGGCCGAGCGCGTCGCGCCAGATCAAGCGGGTGGAACCGGCGCTGCGGTAACGGCGCAGGCGCGTGCCCCAGTCGGCGCGATGCTCGCTATCGAGTTGCGGCGGCGGCAGCGGCGTGGCGCCGTCGTCGGCCGCGAGCGTGAGCAGCAAGTCGGGCTGGCGCACCAGCGTGTCGATGGCGAAATCGCTGACCACGGCCACGCGCGCGAGCCGTGCGAGCAACGATGGATCTTCGAGCGCGCTGGACATCTGCGGGGAGGCGGCACGCAACCGCGCGATGGCGCGCTCGACGTGGGCGGATTCGAAACTGTTGCGATCAGGAGAAGCCATCAAAGCTGCGCATGCTGGTGTGCATGGATGATCGCATGGCGGTAGTGGCGGCTGATGCGTGCGTAGCTGCGAGCGTGTTGCGCGGTTGTCGAAGTTTCGCAGTCACTGCGACTACGACGCCGCGCTCAACCACCGGGCGATCCCCACGCGGAACACTCCAGAACCCACCACAAAACCCCAGCCAATAAAAAAGCCCGCTTCCGGTAGAACCGGTAGCGGGCTTTGCTCCCTCCCCCACGTCGGGATGCGGGGCGATCGTGAAGGAAGCGTTATCCCCTTTGCACGCTGCACTGCAAAACAGAACTAACCGGTTCATTTGAAACGCCCGGACCCGCTTCCAAACGCTTATGCCGAAAGCTAATAACGGCAGGGCTGTTACCGATGACATCGATTTCGCCGCTGTGACGCGGCTCCGGCTCGCCCAATGGGTCGCAAGAAAACTGAACAGGCGAACCCCGGCCCCGTTTGCGCCGAATGCCGCCGCCCGCACGCCCGCCGACGGCCTGCGCTTGTCGCCTCGATGGCCTGAGCGGCATGCTGGCTGCGTTAACTCGCTAGCCGCCACCCAAGCGAGCCCCCGACGAAGCGAACCGCCCCCGCGGCCGCCTCAGCGTTCCAAGGAGGAGACGCATGCCCCGTCCATCGCATTGCCTCCTCCGCCGCGCATGGTGGCTGCCGTTGTGCGGCGGCCTGCTGAGCGCCTGCGCCGGCCTGCCGGCTCCGTCCGACGCTTCCACCGACGCCAACACCCGATCCACCCAGGAGTTCCCCATGACCAGCACCGCCTCTCCCTCGACCCCGCTGTCCGGCGAAGACGTCAGCCGGCGCGTGTTGAAGCTGATCGGCAGCCTGAAGTCCAACGCCGACCTCACCGCCGAGCATCTGGAGCGACACACCGGCCTGCGCATGCAGCGCGCCGACAGCGGCGACGGTTCGTTCGGCGCCGGCGCGGCGATCGACGCGAACTGGTCGTACAACTTCCTGGTCAGCCCCAAGCTGGGCGAACCGCGCCAGCAACTGACCTTCGACTTCGCCCGCACCGGCGACCCGGCCGCGCCGATGACCCCGGTATGCGCGCTGGATTTCGACGCCTACGCGAGCGCGCTCAAGGCCATGGGGTTCCAGGACAGCCCGACCTACGCCGAGCACGGCCGCCTGAGTTACTGGAACTTCCGCGGCCCGGTCACGCTGCGCGTGTTCGTCGAAGGCGAGTCCAACGATTCGCCCGAAGCGATCGGCCATCGCTGCGTCAAAACCATCACCGTCGAATAAGACAGCGGTCCGCAGGCCAGGAGGCCGTCATGTCGCCCAAACCCATCAGCGCCGATCTGCAGAAGCTGATCGACGATTTCGGCAAGCAGCCCGGCGTCAGCGCCAACGCGGTGAAGAACCTCAGCGACACCATCAAGGGGTCGCCGGTGTTGACCGACCAGTTGAACGGCGCGGTCGCCGCGGGCCATCTCAAATCGTTCAAGGCCCTGACCGACCCGAACATGGGCGGCTCGTACAACGGCGGCACCCAGGCCATGTCGTTGCCGGTCGCCGGGCTCGACGCGAACTTCAACAAGGGCGAAATCACCTTCGTGCTCGGCCACGAAGTGCAGCACGGCTACAACCGCGGCGCGCGCGACGCGGTGCGTTCGACCTTCTACACCGAAGCCGAAGCGCTGGCCAAGAACCCGGCCGCGGTCCACGACTACACCCCGCTGTTGAACAAGGTGATCGAAGGCGACCGGGTCAACGAGTCCACCGCCAACATCGCCGGCTGGAACGCGCTGGTCAGCGCAGCCAAGGAAGCCAAGCCCGCCGCGACGCTTGGCGATGTCTACAACCTGCAGCCCGGCCGCGCCTCGGACTTCATCGCCCGCACCGGCGCCGCGCCCAACTACGCCTACGCCGCGCGCGACGGCCTGACCTTGAGCGCGGACCTCACCATCGCGGTCAATCCGGCCAACACCGCCGGCATGGCCAAGCATTTCTACGACCTGCCGCCAGCGCAGACCCGGCTGGGCCACGGCGGCAACTCCGACTACCCCAACTATCACGGCTCGATCTACGTGCCGATGATCAGTCATTGGGAACAAGCGCACGGGCGCACCGCCGAAGGCGGCAAGCCGCAGGTCCACATCGACATGAAAGCGCTGCACCTGGATCGCGAAATCATGGAGACCAACGGCCTCAACCTCGGCGCGGCCGCGACCGTGCAGCCGTATTACGACACCAGCACCGCGCCGCCGACCCAGGCCACGTTCCACCACACCATCGATACCCACCGGCCGGTGCGCGATCCGATCGCGCCGGGCATCGATGCGCCTGCGCACGCACCACCCGAACACGCCGCACCTGCAAGCGCGGGCCATCGCGATCAATCCCTGATCGGCGACATCCGCGACAAGGTCCAGGCCGAATTCACGCGTCACGGCAGTCCATTGTCCGAACCCGATGCAGAGCGGGTCGCGGCGGCGCTGGCGGTGCAGGGCAAGACCGCCGGCATCGGCAGCGGCGACCACGTGGTGCTCAGCGTCGATCCGGCGACCAAGGAAGTCGGCAAGACCGTGTTCCTGGTCAAGGGCGAACTCGACAGCCCCTCGCACACCCGGGTCAGCGCCTCGCCGCAACAAGCGCCGGCGACCGAAGAATCGCTGCGCCAGCTCGACGCGATCGGTCCGGCCGGCCCGGCGCAGCCCACGCCGCAGCCCGCGAAGACGATGCAGCACTAACCCGGCGTCGCAATTCCTTTGAGTTCACTCGGCCCCCGCGGCGACGCGGGACGGGCTGCCTTGCGCCGCATTGGCCTGCCGCGCGGGCTTTCGCCGTTCATCAAGCGAGCACGCCGCCTCCGCGATGGAGACGCCGTTCTCAATGCCGATCCGGCAGCACGACGCAACGCGATCGCGTTCTCAGTTCGAGCGATCCCGCCGCCATGCGAACGGAGCGAACCATCAGCAGCACCGTCGAAACGGCCGCCGCGCGGTTTCCCGCGATCGGGCAGCCGCAGACGACGGGCAACAGGGGCCATGACCGAACCGCAACAACGCAGCCGCACGCGGCGGCGCGGCGCGTGCGCAGGCGCGTGTCATTCACGCGCGGCCATCGCCGGCGCCGTCACCGCATTCCCCTCATTCCATCAGGAGCCCAGCATGGAACGCCTTTCTTCGATTCCCGCCGTTCAATCGCGATCGCGCGCGCGCAGTCCGCTCGCGCTCGCGTTGTGCGTGCTCATCGCCGCGCCCATGACCGCGCCGGCGCAGGAAAAACCCGCGCCGCGCGAACTCGAACAGCCGGTGTTCGCGCGCATGCTGCGCTCGGGCGACAGCGCCAAACCGCTGCTGAGCCTGACCGAGGCCGGTGCCAAGCCGCTCGACACGCGCGAAGCCAAGCTCGACCTGCGCATCGCCTTCACCACCTCGAAAATCTGGGACCCCATCAAACAGAGATTCGACACGGTCAAGCTGCGCTCCTACCAGAGCCCGGGCACCAATCCCGAGGTGCCGTTCCTCGCGCCGACCATCGTCACCTCGCCCGGCGAAACCGTGCGCATCGCGCTCGACAACCAGTTGCCGCCGCAACCCGATTGTCATCCGGCCGACATCAACGTCCCGCATTGCTTCAACTCGACCAACCTGCATTCGCATGGCCTGTGGGTCAGCCCGACCGGCAACAGCGACAACGTGCTGCTGACGCTGCGTCCCGGGGTCAAGTTCGAATACGAGTACAACCTGCCCGCCGACCATCCGGCCGGCACCTTCTGGTATCACCCGCATCTGCACGGCTCCACTGCATTGCAGGTGTCCAGCGGCATGGCCGGCGCGCTGCTGGTACGCGGCGAGCGCCTGCCCGCCAGCGACCGCACCGGCGACATCGACACTCTGCTGCGCGATCCGGCCGGCGCGGCGATGCACGAACGGCTGCTGATCTTCCAGCAGGTCGCGTATGCCTGCCGCGACAGCAAAGGCAAGATCAGGACCGATGAGAAGACCGGCTTTTGGACCTGTGACAAGGACGACGTCGGCGAGATCGAGAAATACGACGACCAGTTCGGCTTCGGCGTGTGGCAGAAATCCGGCCGCCACACCAGCATCAACGGCACCGTGCTGCCGACCTTCGACGACCTCGTCGCCGGCCGCATCGAACGCTGGCGCCTGCTGCACGCCGGCGTGCGCGACACCGTCAACCTGCAGTTCCGCGAAATGAAGGCAAGCTCGGCCAGCATCGAGGGCCTGTCCGGCAAGGCCCTGGACAATTGGGTGACCAAGAACTGCACCGGCGCGCCGCTCAAGCAGTTCGAAGTCGCCAGCGACGGCCTGACCCACGCCAAGACCATCGTCAAGAGCGAGAACATGCTGCAGCCCGGTTACCGCAGCGATGTGCTGGTGGTGTTTCCCACGGCCGGCCGGTACTGCGTGCTCGACGCCTTCGCGCCGGCCAGCGCCAGCATCACCAACGCCGCCGAGGACCGTCAGCTGCTCGGTATCGCCGACGTCACCGGCGATGCGAAGGTCGCCGATGTCGAAGCCTACGTGACCGATGCGCTGGTCGCCTCCGCGGACAAGCGCATGCCCGAGGGCGTGCGCGAATCGATCGTCGCCGGCTTGCGCGATCACCTGCGCCTGGATGCGTTCGTCCCGCACAAGACCATTACCAAGGGCGAGGTGAACGGCAAAGGCCAGACGGTGGTGTTCGACATCCAGGACAAGATCGTCGACGGCAAGAAGGTGGGCGACATCTACCTGGTCGACGGCAAGCCCTACGATCCGAGCGCCGCGCGCGATCTGATCCTCGGCCAGACCGAGGAGTGGCACCTGACGTCGCAGCGCGGCGGTCACCCCTTCCACATTCACGTCAATCCGTTCCAGATCGTCAGTATCCTCGACAAGAACGGCAAGGAAGTCAGCGTCACTGGCGACCTCGACAAGGACGGCAATGTCACCGATCCGCAGTACGCCAACCTGCAAGGCACCTGGAAGGACACCTTGTTCGTCAAGGACGGCTACAACCTGTACGTGCGCACCCGTTATGAGCGCTACATCGGCGAGTACGTCCTGCATTGCCACATCCTCGATCACGAGGACCAAGGGATGATGCAGAACGTGCGCGTGCTGGTGCCCGACGGCAAGGGCGGCGGGATTTCGGCCAGCAGCCACCACTGAGGCCGGCGATGCGGCCTTCCGCTAGCGCGGTGGGCCGCATTGGGCCGCATTGGGCGGCGAGATCTCAATGGTGGTTACGACCGGCGCCGACCATGGCGGTCGCGGCTCGCGCCGCTCCTACAGTCGGAAACGCGACACCGCCAGCCCTCAGCGATAACGCAATAGCCCACTGTAGGAGCTGCGTAAGCTGCGACCACGCAACTTCGCCCACCTCGCCGGTCGCGGCTCGCGCCGCTCCTACAGTCGGAAACCCGGCAACATCCAGCACACCGCGATAACCCGATAGCCCGCTGTAGGAGCTGCGTCCTACTGGATTTCCTTCGGGCACAAGCTGCGACCGCGCAACCTCGCCTGCCGCGCCGTCACCGCTTCGCGTTCTTCTCGTACTGCGCCATATCGACGCGCAGAATCCGCCGCAACTCCAAGATCGCCTGCGGCGTCTCCTGCACGCTGTGGCCGGAGACGATCACCTTCTCCGACAGAGCGCCCTCCAGATGTGCGCTGCGGTACGGCACCGCGCCGTCGCTGGATTGCAGCAGCGCGATCTTCGGATCGCGCTGGCCGACGATGGTGTGGTACGGCAGCCCGGCTTCGATCGACAACTTCTCGGTGCTGCGCATGAACAAGGAATTCGGGCTCAGATCGTCCGGACCGGTCGGCGGACGGCCCTTGCGGAAACCGACCTTCTGCAATTCGTCCTGATCGACCTTGGTGCGCTGCGCCAGTTCGGCGGTCTCGCGCAGGACATCGAACGGCAACCGGATCAGCTTGCGGATCATCCGTAGCGGCCAGCCGTCGGTGACCACCGCGCCGCGATGCGGCGAGGCCAGGAACACCACCCGGCCGAACTGCGGCATCGGCTGGAACACGGTCAGCGCGCGCACCAGCGGCTCGCCGCGCAGACGCTGCGCGACGGCCGGATCGAAGGCCTTGAGCGTTTCGTCGAGCACCTGCTCGCCGCTGTCGCTGACCAACAGTCGCGAAATCACCCCGCCCATACTATGCCCCACCAACACCGCATCCCGACTGGCCACATCGTCGCCTTCGGGATCGTAGTGCTTGAACGTCTTGTCCAGCGCCGACGCGATCGCCGCGCGATTGGACAGGATGCCGATGTTGGTCGGATAGAACACCTGCCACAGCTGATAGTGCTTGCGCAGCGCATCGTCGCCGAGGATCTCGTTGGCGAGGTTGACCCACGCCTCCGGGCTGCTGGCCAGGCCATGCACCAGCACGATCACCCGCTTGTTCGGATCGTAAGGTTGATTGAGGTAGATGCGCGGCTTGAACGCGCGCGCCTGCTTGGGCCGCAGCAGGCTCGACAGGCTCAGCCGCGCCAGTTCCGAACGCGCCAGCCACACGCCATAGGCCGCCGAATAATTCGCCGCGAGCGGCACCTTGCGTCCGCCGATGGTTTCGCTGTCGATGCGATACGGGTTGTACACGTCCATGCTGGCCTGATCGCTCGCCAGCACCGCGTCCAGGTTGTCGCCGTTGAAGCGCAGGGTCGCAGTCACCGGCAGATAGCGGGTGTCTCGATACGGCGTGTCGTCGGCGCTGGCTTCATCGGCCGGCGTGAGCGGCGCCGGCGACGGCGCGCGCCGCGGAAACACCGCGACCAGGCCGGTACCGAAACCGTCGCGGCGGTACACCGCGCGCAGATTGTCGAAGCCGAGCGTGTCGGAGGCGAGCAAGGCCTCGGGTTGCTGGCTGATCTCCGAGGCTTCGTAGCCGTGCAGGCCGATGCGCAGATTCAAGCCGCCGACCTGCAATGGCGAAGCGCCGATCTGGCCGCGGCTGGCTTCGAACGCGGCCTGAGCGACCACGTCGACCGCGCGGTTGTAGTACTGCAGCACGCGTTGCTGGCGCGCTTCGAACACGCGCTGCTCGGGCGTGCGTGCGGTCAGGAACAGATACGCGTAGGCATAACGCGCGGTCTCGACCGCGGCGTGGGTGCGCTCGTCGGTGGCGACCTGGCTCGCAGCGGCCGCGGCCGTCTGGACCGTGGCGCCTTCGCCCGACTCCACCGCGGCCGCCTTGCGCCGCGACAGGCCCGCGCTCTCGGCGGCCTTGCTCACCGTCGCCGGCGCGGCGTTCATGCGCAGCAGTTGCAGCTCCGACGCCGTCGCCAGCCACGACTCGTTGGATGCGAGCGGCCGCAGTTGCTCGATGCACGGCGCCGGTTCGCGCGCGCACAGTTCCGGATCGAGCCCGGCCGAACCCAGCGCGGTCGCCGACGCGGTGCTCAGCTTGCCGCCGTTGAGCGCATCGAGATTGCGCTCGGCGGCGATATCGCCGAACGCGCGTTCCTTGACCTTGACCACCGCGCAGCCGCTGCCCAGCAGCATGAGCAGGCTCGTCAGGGCGAGGGCGATCGAACGCAGGGGCATGCGAAATCCAGGGGAAGTTTGTCGCGCATTGTCGAGCGCGCGCCCGGCGGAGTAAATCGTTCGCGCGGCCGGGCCGGCCGATTCGCGGCGAATCGAACCCATCGGCATCACCCCGAAGACCGCCGCGAACCCCGCCGTGGACGCAGATAACGGGCCAGGTGCTCGCCGGTGACCGATTCGGGCGCCTTGACCAGTTCGGCCGGCGTTCCCTGGAACACCACCCGCCCGCCGTCGCGCCCCGCGCCCGGCCCCATGTCGACGATCCAGTCGGCCTGGGCGATGACCTCCAGGTTGTGCTCGATCACGATCAAGGTGCTGCCGTTGTCGAGCAGGCGCTCCATCAACCGCAACAGGCGCTCGATGTCGGACATGTGCAGGCCGGTGGTGGGTTCGTCGAGCACATAGGTCTCGCCGCGCTTTTCCAGTTCGGTCGCCAGCTTGATGCGCTGGCGCTCGCCGCCCGACAGCGTACTGAGCGGCTGGCCCAGCGACATATAGCCCAGGCCGACCTGTTCGACATGGGCCAAGATCGCCTGCAACTGCGGCGCGTCGAACACGCCGCGCGCTTCGCTCACGCTCAGGCGCAGCACCTCGTCGATGCTCAGGCCGCGCCAGGTGTAGGCCAATACCTGCTCGGTGAAACGACGGCCCTGGCAGGCTTCGCAGACGCTTTCGATCGGGTCCATGAAGGCCAGGTCCATCTGGGTGACGCCCAGGCCCTTGCACACCGGGCAGGCGCCGGTCGAGTTGGCGCTGAACAACCCGGCGTCGACGCCGTTCTCCTCGGCGAACAGGCGCCGGATCGGATCGAGCAGACCGGTGTAGGTCGCGGTGTTGGAACGCCGCGACGCGGCGAGCGCGCCCTGATCGATGCAGACCGTGTCGGGGTATTCGCGCGAGAACACGCCGTTGATCAACGAACTCTTGCCCGACCCGGCGACGCCGGTGACCACGGTCATCACCCCGACCGGCAGGTCCACGTCGACCTTGCGCAGGTTGTGCAGGCTGGCCTTGCGCAGCGGCAGCCAGCCCGTGGGCTCGCGCAGTCGCGTCTTCAACTGCGGACGCCGCGCGATATGGCGTCCGGTCAGGCTGCCGCACGCGGCCAATCCGGCCAGGTCGCCCTGATAGACCACCTGCCCGCCGTCGCGCCCGGCGCCCGGCCCCATGTCGACGATGTGATCGGCGATCTCGATCACGTCGGGATCGTGTTCGACCACCAGCACCGTGTTGCCCTTGTCGCGCAATTGCCGCAGCAGGGCGTTGACCTGATGCACGTCGCGCGCATGCAGGCCGACGCTGGGCTCGTCGAAGATGTAACTCATGTCGGTCAGGCTGCTGCCCAGGTGCTTGACCATCTTGACCCGCTGCGATTCGCCACCCGACAGGCTCGCGGTCTGCCGATCCAGGCTCAGATAACCCAGGCCGATGCCGATCAGATGCTGCAATCGTTCCACGATCGCCGCGGTGACGGTGGCGGCCGGCGCGCTCTTGATCGCGGCGATGAATTCGATCAGTTCGTCGGCCTGCATCGCCGCGCAATGCGCGATGTGCTTGCCGGCGATCTTGCAGGCCAGCACCTGCCGGTTCAGTCGCGCGCCCTTGCACTGCGTGCAGGTCTGGCGCGACACGACCCGGTTCAAGGCCTCGCGGCTGGCGCCTTTGACCTTGTCGCCGGACTGATGCAGAAAGCTGCGATTGAAACGGTGCAGCAGGCCCTCGTACTCGCTGCTGGCCCACCAGCCCGGCTTGGGATGCTTGGGCTTGAACGGTTCGGCGTTCAACAGCAGGTCCCATTCGGCCGGGCTGTAATCGCCCAGGGGCTTGTCGTTGTCGAACAGGCCTGACAGCGCATAACGCTTCCAGCGCGCGCTGCCGACCGCCAATGCGGGAAAGCGGATCGCGCCTTGATTGAGCGACTTGCCGCGGTCGATGAGTTTGTCGACGTCCACCCGCTCGGTCGTGCCCAGCCCGTCGCATTGCGGGCACATGCCTTCGGGATGGTTGAACGAAAACACCGTGGATTCGCCGACGAAAGGCTTGCCGATGCGCGAATACAACAGCCGCAGCAGCGCATAGATATCGGTGACCGTACCGACGGTGGAACGCGCGGTGCCGCCCAGGCGCTTTTGATCGACCACGATCGCCGCGGACAGATTTTCGATGGCATCCGCATCGGGCTGGCCGTAATGCGGCAGGCGATGACGGGCGAAGCTGCTGAAGGTTTCGTTGAGCTGGCGCTGCGATTCGGCGGCGATGGTGTCGAACACCAGCGAGGACTTGCCCGAGCCCGATACGCCGGTGAATACGACGATGAGCCGCTTGGGAATCTCGATGCTGATGTTCTTGAGGTTGTGCTCGCGCGCGCCGACTACGCGGATCGGGCGCTCGGGCTCGCGCCGGCCCGGCTCGCGGACGCGACGCGGACGGGAGGCGGCAGTGGCTTTTTTCATCGCGGTTGCTCCGGCACCGCAACGCATCCGGCCGACCGGCCTCCCCCGCGCATCGACGCGTCCGACGACGACGCGATGCGGCAACCAGCGCCGGCCGCGCGGCGACCAAGACGTGATGGATCAGGCCTCGACGGTACGAAGGCGATCGTTGCGCAAGCGTGAATGCAACACGGTCGGATGCGGTGGATCGGTCGGCAGGCAAGCAGGCGCCGCGCCAGTGCGAAGTCTCCGTGGGAGGGGCTTCAGCCCCGACGCTCTTGTTCCAGATCGCCTGGGGCTTCATGGCGAACCGAGCGAAAGGCGTCGGGGCTGAAGCCCCTCCCACAAAAAAACCTCGTTGCGACTGCATTGCTTCCCGCGTTCTCGACGGCCTGGCTCACCGTCGCCAGCGCGGCGGTCATACGCCGCAATTCGCATGGCCTGTCCACCAAACGGAAAATGCAACACGGTCGGATGCGATGGATCGGTCGGCAGGCAAACAGGCGCCGCGCCAGTGCGAAGTCTTCGTGGGAGGGGCTTCAGCCCCGACGCTTTTGTTCCAGATCGCCTGAGGCTTCGTGGCGAACCGAGCGAAAGGCGCCGGGGCTGAAGCCCCTCCCACAACAAAACCTCGTTGCGCCTGCATTGCTTCCCGCGTTCTCGACGGCCTGGCTCACCGTCGCCAGCGCGGCGGTCATACGCGGCAGTTCGCATGGCCTGTCCACCAGGCGGAAACCGTTTGCATTGTCGAGCGCGCCCGCTCCTGCGTAGACAGCGGCGCGTCTTCACGTCCCGCTCGATAGGGCGTTTTCCGAATCGACCCTTCCGTTTTCTCTCCTGTGCGCACGAGGCGCCCCGCCATGCATCCATCCGGGAATCCCGCAGAGTCAGGCCAGCACGAGCTGCACGTCCAGCACATCGCCTGCGCCAACAACGCCGCGTTCGTCCTGCGTTTCATTGTCCAGCGCCTGGACGGTGACCGGGTGATCAGCCAGACCCCGACGGGCGGCGGATTCCCGGCCGGTCAGACCCGCAGCGTCGACCTGTCCGCGCTGCGCTTCCATGGCCAGGCGCTGGACGTGGGCGACCGCGTGCGCATCCGCGCGCGCGCGCTCGGCGGCACGCGTCGCGACGGCCCGTCGGTGGCGTTCGCGCCCAACGGCCACACCGCCACCTTCAGCGTGCGCGGCACCACCTTGAGCTTCTCGATCAACCCCGTCTGAGGCATGCATTCATGGCCGCGTCCCACGCGCTGGAAGGCCAATCCTCCGATTGGCTGCAAGACAGCGAAGATCTGTTGGTCCGCTTCGGCCTCAACGACGAGGATGCCGACGCCCGCCATCGCAATCGGGGCGCGCAGCTGCATATGTTCAGCGACGCGCGACTGCCGCAGCTCGCGCCCGATCGGGTATTTCCGAATCTGGTCGCGGTGAGCCGCGGCGCGGCGCTGTCGATCCAGATCCGCGCGCGATCGCGGCAACCGCTGGGCTTCGGTTTCCGCATCGCCACCGGCGCCGAGCCGGTGGTCGATCGCCTGTACGCGGTCAACCGCGCCGACGGCTGGGGCTTTCGCAACGTCACCGTGCGCCGGTTCCAGCACGAAGCGAACCTGATCACCGTCGATCTGATGCGTGCGCGGCTCGGCCCTTCGCACCGCCTCGAGGCGCTGCAACAGCTGTGGACCTGCGACATCACCACCTGGGACGTGCATCAGTTTCTCGACCCGATCGCCGCGCGGGTCTATACCCGCAACACGCCGCGCTTTGGGCCGCTGCCGCGCCCCGGGCCGGTGGACACCCGGCGCGGCACCGCGCGGGAGGCGGACGACGGCGCGGCGCTGCAGGTCAATGCGGGGGTGATCTGGGCCGACGGCAGCACCGAGCAAACCTTCGAACGCATCCAGGTGCAGGCCGAAGCCGATCCGGATCGGGATTTCTTCGGCCGGCTGCGCGTGCATTTTTTCGTCATCGATCCGGACTGAGCGGCCGCGCGCCGCGCCTGCCGCATCGCCCAACCGAGAGCTCCGCATGCTCGTCACCATCGCATTCGCCGGCGAACCCGATCGCGATATCGTCTTGCGCCTGACGCCGGACACCTCGTTGCGGCAGATTCGCGAACAACTCGCGGGCCTGGACGCGATGGCCCCGGCCGATCGCTTCGGTTTCGGCAATGCCCGCCTGGACCCGTCGATCGAGGCCGACACCAAACTCAAGGAAGTGATCAGCGAGGACGGCGTGCTCACCGTGCGTCCGGCGCCGCGCGCGGCGGAACCGGAACCGGAACCCGAGCCTGAGCCGGAACCCGAGCCCGAGCCCGACATCGAACCGACGCCGCCGCGTCCGGCGCTGCGCCCGACCGTGCCCACCACGCGGCCGGCCGAAGCGAATTGGGGACTGCGCGGCGAAGACGAAACGCCCGACTTGCTCGCGGACCTGCACAGCCGGCTGGCCGGTTTCACCGTGCGCACGCCCGACGAGTTCACCGCGCTGCCGCTGGCGACGGTGCAGGCGTTGTTCGCCGCGCGCCGGCTCGACCGCGGCCTGCGCTTCGGCCCGTTTCCGGGCGACGCCGTGTTCGGCGCGCGATCGCCGCGTTCGCCGGTGGTCTACCGGCATCCGCAGCGGTCGCCGCATTCGGGCGGGGTTTCGTTCACCTCGCGCTGGACCATCAGCGCCACCGCCAGCCGCGTGCTGCACGAACTGCACACGCGCAGCATCCACAACGCCAACGCCGGCGGCGGCGTCAACGGCTTCGGCTTGGCCGCGGATTTCCGCAGCGATCTCGAACGCCTTCAGCGCAACGAGGTCACCGCGATCCATCTGGTCGACGAGATGATCGCGCCCAAGGTCGTGCTGAGGCTCGATCCCGACACCGACCTGGACGTCGCGCCCGAGTTGGTCGACGCCGTCGACCGCGCGCTGGCCACGCCCAGCCGGGCCGGACAATACGAAGCGCTGCACGCACGCGTGTTCGCCGCCTTCGGCTATTTCTTCCCGTGCGAGGCGCTGCTCGGCGGCACCCGCATGCGCACGCTCAGTACGATCAGCGAAGACTTGCAGGAACAGGAGCAACTGCTGTCGGGCTTCGGTTTCGGCGCCGCCGCGAAGGACGCGCCGACCCGCTTCGGCCCGGCCAGCGGCGACATCGGCTACGCGCGCACCGACGACCGCCTGTCCACCCACCGCCACATCCGCCAATTGCGCGAGCAGAACATCCGCACCATCGGCGGGCATCCGGCGCTGGGCCTGTCGGACGAACTGGCCTTGCAATGGATGGCCGGGCTGGACGCGGTGGAACTGTGGGAAACCATCGGCCATCGCCAACTGGTGCCGATCCTGCGCTTCCTGCCGTCCCGGCAACGCGACCGCTGCGTCAGCGTGATCGATCAGTTCGCCCGTTCCGGCGCCAGCGCGGACTACACCGTGCTGGACATGGCCGCTTACGTGAGGCCGTTCAATCGCGATCTGCTCGGCGCGATTTTGTAGCTCGCGTGCGCGCGCCGTGGCCGCGTCCAGGCGCGCCGCGGCCCGGGTCGACACAAAAACCCCGCGTTTCGGCGGGGTTTTCGTTTCGCGCCACGGCGATCGGCTGACTCGGAAATTCATGCCGCAATCGCGGATGCGCGGCGCGACGCGATCGCCGCCGCAAAACGCAACGCAAAAAAGAACCCCGCCTTTCGGCGGGGTTCCTTAGGTTGCTTCATGGCGATCGAGTGATCAGAAATCCATGCCGCCCATGCCGCCCATGCCACCGCCGCCCGGCATCGCCGGCTCGTCCTTCTTCGGCAGCTCGGCGACCATCGCTTCGGTCGTGATCATCAGACCGGCGATCGACGCCGCGTTCTGCAGCGCGGTGCGGGTGACCTTGGTCGGGTCCAGGATGCCGAAGTCGAGCATGTCGCCGTATTCGCCGTTGGCGGCGTTGTAGCCGAACGCGCCGGTGCCTTCCTGGACCTTGTTCAGGATGACCGACGGCTCTTCGCCGGCGTTGGTGACGATCTCGCGCAGCGGCGCTTCCATCGCGCGCAGGGCGATCTGGATGCCGTGGTTCTGGTCTTCGTTGGCGCCCTTCAGACCGCTGATCGCGGCCTTGGCGCGCAGCAGCGCGACGCCGCCGCCCGGGACGATGCCTTCTTCCACGGCAGCGCGGGTGGCGTGCAGCGCGTCTTCAACGCGTGCCTTCTTTTCCTTCATCTCGATCTCGGTCGACGCGCCGACCTTGATCACCGCAACGCCGCCGGCCAGCTTGGCCACGCGCTCTTGCAGCTTCTCGCGATCGTAGTCCGACGAGGTCTCTTCGATCTGCGCCTTGATCTGCTTGATGCGCGACTGGATCGTCTCGCCGTCGCCGGCGCCGTCGATGATGGTGGTGTTCTCCTTGGAGACCTGCACCTTCTTCGCGCGGCCCAGATCCTTGATCGTGGCCTTCTCGAGCTGCAGGCCGACTTCCTCGGAGATCACGGTGCCGCCGGTCAGCACGGCCATGTCTTCGAGCATCGCCTTGCGACGGTCGCCGAAGCCCGGCGCCTTCACGGCGCAGACCTTGACGATGCCGCGGATGGTGTTGACCACCAGGGTCGCCAGCGCTTCGCCTTCGACTTCCTCGGCGACGATCAGCAGCGGCTTGCCGGACTTGGCCACGCCTTCCAGCACGGGCAGCAGGTCGCGCACGTTGGAGATCTTCTTGTCGTACAGCAGCACGTACGGGTCGTCCAGTTCGGCCGACATCGACTGCTGGTTGTTGATGAAGTACGGCGACAGGTAGCCGCGATCGAACTGCATGCCTTCGACCACGTCGAGCTCGTTCTCCAGGCCCGAACCGTCTTCGACGGTGATCACGCCTTCCTTGCCGACCTTGTCCATCGCCTGGGCGATGAGGTCGCCGATGTCGGCGTCGGAGTTGGCCGAGATCGCGCCGACCTGGGCGATTTCCTTGCTGGTCGAGGACGGCTTGGACAGCTTCTTGAGCTCGCTGACCGCTTCAACCACGGCCTTGTCGATGCCGCGCTTGAGGTCCATCGGGTTCATGCCGGCGGCGACCGCCTTCATGCCCTCGCGGATCAGCGCCTGCGCCAGCACGGTCGCGGTGGTGGTGCCGTCGCCGGCGTTGTCGGAGGTCTTGGAAGCGACTTCCTTGACCATCTGCGCGCCCATGTTCTCGAACTTGTCGGCCAGTTCGATTTCCTTGGCGACGGACACGCCGTCCTTGGTGATCGTCGGCGCGCCGAAGCTCTTCTCGAGCACGACGTTGCGGCCCTTCGGACCGAGGGTGGCCTTTACGGCATTGGCGAGAATGTTGACGCCACGCACCATCTTGGCGCGTGCGTCCTCACCGAAACGAATTTCTTTGGCAGCCATTTGGAACTCCGGGAATTGGGAATGGGGAATCGGGAATGGGACGAGCAAAAGCGGGAGGAATCGGAGGGGCTGGGACGTCAGCGCAAGCGCTTTGACGATTCCCTATTCCCCATTCCCGATTCCCGGCCCGATCAGCCGACGATCGCGAGGACGTCGTCTTCCTTCAAAATCTTGTACTCAACGCCGTCCTGCTTGTAGGAGCTGCCCGAGTACTGGCCGTAGATGACCTTGTCACCGACCTTGAGCTTCGGCGCGCGCAGGCTGCCGTTGTCCAGGGCCTTGCCTTCGCCGACGGCGACGACTTCACCCTTGGTCGACTTTTCCTTGGCGGCGTCGGGGATGATGATGCCGCCGGCGGAGATTTCGTCGGCTTCGATCGGCTTGACCACAACGCGGTCGTAAAGCGGCTTGAGATTCATGGCGACCCTCTGTAAGTGATTGAATGGGTGGAGAAAGAACGGGAATTTTAGCAGTCGCCCCCGTCGAGTGCCAACGCCGGGGACAAAAGCGCCCGGGCGAACCGGGACTGGACGGAAGATGAGGCGTCCTGGCGGCCTTTCAAGGGGCGGGGCGAAGAAATTCTCGATGCCGCCCGGATGCCGCCGGACGCGGACTCCCGGCGCCGATGCCTCACGCGCGGGGCAAAGCTCCATTGAAGGTCAGCGACGCCTGGGCCAAAGGGGTCGACGCTGGGCACGGTCGAACGCCAGGCCAGGCCCGCCACGTCCGGCCGGCTCAGCGGCTCAACCCCGCGAGGGTTTGAGGTACTGGGTCGGCGCGGCGCCGAGGTGGCGCCGGAACATGGCGGTGAACGCGCTGACGCTGTCGTACCCCATCTCCAGCGCGACCGTGGTCACCGGTTCGCCCGCCGCCAGCCGTTCCAGCGCGCGCATCAGCCGCGCGCGTTGCCGCCATTGCAGCAGGCTGTAGCCGGTCTCGGCGCTGAAGTGGCGGCTCAGGCTGCGCTGGGACAAATGCGCGTAGGCCGCCCACTCGGCCAGACCGCGCGGATCGGCCGGGTCGTCGATCAGGGCCTGGGCCACGCGCAGCGCGCGCGGGTCGCTCGGCATCGGCAGGCCGATGCGTTCGCCGGCCCGGCTGTGCGCATGGCAGTCGACGATCTCGTCCAGCAGCACCCGAGCCAGCCGGTCCCGGGCCGGGTCCAACGGCTGCGACGCCGGCCAGGTCGCGGCTCGGGCGATCGCTTCGCGCAGCAGCGCCGACACCCGCAGCGCACACGGCTGCGCCGGCAACGCCGCGCAATCGGCCTGCGCGACATACACGCTCCAGCCGGAAAACGCTTCGCCGTGCGAGCGCAGCGAATGCGGCGCGTGCGGCGGCAGCCACACCGCATCGGTCGCCGGCACCAGCCAGCGTCCCTGCCCGGTGCCGACACAAAGCAGGCCGCGATGGGCGCCGAGCAATTGTCCGCGCGCGTGCTGGTGCGACGCGGTGTCGCGCACCCCGCGGGCGACCAGGGTCACCGCGATCACGAACGGCCCCGCATCCGAATCGGCGCGGGCCGGAGCAAGCAAAGGGTCGGACATGGCCGGAACGCGCGATTGAATGGCCGGGGCAACGTAGCAGAGCCGGCCTGGCCCACCCAGCATGGACGCACCTTTCCGACCGTCCCGATGGAGTTTCCGATGCGCGCTCACGACATCCTGCCCGACCACCTCGATGAAGCCCGGATCGACGGCGTGGCCGTACGCAAAGGCTCGGTCGCCGCGTTCCTGGCCAACGCCCGCACCTTGAGCGATCCGCGGGCCGACGACGCCGCGCGCGCCGAAGCCGAACAGCACATCCGCGAAGCGCTGCCGGCATTGCGCGCGGTGGGTTTGTTCGAGGTGCTGGAGATTCGCGACGCCCGGCTGCGCGCGTGGGTCGAATCGCTGGGTTGACCCTCGCGGTGCCACGGCGCGCTTGCGGCATCCAGATGACCGGACACGCCGCATCAGGCGGCGTGCCATGCGGCGTACTAGACTGGGATTCCCAGCTCTCGCCAGGATTCCGCATGTCGTCCGTGACCTCGCCCGCCGATATCGCCGCAACGCTCACCGAACTGTGGTCGCCGCGGGTGATCGCCGAAGTCGATGATGCCTATATCAAGGTCGCGCGCGTCCACGGCACCCTGGCCTGGCACAGCCATGCCGACGAGGACGAGTTGTTCATGGTGCTCAAGGGCAGGCTGGCGATCGAGATGGAAGACCGCACCGTCGAGCTGGGTGCGGGCGAGTTGTTCGTGGTGCCCAAGGGCGTGCGCCACAACCCGATCGCCAGCGAGGAATGCCACATCCTGCTGATCGAACGTAAAAGCACCCGGCACACCGGGGATGTGGTCACCGACAAGACCCGTTCGCTCGACGAGCAGTTGCGGCCGGTGGCCTGAGCGCGCGGCCTGTCGGCCGTCGTTCGCATCGCGCCGGCGGCGGCCCCGGCAGCGCAAAAAAAGAAAGAGCGCGTCCCGTGGAACGCGCTCTTTGGTACGGAGATGGCCGTCCTACGCATGGCGCAATCCTGCGCCCGTCCCCCGAACCGACCTCGTGTCCAGCCGAAGTCCGTATCAGCGTGTGAGCATCTTGCGAAGTCCTTGCGACGGTTGCCACACGCGGCCCAGGCCGAATCGGCTACTTTCGGTATCACCAACACTTGTTCGATCACATAACTTGCTGTATCTGTTGGCTACGATAGCGCACGACGCTAGCTGAAACGCACTAGGTGTGGCGTCTATTGCTCACTACGTGACTATAGGTAGCATTTGCCGATTTTTCCGCTATAAAAGTGCCAAATCGATCATATGACGCCCCAACAGCGCATCCGCCTCGCACGTCGTCACGCCGGCCTGTCTCAGGCCGCCCTCGGTGCGGCGGTGGGCGTACAGCGCAGCGCGGTCGGGCACTGGGAGGCGGCCCAGGGCAAGTTCCCGAGCATGGCCCATCTGCGCGAACTGGCCCTGGTCACCGGCGTGCAGTTCGAATGGCTGGCGACCGGGCGCGGCAAGATGGGCCTGTCGCTGGACACGGCGATGGACTCGGTCGCCGCCGCCGACGCGTTGCTGGTCGACGACCCGCTGGAACTGCGCCTGATCGCCGCGTTCCGCGAAGCGCCGACGCGCTCCAAGGCACCGCTGGTGGAAGTGGCCGAACAACTGGCGGAACTGCGCACGGGCAAGACGCGCGGCGGCGGCAAGGGCCAGGCCGCGGGCTGAGCGCATTCGCCTCGTCGTGCGCTGGTGTCATCCGATCCACTCGGCTCCCGAGGCAAGCCCGAAGTCTTTTGTGGGAGGGAGCTTCAGCCCCGATGCTTTTGTCTCCCATCGCGATGGAGCTTCAAGCGAACTGAGCGAAAAGTGTCGGGGCTGAAGCTCCCTCCCACAAGAAACCTCGCGGCTACTGCTTCTGCGTGATGTCTGGAGCGCGAAAGCTACGCCTCACTTTGGACTTCGTTTCACGATCCGGCCACGCCACGGCAACCAGCTCGCCGCAGCCTGCCGACACCCGCCGCGCACCGATCTACGGCGATAACCCGCATAACCGCGACCAACGTCTCTCTTTCGCCTCTCCATCCGCCCGCGCATGCCCGGCGCGGTCACAAACCGCGTCTAGACTCGACCGGTGCGCCCGGGGAGGGCGCCTGAGCTGCGCCGGCCTCGCGCTTTCATGCGGCCGGACGCCACGCCACTCACAAGGAGTCGTTTTGATGCGCAAGTCAGTCGCTGACTGTTCCTCCATGCTGTTCGCAAGCACGCCCCGCGTGCGCCGCGCCGCCGTCCTCTCGCTCGCCGTCGCCGCGCTGTTGCCGTCGATGGCCTCGGCTGCGGTGTTCATCAACGAATTCCACTACGACGATGCCACCTCGGCCGGCGACACCGGCGAGCGGATCGAAGTCGTCGCCACCGCCGGCGAAACGCTGAGCAACTACCGCATCTATCTGTACAACGGCAGCTCGCCGTCGTCGGCGGTGAGCTACGACAACGACCTGGTCCCGGCCGGCAGCGTGGTGACCTGCGGCAGCGGCAGCGCGCGCATCGCCACGCTGAGCTATCCCACCAACGGCATCCAGAACGGCTCCAACGACGGCTTCGCCCTGGTCGACGGCAGCGGCAACGTGGTCCAGTTCCTGAGCTACGAAGGCCAGATCACCGCCAGCGGCGGCCCGGCCGCGGGCAAGACCAGCATCAACCTGCCGGTGTCCGAATCGGGCTCGACCCCGGCCGGCACCTCGCTGCAGTTGTCGGGCAGCGGCAGCGCGTATTCGCAGTTCACCTGGCAGAACTCGGCGACCCAGACCTTCGGCGCCTGCAACAACGGCCAGACCTTCACCGGCGCCTCGCCGAACACCCCGCCGAGCGTGAGTTCCACCACTCCGGCCAACGGCTCGAGCACGTTCCCGGCCGCGGGCGACCTGGTCGCGAACTTCAGCGAAGCGGTCACCCTGGCCAGCGGCGCGCTGACCCTGCAGTGCGCCACCTCGGGCGCGGTCGCGTTGACCTACCCGGCCAGCGGCACCGCGATCACCGCATCGACCGGCACCGCGCTGCACGCCGGCGAAAGCTGCACCTTCACCGTCGTCGCCAGCAAGGTCACCGACGCCGGCGGCGCGACCCCGGCCGCGAACACCGTGGTGAACTTCAACGTCGCCAGCGGCGGCGGCACGCCGACCGGTTACTACTCGCACGTCAACACCAGCAGCGCCAGCCAGTTGCGTTGCTCGCTGCATGCCACGATCAAGGGCCACACCGCGTACCCGTACAGCGGCGGCACCACCAACACCTGGACGATCCTGGAAATCGCCGACGAAGATCCGAACAATTCCGGCCGCATCCTCGATGCGTACAAGAACCGCAGCTACGTCAAAGTCACCGACCGCGCGGGCAGCGGCAGCGGCGTGAAGTACAACCGCGAGCACACCTGGCCGAATTCGCTGGGCTTCGGCAGCGCGACCGGCAACCTCGGCCTGCCGTACGCGCCGTACACCGACACGCACATGCTGTACCTCACCGACTCGGCCTACAACGCCGACCGCGGCAACAAGCCGTTCGCCGACTGCTCGCTGTCGAGCGGTTGCGGCGAGCGCGTCACCGAGGTCAACAACGGCCAGGGCGGCGGCAGCGGCGTGTACCCGGGCAATTCGAACTGGTTCAAGACGCCCGACGGCAACGCCGGTTCGTTCCAGGTCTGGGGCAGGAAGAAAGGCGACATGGCGCGCGCGGTGCTGTACATGGCGATCCGCTACGAAGGCGGCACCGATCCGAACACCGGACAGAGCGAGCCGGACCTGGAACTGACCGACGACCGCAGCAAGATCGTCATCACCTCGTCCTCGCCGGCCTACATGGGTCTGCTGACCACGCTGCTGTCGTGGCACCAGGCCGATCCGCCGGACGCGGCCGAGAAGGCGCGCAACGAAGTGATCTACAGCTTCCAGGGCAACCGCAACCCGTTCATCGATCATCCGGAATGGGCGACGGCGTCGTTGTTCAATTCGGCCAAGCCGGCTAGTTGTCAGTTGATTCCGTGAGTGCCTGGCGATTTCGTAAGTGCTTTTTGAATTCGTAAGCTCTGGTTGATTTCGTAAGCGCTTGTTGATTCCGTTTCATTGCGTCGAAACGAAGGCCCGCGAATGCGGGCCTTCGTTTTTTCGGAGTGTGGTCATGGTGCTCTGCGGAACAGGACGCAATGTGATGTCGCGCGATCTGGTGTGATGTGGCGGCTGTAGTGCGCTTGCGATGCGGTGCGATTCAGCGTGGCGTGGCGAGGCAAACTGGATACGGCCTGCATTCGTCCGAAATGGACGACCAGGCGATCGGGACGAAAGTCGCTGGATTCCCGCGTTCGCGGGAATGACGGCAGGAAGGGTTCGCGACTACGGGAAGGGCTCATCACTATTTCTTTAGCCGCAGCCGACGAGTTGCGCGCTCCGCCTTTGCTCGTCATTCCCGCGAACGCGGGAATCCAGCGACTTTGAGCGAAAGACCATCCATCAGCACGAAACCCACAAACATCCGCGTCACCGTCCTACCGTCATCCCCGCGAAGGCGGGGATCCAGGGCTTCACCGCAGCATGACTCTGAAGTCTCTGGATCCCCGCCTTCGCGGGGATGACGTTATGAAAGTGCGCGATATCTTGATGCTTCGCAGCGTTATGAAAGTGCGCGATATCTTGATGCTTCGCAGCGTTATGAAAGTGCGCGACATCCTGACGCTTCGCAGCGTCATGAAAGTGCGCGACATCCTGACGCTTCGCAGCGTTAGGAAAGTCGGCGATGTACTGGCCGTTATCGGCGCTGTGAATCTTCAAGAATTTCGCGGCACTCGCGAAGCTTGCGTCGATCGCCGACGAGTACAGCCCATCTCACCGCGGCCCATCTGCTGCAGCCGGTCAAACACCACCGCCGACCTGACCAGCCAGGAGCGTCAGTCGACCATCAGCACAGACTTTCCCGCCCACCACCGCTAATCGAACACCACCACCGGCTTGCCCACCTGCCGCTGCTGCGCGATCGACGCGATCGCCTGCGCCCCGTGTTCGAACGAAAACCGCGCCCCCACGATCGGCACGATCCGCCGCGTTTCCACTTCGGCCAGAAACGCATGCAGATCGCGCAGGCTGCCGACGCTGACGCCGTGGAGGTTGAGCTGGCGCGCCATGATCGGGCCGATCAGGTTGCCGTCGACCTGCATGCTGTGCAGGAACCCGATCACCGCGATATGCGCGTTGTCGGCCGCGGCGTTGAGCAGGTCGAGGAACTGCGGGCCGCCGACCACGTCGACGATGCCGTCCACACCGCGGCCGCCGGTCAGTTCGCGCACCGCGGCCGACAGATCGGGGCGTTGTCTGTAATCGATCACCGCGCGCGCACCCATCGAGCGCAGCCAGTCGGCCTTGCCGGCGTCGCCGGTGGTCGCGATCACGTCCAGGCCGCGCGCGACCGCCAGTTGCAAGGCCATCAAGGAAACGCTGCCGGTGCCCTGCACCAGCACGCTCGCGCCGGCCGGCAGGGCCATGCGTTGCAGCGCCGCCCAGGCGGTCAGGCCGGACACCGGCAAGGTCGAGGCGGCGGCATCGTCGAGCGATTCAGGCGCGCGCGCGATCGCGCTGGCCGGCAGCACGATCTGCCGCGCCAGCCAGCCGTCGAGCGGGCCGCCGAGCTTGCTCGCATGGTTGGCCGACCGGAACGGGCCGTCGATCCATTTCGTCGTGTAGTGCCCGATCACCCGCTCGCCGAGCGCGTAGCCATCGACGCCTTCGCCCAGCGCGTCGATGCGGCCGACGCCGTCGGACAGCGGCACGAACGGGCGCGGCAACTCGGGTTGGTAGCGGCCGGTGGCCAGGGCGTAGTCGCGGTAATTGACCGAGGCCGCGGCGACGCGGATGCGGACTTCGCCGGGGCCGGGGCGGGGCTCGGGCAATTCGACACGGCGCAGGCTGTCCAGGTCGTGGCCCTGCAATTGAAAGGCGTCCATCGGGGTTCCTGAGGTCCGTCGCGCGGACCGGCTGGTTCGGGGACCCCAGACTATTGTTGCGCCACACATTGATATAGGATCGACCCGGCAACTCATCATTGAGGATGGCTCAATAATGATCGGTGGACTGTATTCCGAACTCGAAGCCTTCGAGGCCATCCTCCAGCACGGCAGTTTCACCGCCGCGGCGCGGCAGCTGCAGGTCACGCCGGGGGCGATCACGCGCCGGCTGAACACCCTGGAGGCACGGCTCGGGGCCAAGCTGCTGAACCGCTCGACCCGGCGCCTGAGCCTGACCGAACCCGGCCGCCACTACTACGCCGAAGTCGCGCCGGCGCTGGCGCAGATCCTGGCCGCGGGCGAGCGGGTTCACGACCTGTCGCTGCAGCCGCGCGGCGAACTGCGGGTGTCGCTGCCGATGAATTTCGGCCGCCTGTACGTGATCCCGCAGGTATCGGCGTTTCTCGAACGCCACCCCGGCATCGATCTAGACCTGCAGTTCGACGATCGCTTCGTCGACCTGATCGGCGACGGCTTCGATGCGGCCATCCGGATCGGCGCGCTGACCGATTCGCGGCTGGTGGCGCGGCGCATCGCCCAGACCCGGCGCCTCCTGGTCGCCTCGCCCGACTACCTCGCCCGCCGCGGCGCGCCGTCGACGCCGGCCGAGCTGATCGGGCACGACTGCCTGCACTACACCTTGTTCCGCGACACCCCGACCTGGGAGTTCCAGCGCGAGCGCGAGCCGCTGCGGGTGCCGGTGCGCGGCCGCTTGAAGGCGAATTACGGGGTGCCGCTGGTCGAGGCGGCGGTCGCCGGCGGCGGCATCGTGCAGAGCGCGACGTTCGCGGTGGCGCAGGAGCTGGCCTCGGGGCAGCTGGTGGAAGTGCTGCCGGACTGGAGCCTGGTGCCGATCGGGATCTACGCGGTGTACCCGGGGCGCGAGTACCGGCCGCGCAAGGTCGAGGCGTTCATCGATTTCGTCGAGGAGACGATCGGGCAGCCGGCGGTGTGGGATCGGGTGATCGGGGCCGGGGTGAGGTAAGCGCTTCGCGGTGGATTGAGCGCAAAAGCAAATCCCCGCGCTGCGGGATGTACATGCTCCGACGTTGCGCCGGGCGCTCGCCCCCTTTTTCAAAGTGGGCATGGGGTTCGATGGGTTTAGTCGGGTCGGGTTGGTGACGGCGTGGAGCCGGCCAACGCTCTATGAGCGCGGCTTTTGAGTGCGGGACAACTCCTGACTGCGCAGCTTGCGGTGAGGTCGTTTTCGCAAGCCCAACTCGCACTCTCGCGCCGAAAAGCACACGCTGCCCACCCGAGCCGTCGCCCCCCAACTTGCGCCGCACCACCCCGAAGACTTCCCCCCTTTGAAAAAGGGGGGCCAGGGGGGATTTGCTTTTTGCTCCGCCCACCCGCGCCCCACCCACAGGCCCGTCGCCTAAAATGCCGCCGCCCACCCTCATTCGGCTTTCGCAGCCTTTGCGGAAAGCTTCCCCCTCCCCCACACGCAGCGCCGCATGACCACCCCGACGTCCACCCCATCGTCCACCGCCGAGCGCTCGTCGCCATCCTGGCGCCGTGCGCTGTCGATGCTCGCCAGCCTGGCGATCCTCGCGCTGGCGCTGCACGCGCTCGCCGGGGAATTCAGCGAGCAGGGGTATCGGTCGATCAAGCACGCCTTCGCGCAGATCGACTCTGTTCGTATCGCCTTGGCCTTTCTGCTGGCCCTCGCAAGTTATGCCTGTTTGGTTGGCTTCGACGCCATCGGCCTGCGCCGCAACGCCAGCAAGGTCAAGCCGCTGCGGCTGATCGTCACCGCCTTCCTCGCCAACGCGGTCGGCCACACCCTGGGCTTCGCCGCGCTGACCGGCGGCGCGGTGCGCCTGCGCGGCTACGGCGCGGCCGGGCTGTCGCTGGCCGACATCGGCCAGGTCGTGCTGATGAGCACGCTGGGTTTCGTGTTCGGCGCCTGGGTGCTGCTGGCCTGCGCCTTGATGTTCGAACCCGCGCCGGCGACCTTGCTGCTGCCGCTGAGCGCAACCGCGATCCGCGCGATCGGCGCGGCGATCGCGATCGCTTTCCTCGGCCTGCTGGCCGCGGTCGGCCGCGACGGCCGCACCCTGCGCCTGCGCGGGCATGCGCTGTGGCTGCCCGACCGCCGCACCGTGCTCAGCGTGACCGCACTGAGCGTGGTCGAACTGGCCTTGGCCGGCGGCGCCCTGTACGTGTTGCTCGCGCCGGCCATTCCGCCGGAATCGGGCACCGGTTTCATCGGCTTCGTCGGGCTGTATCTGGTGGCGGTGCTGGCGGGCCTGGTGTCGAGCGTGCCGGCCGGCATCGGCGTGTTCGAATGGAGCCTGCTCAAGCTGCTGCCGGGGGTCGCGCCGGCCAGCCTGCTCGCGGCCGCGGTCGCCTACCGCATCACCTACTACGCGCTGCCGCTGGTGCTGGCGACGGTGCTGGGCCTGTTCGGCGCGGTGCGCGGACCGGTGGCGCGGCGCGCGGGCGCGCTGCGCACCGCGTGGCTGGCGATCCGGCCGTGGCTGCCGCATGTGATCGCGCTGGCCGCGTTCGTGCTCGGCGCCGCGCTGATTCTCGACGGCACCTTGCCCAAGCCGCAGCATCGCCTGGTCGGCGCGCCGCTGCCGTTGATCGAAACCTCGCAACTGCTCGCCAGCCTCGGCGGCGTCGGCCTGCTGCTGATCGGCCAGGGCCTGCAACGGCGCAGCCACGCGGCCTGGGCGCTGGCGCTGGGCGTGTGCCTGCTGCTGCCGCTGCCGACCTGGCTGCGCGGCGGGCATTGGGTGTTGTCGCTGATGCCGCCGCTGGTCGCGGTGGCGCTGTGGGCGGCGCGGCGCGAGTTCTACCGCGAAGGCGCGCTGCTCGACGAAGCCTGGTCGTGGCGCTGGCTGCGCAATCTCGGCCTGGTGCTGATCGCGGCGATCTGGCTGATGTTCTTCGCCTACAGCCACGTCGAATACCGCAACGAGCTGTGGTGGGAATTCCTGGTCTCGGGCAACGCGCCGCGCGCGCTGCGGGCGATGCTGCTGGTCAGCGTCACCGTGATCGCGTTCGGCCTGGCGCGCTTGCTGCACGCCGCGCGCGCGCCGCTGCCGGCGGCCGACGAAGCGCAGTTGGCGGCGATCCGGCCGATCCTCGCCGGCGCCGACGACAGTCAGGCGCATCTGGCCCTGACCGGCGACAAAGCGCTGCTGCTCGACAGCGAAAACCGCGGCTTCGCGATGATGCAGCGCTACGGCGGCTCGCTGATCGCGATGGGCGACCCGGTCGGCCCGCCCGAGGTCGCGCGCGCGTTGATCTGGCGATTCCGCGAGGAAGCCGATCGGCTCGGCATGCGGCCGGTGTTCTATCAGGTCGGCGAGCAGTACTGGCAGACCTACCTCGACATGGGCCTGACCCTGGTCAAGCTCGGCGAGGAAGCGCTGGTGCCGCTGACCGATTTCAGCCTGCAAGGCCCGACCCGCGCCGACCTGCGCCAGGCCTGGAACCGCGGAAAGCGTTCGGGCCTGAGTTTCCGCATCGCGCCGAGCGACGACATCGACGCGCTGCTGCCCGAACTGGAAGCGATCTCCGACGATTGGCTCGAACACAAGGCCGGCGAGGAAAAGAGCTTCTCGCTGGGCAATTTCGATCCCGACTACCTGCGCCGCCTGCCGGTGGCGTTGATCGAACACGAAGGCCGCATCGTCGCGTTCGCGAACCTGTGGAACGCGACCAACGGCCGCGAGTTGTCGGTCGATCTAATGCGCCATCGCGGCGACGCGCCCAAGGGCACGATGGATTTCCTGTTCGCCGAATTGATGCTGTGGGGCCGCGCCAACGGCTTCGAACGGTTCTCGCTGGGCATGGCGCCGCTGTCGGGGCTGTCGCAGCATCGCCTGGCCGGGCGCTGGAACCGCTTCGCCAATCTGATCGCGCGCCACGGCGAACGTTTCTACGGTTTCGTCGGCCTACGCCGGTTCAAGGCCAAGTACGACCCGGTCTGGCGCACCCGCTATCTCGCCGCGCCTGGCGGCATGCACCTGCCGAGCGCGCTGATCGACGTAACGCGTTTGATCTCGCTCGACCCGCACCGCGACGACGAAAGCGAACGCAACGTCGCCAAGTTCCCGGTGTCGGCGCCGCCGATGCCGGCCTCAACGGCTCACGGACGCGACGCGATCCCCGCCGCCGACAACACCCGCGCCGCGACCCCGTCGTAATCGCCGCCGAGGTGATGGTCGCCGGGCATCTTGTCGATGCCGGCGGCTTTCGCCGGCAAGTGCGGACACAGCGCGTCGCCGTCGTCGCTGCCGTACAGGCACAGCGTGCGCGCCGGCGGCATGCGCAGCACTTCCGGCGCGATCGGCAGGCCGCGGCCGCTGCCGCCGATCCAGTTCGACAGATGGAATTCGTACTCGGCCTTCTGCCCGGCCGAAATCAGCGTGGTCAGCCGCACCGTGCCGCGGGTCGCGGGCGGCAAGCGGTTGTACGCGCCAGGCAACACGTCGGCGCCCTGCGAGAAACCGATCAGCACCACGTTCTCGCGATGCCAGTGGGCGCGGTAGTAACGCACCATGCGGTCGAGGTCGCCGGCGAAACTTTGCGGCGTGCGCGGCGTCCAGAAATAACGCAGCGAATCCACCCCGGCCACCGGCACGCCGGCCTTGGCCAGGCGCGCGGCGACGCTCTTGTCGAAATCGGCCCAGCCGCCGTCGCCGGAGACGAAGATGGCGAAGGTGTCGGCGTTGCCGCCGGGCATCGCGGCGACTTCGGTGATCGGCAGGCCCTGCAGGTCCGACGGCGGCGGCGGCAGGCTCGCATGCCGCTGCGCCCCGAGCACGTTCAAGGCCGCGCGCAGACCTGCCGTCGCGTCGCCATTCGCATCGCGGGCGAAGCTGCGCGCCTGTGGAATCGCCTTGACGAAGTCCTGCACCGCCGATGCCTCGCAGCGTCGTTCGTCGGCCTGCGGCGCGGCGATCAGCCACGGCACTTTCAACGGCGCCGGTTGCAGGCGCGCGAGCTTGCCGTCGGCGTTGAGCTTGAGAGAAGCCGACGCGCACAGCTGACGCGGCAGTTCGAGGGTCGGGCAGAACCGGTTCGACACCGCGCCGGCGAACAGGGTCGCGTCGCCCTGCGCGGCGATCGCGTAGGCCAGCGCGGCGCCTTCGCCGTCGCCGAGCAGCAGCGGCAGGTGGTACGTCGGCAGACGGTAGTAGGCCTGCACGTAGCGCGAGAAATTCTCGACGTCGCCGGAGGAGAAGTTGCACGTGCCGCCGTCCTTGCGCAGCAGCGTTTCCAATGCCGCGACATCGACCGTGGCGACCATCGCGCCGTCGCCGACCAGCGCCTCCACGCGCGCCTTGCGCTGCGCGGCATCGAGGCCGTCGGCGAACCACAGCACGAAGCGCTTCACCTCGCCTTGCGGCAGGCGCACCGGTGTGCGCACGAAGCGGCCGTGGGTGATTTCGCTGATCAACCGAGGCGACGCCGCGGCAGCCGGTTGCCCCGCGGCGAACGTCGGCGGACAAACGGCGCACAGGCACGTCGCCAATGCGGCAGAAAAAAGACGGGGCGAAGCGAACATGGGGTTCTCCTGGATGCGCCACCTTATACCGGCGATGCGGTGGAGAAAACGCATCGGTCGCGCGAGCGGTGGACGCCCGCCCGGGATTGCCCGATCCTTGGCGCGGCGACACCATCGAGCGGCGCCGTCGTTCGCGCGCAGCGGGCTTCCAGGAGGGACCTGTCGAGATGAAAAAGCGCAAGTCGATTCTGCCCCGCCGCGGCGAGCCGTTCGGCAATGCCGATCACGCCGCCCGCCCGCGCCTGCATGCACACGCCGATCCGCTCGTCGTGTGATCGCGTGGGGTTTCGTCACGACGTTCCCGCCACAGGACATTCGGATATGCCACGTCCCGATTTCATCGCCACGCGCATCGCACTGTCCGTGACGGTGGCGCTGCTGTCCGCCGTCGCGCCGGCTCGCGCACAATCCGCGCCCGCGCCGGTCGCGCAGGTCGCGTGCGCGTTCGGCGCCTTCGTCAACGAGACCGATCCGGCCGGGCTCAACGTCCGCGCCGGGCCCGGCGCCGCCTATCGCGTGCTCGGCACCTTGCCGCCGATCAACGTCAGCGCCGACGATCCGCCGCTGCGCGCCCGGGTCGAGGTGCGGGTCACTGCGGGCGCCGACGGTTGGTTCCGCATCGCCGGCGCGCAGGACAACGAAGCCTTGCTCGACGCCGCGGCGCGGCCGATGTTCAAGGGCACCGGCTGGGTCAGCGGACGCAAGCTCACGGTGAAGTCGCAGGCCGCTGTCGGCCGGCAACGGCCCGATGCCCAGTCGCCGGCGGTGCTGATCCCGAAAGACGGCATAGGCTTCGACGGCGACGCGTTTGTCGACCACGGCCGCCTCGTCGCCTGCGACGGCAAGTGGGCGCAGGTCGAGTACGCCATCGACAGCGAACTGCGCGGCAACGTGCAGATCGAACCCGCCGCGACCGCCGGCGCCGAAGCGGGCCGGGTCCGCGCCTGGGTCGACCGTCTGTGCGCGGTGCAGGAAACCAGCTGCGACGGCGGCTGAGCGCCGGCATCCAGTCGAACGTAGGTGACGCGGAACCGCGCGATCACCCGCTGGCTGCCTGGCTAGAAACGCATTTGCGCAGTACTGCCATCTTCTTCAGGCCCGGCAGATAGCCGAACTGATCGCCGACGATGAGCGGGCCGTGGCCCACGACGCCGCTCAACATCGCCGGCAGTGGGCCTGCCATTGTCCGTTCCGGCGCAGCGGTGGGTGCCGCAGCGAGTGCGGCTTTGGATGCGGATGCGGGCGGTGACGAGGTTCCGGCGCCGCCTGCGCAGGCCGACAGGCCAACCGCTATGCCGAACAGAACGGACAGGGCCACCATGCCCGCGGATACCGCCGCGTCATCGCTTGCTCCTTGGAGCTGCACAGCGCCGGCAGCGAGCATGAAGACGGCGTATCGGTTGAACGACTTGAGGGTTCCCTGCGCGGGATGGTTTTGGGTTGTCGGTTGCTTCTTCAGAACCTGTAGGTGAACGAACCCGCGAGGACATCGGCCTGCAAATCGTAAGAGCCTGCCAGCGTGCTGCCGTAGTCCGTGACCAGGTCAATCTTCGGATCGCTGGCGAATGCATGGGTGTAGCCGAGGTTGTATTCGGTTTTCGGCGACGGCGTCCAAGTCAGGCCCAGCGAGACAAGTTTGCGCGTGGCGTCCGGCACCCGTGTGTCGCGATGGGCCGTGGTCGTGGGGGTCTGGTCGTAAGCCAGGCCGCCACGCAGGGTCAGGGTATCGCTCACTCGGTAGTCTGCTCCGACCGAGCCGAAGGTCGTGTCCCGGTACCCGAAGTCCAGCGGCAACGATTGCCCGGAATCCAACCTCACCACCACCTGGTCGAACTTCGACCAGCCGGTGCGCGACAGGTCGGCCATCACGGTCCATTTGTCGTTGATGCGATGGGTCACACTGACGGTGGCGACCGCGGGCAACTCAAGCGTGGCGCGGCCCGCGGAGTCCACGAACAGGCCCCGCGAGCGCAGCAGTCCCAGCGCTGCGGCGCCAGTGGGCGTGTCGGCGTCGAAGCGCGCGCTGCCGCCGCTGATCTTGTGCTGCATCCCGGAGCGGTAGGTCAGACCGATATGGGTGTCCTCGTCGAGGCTGAACAAGCCGCCCAGCACGAAACCGACATCGGTGTTGTCGCCCTCGACGCGCGTGTGGGCATCGGCGTTGCCAGGAACGAAGCCGGGCACGCCGGCGCCGGCTAGAACGGCTCCGAGGTCCATATCGCTGGCGACCTTCACATCCAGCCGTTCGACGAACACGTTGACGCCGAAGGAGACATAGGGGTTGACGTCGTAGGACAACGCCAAACCGGCATCGATGGCCTGCAGCTTGGTTCCGGTGCCGTTGTAGCGGCCCACCCAATCGCGGTCGTACTCGGTCTCCAGGCCGAAGGGAACCGTCAGCGAAGCGCCGAAGTGCAACTGGTCGTTCTCCCCGAACGGCAGGTGCAGGTAGGCAGACGGAATCGCGGCCACCTTGCCGGCATCGCCGCCATCGGCGCCGGAAACAGGCATGCCCGTGCCGGCGCCGCCCAAGCCGGCATGGCGACCACCGTCCCCGCGATATTCAGCCGAGAAGCCGATCCCGGCGGCGCCGAATTGGAACTGGCGCCCATCGAGCAGGCGCATGCCGGCGGGATTGGTCGCCACGAGGGCGGTATCGCCTGGCGCACTCGCGCTGCCCGCGAAAGCCCGGCCTTGGGTTTTGGCGCTGTTTTCCTTCAACTGGAAAGCGGCGGCGCGTGTGTGACCCGGGGTCAGTGCAGCGCCGGTAGCGAGCATGAAGACGGCGTATCGATTGAACGACATGATGTTTCCCTCCATTGGCAGGTCTTTGTTGTTGGCTGTTTGCATGCCCCCAGGCATGCGCCTTCCAGCGTCAGCCGGACGCTTGTTGCGGCGTGGCGTTGAGATGCGCCGATCGCTGCGGTGAGCCTCCCGCGATCAATGCGAGCGACTCGCTCGCGATGCGCTCGGCCTGCTCGATGGGGCCGTCATGCACCACGGTGCGGTCCGGGCGCACCACCGCGCACCAGCCGTGCGGTGCCGCGTCGGGCACCAGCCGGTTGTCCAGATCCTCGAAGACATCGGGACTTCGATGCACCATTCCGCCGCGCTGGCAGAACTGCACGAAGCGGCCGCCGTGCTGCCGCCAGCGCTCGGCCAGAGCAGCGCCGAGCCTTTCTTCCACCGGCAAGCCGAAACCGATCAGCACCAGCCCGTCACCGAGGATCTGGTCGCTGAGCATCACCTCGCCGCTTGCGGCGCGAACCAACCCCTGCGGCAACTGGCCGCCACGGCGCAGCCGCGATGCGGCGCGGCCCTTAACGAAAAGCCCGTCCGCGAAACGATTCTCGGGCTTCACACCCAGTTCCTGGAGGAAATCGCGCAGCCCGGGCGTGTGGTTGACCAGCCACATCAACCCGTGGACCAGCGTCGCCCTGGTGCGGCCGCGCGGCATGACCATCTGGCCCATGAGCTTGGCCAGTCCGATCATCTTCTTCGCATGCGGGCGGCGCTCGCGGTCGTAGCTGTCCAGGATCGCCGGCGCCGCTTTGTCCTGCACCACCCAAGCCAGCTTCCAGGCCAGGTTGGCGGCGTCGCGCAGGCCCGCGACCAAGCCCTGACCGACGAACGGCGGCGTGATGTGCGCGGCGTCGCCGACAAGAAATACCCGGCCCCGGCTGAAACGCTCGCAGCAGCGGGCATGGAAGCGATACACCGCCTTGCGCTCGATCGTGAGCTCTTGCCGGCCCTGCGACCAGGGTGCGAGCAGTCGGGCGATGGTGTCGTCGCGTTCCATCTGCTCGCGTGTCTCGCCTGGTTGCAGCATGAACTCCCAGCGGGTGCGCCCGCCCGGTGCGGTCATGTGCGGCGTGGGCCGACGGAAGTCGCAGAGGAATTCGATGTGGTCGAACGCGCCCGGCACGTTCTGCGCATCGACGATCAACCAGTCCTCGGCATAGGTGCGGCCGCTGTAGCCCTGCCCGATGGCGTTGCGAACCTGCGAACTGGCGCCATCGGCGCCGACCAGATAGCGCGCGCGCACTGTTGTGTGGCTACCATTGGCGAGTCCGAGCGTGGCGGTCACGCCATCGGCTCCGTCCACGAAATCCAGCATTTCGGTGCTGGTGAGCGCGGTGACGCAAGCTTGCATCCCGACTTGATCGCGAAGCGCCCGCTCCAGGTCCGGCTGATAGAACGTGACCAGCTTGGGCTGCCCATCGATGCTGCCGCTGGTGTTGATGCAGGCGAACTGGCCCAGCAGCGGGGAGTGCATGCGCACGAACGGAATGGCGACCTTGTCGAAGGCGTCGTCGTCGAGGCCGGCCATCTGCAGGACACGCAAGGCTTCGTTGTCCAGAGAGATGGCGCGGGGCGCCAGCAGGATGTCCGGCGCCTTGTCGATCACCAGCGTGCGCACGCCGTGCCGTCCCAGCAGCGCGGCAACGGCGGCGCCGACCGGGCCGTAGCCAACCACCAGGACGTCAATCTCGTGCGGGACGCGCGAGGCCTCGTCGATCGTCGCAATCGTGTCGTGCATGATCAGGTCCTGGCGACGATGCGCTCGGAGGTGCGCGGCATCAGCCGCAGCAGGAACGGAAGGCATCGCACCTTGCCCGGACGCACCTCTTCGGAGCCTGCGAGCACACCGCGCACGGCCGCGTCGGCGACCGGACCGGGCGCGAGTTTTGCCACCTTGCGGTGCGCGACCGAGGGCGTGTCCACCACCGGCGGCAACAACTCGGTGACGGTGATGCGCAAGGGCGCGAGCTGCAGGCGCAAGGACTTGCACAGACTGTGCAGCGCGGCTTTGGAGGCGCAATAGACCGGCGCGCGCGTGGCCGGAGCCAGTGCGTAACCGGAGCTCACCACAAGAATCGCGCCGCCATCGTTGTGGCGCAGCCCGGGCAGGAACTCGGTAATCAGGTTGATCGCACCCTCGGTGTTGTTGCGCAGTTCCGCGGTCACGTCCAGCGAAGACAAGTCCTCGCGAGTGAAGTCGATCTCGCGCGAACCGCCCGCATTGCTGACCAACAGCTGCAAGGTCGGGACTTCGGCAAACACGGCCTGGGCGAACGCGAGCACCGCCGCGCGGCTGCCGACATCGCAAACATGGGTTCTTACACCGGGCAGTTCGGCCTCGAGCGCGGCCAACTTGGCGCGGTCGCGACCGCAGGTGTACACGATCCATCCATCGGCGTGCAGTCGGGCGACGATCGCTTTTCCTATGCCGGAAGAACCACCGCTGACCACCGCGGCGCGGGCAGAAACGTTCATGAAATCTCTATCTCCATTGCGTGGGGGGACGCAGCGGCCAGGGCCGGGACCCGTTGTCAGTCCAAGGTGTAGAAGAATGGGTAGCCGCCAAGCACTTGATCGGCGGCCGCGCGCGATGCGCCGGGATCCAGTCGCACGGATACGACCAGTCCATAGGTCTTGTCGTCGTTGACGCTCACGTCGCGAAAGCCGATGCCGGCCTCGCGCAGCGCGGTTCCCAGTGCGTCGCGGATCTCGCGATGGCGCAGTTCCGGCTTGAAAAGCTTGCCGACCGCAGTCAGCGGCATCGCCTCGATGATGCGCACGTGCTTGGGCATGGCGGCGCGCTCGCCGACGTGTTGCTTCAAGAATTCGAGCAGTTCGTCTTCGGTGACGGCCGCGCCTGGCTTGAGCTGGGCATAGGCCACCGGCAGTTCGCCGGCATGCACGTCGGGACGGCCCACCGCCGCGGCGACCGCCACCGCCGGGTGGCGGTACAGCGGCTCCTCGATCGCCGATGGATCGATGTTGTGGCCCCCGCGGATGATCAATTCCTTCTTGCGTCCGGTGAGCCAGAAGTAGCCATCGGCATCTTGTCGCGCCAAGTCGCCGGTGTTGAGCCAGCGACGGCCGTCGCCACAATCGATCCACAGCCCTGCGTTATGCTCGCGGACGCGATAGCCGATGAACACGTTGGGCCCGGATACCGCCAGCACGCCGACTTCGTCGATGCCGCAGTCGCGCAGGTAGCCGCCGTCCTCGCCAAGCACCACCGTCTTCATCGCCTGGCATGGGATACGCAGACCGATCGAGCCGATCCGTCGCTCGCCCTGTGCCGGATTGATGCTGCTGATGCAGGTGGCTTCGGTCAGACCGTAGCCTTCGAGGATCTTCAGCCCGGTGTGCTGCTGGAAGTTGCGGAACACCTCCACCGACAACGGCGCCGCGCCGCATAAGCCGTAGCGCAATGAACCCAGGTCGTGCGGGCCGAGCGGCACTTGCAGCAGCGAGGCGTACAGCGTCGGCACGCCGCTGAAAAAGTTGATCCGGTGGTGCGCCACGATCTCCCAGAAGCGCTTGACCACGCCTTCGCCCCGGTAGCCCTGCGGCGTGCCCAGGATCACGTGCGCGCCCTTGCTGAACGGCAACAGCCCGGTGACCAACACGCCGTTGACGTGGAACAGCGGCAGGCCACAGAACACGACGGTGTCCTGGCCAATCTCGTCACCGAGGAACTGCGCCGCGCTCCAGGCGTTGGCGACCTCGTTGCCATGGCAGCGCATGGCCAGCTTCGGCAGGCCGGTGGTGCCACCGGTGCAGAAGTACGAGGAAACGTCGTCGCCTGAGAACGTGCGGCCGTTGTCCAGTCGCTCGGGCCGCTCGTCGGCGATGGCATGGTTGAAGCGGTGGATGGCGATCGATGCCGGCACCGCGCTGCGCAGCCCGCCGCGGCCGTGCAGGCGCCGGGTTTCGCGCATCTGCATGAAGCGCGCCGCGAAACGCTTCGGTCCACGCACATGGTCGGGCAGATCCACCAACACCAAGTGCTTCAACGAAGGAATCGACGCCAATTGCCGCTGCAGCTTGCTCCACAGGTCGGTACCCGGGAACGGCGCCAAGGTCACCAGCACCGTGGCATCGCAAGCGCGCAGCAGCTCGGCCAGCGCCGGCCCATCCAGCAGCGGATTGAGCGCGGCGACGATGCCGCTGGCCTGTCCGCCCCAGATGACGAAGTGGGTCTCGGGCAGATTGGGCAGCACGTAGGCGACCACCGTGTCCTTGTCCACACCGATGCGATGCAGGAAATTGGAGGTGCGATGGATCTGCGCGAGCAGTTGCCGGTAACTCCAGATGTGTGGGCGGCGATGCTCGTTCGTGGTCAGAAAGAAGCTCAGGGCCGGCCCATCGGGATTCAGTGCCGCACCGCGACGGATGGCGTCGTAAGTGCTGGCTGGCAGATCCTCCGGCAAGCCATGTTGCTCGGCCGCTTCGATGTCGCTCAGCGATGCGATACCGGGCATGGCTCAGGCCTCCGCCACGATGCGGTTGCGCTGCACGCCCAGGTCGACGCTGCCATCGACGCTGCGGATTCGCGCTTCGACCTCGTCGCCGGGCTTGAGGTACTGGCTGCGCTTGGCCTGCACGTTGAAGAAGATCTCCCACTTCTTCTTCTCTGGCAGCAGCGCCGCCAGCTTCTGCTTGGCCGGCGAAGGCACCGACAGCGCACAACCGGCCGGGGTACCGGTCGCCAACAGGTCGCCGGGCTCGAAGTCCTGCACGCCGGACAATTCGGTCAGGGTCTCGGCCGGGCCGTACACCAGATTGGCGGTGGTGTCGTCCTGGCGCACTTCGCCATTGACGCGCAGCGTGAGTTGGAGCTGCTTGAGCGCCGCGATGCTGGAGGCATCCAGCAGGGTCAGCCATGGCCCGATCGGACCGAAGGTGCGAAACGACTTGCCCTTGTAGAACTGGGTCTGCGGGATCTGGACGTCGCGCGCCGAATAGTCGTTGACGATCACCGCGCCCGCCACGTACTCGTGCAGATTGTCGTCGGTGACCTGCACCGCGCCGCGAATCGGCTTGCCGATCACCAGCCCGAGTTCGATCTCGTAGTCGAGGAAACGCACCTCGCGCGGCTTGACGACCTCGGTGTCGGCCGGCGAGATGCAACTGCGGGCCTTGGTGAAAATCATGTTGTATTTCTTCGCGTCCGGATCCATGCCCGACTCGATCATGTGCTGGCGATAGTTGGCGCCCTGGCACAGGAACTGCTGGTTGCGGGTCACCGGCGAGAGCAGCCTGACCTGCGACAGATCCAGCGTGTCGCTGTGCAGCGCGGCCAGTTCGACCAAGCTGGTGCCGGCGATGAAATCGCCGGTGGTGGCGAACTCGCCGGGCACCGGGGTGATCGCGCTGCCGCGGATGACACCCCAGCCGACGCGGCGGCCGTGTTCGAAGCGGATGATGTTGAGGGACATGGGAAGAACTCGCGGGTCAATGGGAGAAGCAGAGGCAATGGCGGTCGGCATGGCATCGCCGCTCGATGGCGTGGGTGAGCGACTGCGGCCGGCGGCGGTGACGACCGCACTGCCCAGGCCAGCCTTCAGCAGGCGCCGGCGGACGGGATCGGCATGTTCCATGCGCATCGGCCGCGGACTCAGGCGAACAGCCGGGCCAGCGTGAGCAGCTTGCGCACGCTCAGATCCGGGCTGCGGATCAGGTTGCGGATCAGCTGGCCGATCGCGTGCGGCGTGAAGCCGGGCCGGGTGAAGCTCCCGGGCATTGGCTGGCCCCATTGCGACATCGCGGCGCGGCTGACCTCGTGGTAACCGGTCGGGTGATCGGCGGTGAACAGGTCGCCGTCGCAGTAATGCTCGTGCTTGGCCCCCCAGGGGTCCTGCCAGTAGTCGAAGATCTGGCTGCCAAGGATGTGCCGGCCGATCCCCCATGCATGCATCCAGCCCTTCTCGCGCAGCAGGCGCTGGCCCATGCCGACCGCATCGGCGTCGATGACTTCGTAGGCGCTGTGGCTGTAGGTCGCCATGAACCCCTGAGCCAACGCCAGGGTGTGGTGATCGGCGGGCGTGTCGCCCAGGTCGAGGCGGAAAAAGCACACGGCCGGTGAGCCGTCCGGCAACACCTGCACATCGCTCGGGATCAGGCCCAGATGCTGGGTGTACCAGGCGCTGGTGGCCTGATAGTCGGCGACTTCCAGCACCACATGGCCCAGCCTCACCACGTCCGGCGGCCCGGCTGGCGGGCGCTGGGTGTCGTTGATGCGCAGCGGTTCGTCGGGGGAATTGAGCTGGATCGCCGGTCGGTGCGGCAGCGGCGCAACCGGCGCTTGCCCGTGGATCACCTCGACCCGGAAGCCGGATGGATCGACAAGGACGACACACTCCCCGCCGCCTGGGTGGAATGTCGGCGCGATGGCGCTGGCCCCCGGCAATCGTGCCAGCGCCTGCAGATCCGAACGCTGGGCCACCGTGAACCCCATGCCGATAAAGCGCGGCTTGGCGGCCTTTTGCACGCGATAGCAGTAGGGCGCATCGCAGGTGCCACGCAGGTACAGCACATCATCCGAGCGTCGCGCCACCCGCAGCCCGAAGTCACTCAGGAACGCCTGTGCGAGCTCAAAGTCGGGCCGCTCGAATGCCAGGTAGGCCAGCGAGGTCGCCTTGGCCGTCGCAGACGGATGCCGGGCTGGATGCGGGGTGGACAGTTCGGTCATGTGCCGGACTCGGACGATGGATGGGAGGGCCATTACGCCGGTGTTGCGATGCAACACATGCGTAATGAAATCAATCGCCTAGATTGATTAATGTATAGATACATCAATTCTGATAAACATGTCAACTATGGAATGTGGTATTCCTGAATGCCCTTTTTCCGCCCTCGCGACCTCCTGCTGGTGAACAGTTCCCCGAACGCCCCCACTAACCCCATGCATGGCGAATCGCCCCAGCCCGCGGGAAACGCGCCACGCGAATCGCGTGGCGCAAAACGCAAGCGAGCCACCCGCGAGAAACTGGTCGAGGCCGCCTTCCGGCTGATGGCCGAGCACGGCATGGATGCGGTGGCGATCAACCAGATCACCGAAGCGGCCGACGTGGGATTCGGCTCGTTCTACAACCACTTCGAGTCGAAGGAGGCGATCTACGCGGCGGTGAACGAGCAGGTGTTCGAGGAATTCGCCGACATGCTCGATCGCCTGGCGCAGGACGTCGACGACCCGGCCGAAGTCGTGGCCGCCAGCATCCGCCTTGCGGTGCTGCGCGCGCGGCACGAACCGCTGTGGGGTCGGTTCCTGCTACGCGAGGGGGTGTCGTTACGCACGCTGTCGCATGGTCTTGGCGTACGGCTGCTGCGCGACATCCAAAGAGGCGTGGACAACGGGCGGTTCCAGCTCGTCGACCCACTCATGAGTTTTGTGATGGCCGGCGCTGGCGTGCTCGGCGCGGTGGCCATTGAAGTCGATCCGGACGCGGCACGATCTCCCCAAGCCGCACAGTTCGGCCTAGACGCAGAAAACGTGCCTGAGCGCATCGCCGCAATCGCCCTGTACAACCTCGGCCTGCCGATCGACGAAGCCAGGCAGATCGCCCAGCGCCCATTGCCGGTGATGAAAGGCTGATGGATTGCGTCCACAACGGGCGAAGGGCCGCGACGCGATGGCACGGGCAACCGGCCCTCGTAGCATAAAGACACGCTAGCTGGAAGCCTTCCCATATGACTCGCCTGCCCGGCGGTTCGCGCGGCATCCATCCGCGCGGCGGCCGGTGGAGTTCCGACTAGTTCGCGACAGCTCGCGCGTTCGAGCTTCAAGAAGTCATGGACTCTGCGCGGCCAAGCGGACGCGGTGGGTGCGCTCGGGCGGCCAGACATCGCCGGAGCGCGCACCGATCGGCCCGCTGGCGGGTTGCGATCGAAGCTCACGGCCGCCGTTGTGGGGAAGCCTCAGCCCCAACGCCTTCGGCCCGGATCGCCGCGTCGGACCGCCGAGCATCGGAACCGAGGCCGCCCCGCCACCACGCAGCGATCCCTTCCGGTTCGGCGACACACGCCACGTTCCGCGACCGCCGCAACGCTGCATCCCCCAATTCGGCACCTTCCGGCCCGACCCGGCCGGGTCGCGGGCCACGGCCGCGCATTACACTTGCGACGATGCCCCCGACCGACCCCGCGCCCCTGCCCCGGCTGATCTTCAGCACCTGCCCCGACGAGGCCACGGCCGACGCGATCGCGCTGGCGCTGGTCGAGGACGGCCTGGCCGCCTGCGTCAGCCGCTGGCCCGGGGTGCGTTCGACCTACCGCTGGCAGGGCCGGGTCGAGCACGCCACCGAAGTCCAGTTGATGATCAAGACCCGACCCGACCGGGTCGGCGCGGTGCTCGAACGCATCCAAACGCTGCATCCGTATGAACTGCCGGAAGCCTTGGTGGTCGAAGTCCGCGACGGCCTCGATCCGTATCTGCACTGGATCGCCGAACAGACCCGAGAACGATGACTGACGACCTGCTTCCAGGCCGGCGCCGACGCGCCGGCCATGCCTTCGCCCTCGCCCTGGCCGCCGCCGGACTGGCCGCCGCATTCGCCGCGCCCGCGCTCGCGGTCGACGAAAAAGACCTGCTGCCGGTCGACGATGCGTTCGCGGTCAGCGCCAGCGCGCCGAGCGCCGAGCGCATCGCGATCGACTGGAAGATCGCCAAGGGCTACTACCTCTACAAGCACCGCATCTCGGTCAAGACCGACGCCGGCTACGCCGCGCGGCCGCTGCAGCTGCCCAAGGGCGAGGCGCACAAGGACGAATTCTTCGGCGACGTGGAAACCTACCGCGAGCGTCTGAGCGCCAGCCTGCCGGGCACCGCGCAGGGCGCGAGCGTCAAGCTGACCGTCAAGTACCAAGGTTGCGCCGACGCCGGCATCTGCTACCCGCCGCAGACCCGCACGCTCAACGTCGCCTTGCCGGCGGCGACCGTCGCAGCCGCGACCGGACCGGCCATGGACCCGGCGCCCGCGAGCGCGCCGCTGGTCCAGTTCGGCCCGCGCGGCGGCGCCAGCAATCCGCTGCTCGGCGGCGGTTCGCCGCTGAGCGCGCCGAGCGCCGCCAGCGCCGGCGCCACCGACGCGCTGCCGCTGCCGCCGGAACAGGCCTTCGGCTTCGAGGCCATCGCCCGCGACGGCGACAGCCTGCTGCTGCGCTTCACCCCGGCGCGCGGCTACTACCTGTATCGCGACAAGACCTCGCTGAAGACCGACCACGCCGCGATCGCCGCCGGCAAGCCGCAATGGCCGCGCGGCACCGCGCACCGCGACGAGCACTTCGGCCAGGTCACGGTGTTCTTCGACCAGATCGACGTGCCGCTGCCGCTGATCCGCAAGACCGCCGACGCCGCCAAAATCACCCTGACCGCCGGTTTCCAGGGCTGCCAGACCGACGGCATCTGCTATCCGCCGATGACCCGCAAGGTGACGATCGATCTGGCGCGCGGCACGGTGACCGCCGCGGCCGACGCGACCAAGACCGATCCCGCCGCGGGTACGGCTGCGACCGCGACCACCGCCGCCACTGCAACGGCCGACGCCGGCCATGTTGCTGACGCTACCGGCACCCCGGCTGCGCCCACCGACGCCGCCACCGCCGCCGCGAATCCCGCCACCGGCGCAGCAACCACCGGCCCGGGCACCGCCCAGGCCGGCGCAAGCCTCGCCGGGCCGCCCAATGCCGCCAGTCCCGCGACCGACGCCGCCGCCCCGCAAGCCGAAGACAGCCAACTCGCCGCCGCGCTGGCCGGTCCGAACCGCTACCTCGCCCTGCTGACCTTCTTCGGCCTGGGCCTGCTGCTCGCCTTCACCCCCTGTGTGCTGCCGATGATCCCGATCCTGTCGGGCCTGATCGTCGGCCAGGGCCCGGGCCTGGGCGCACGCCGCGCCTTCACCCTGTCGCTGATCTACGTGCTCGCCAACGCCGCGGTGTTCACCGTCGCCGGGGTGATCGTCGGCCTGCTGGGCGCCGGTTCGAACGTGCAGATCCTGTTCCAGACCCCGTGGGTGATCGTGCTGTTCTCGCTGGTGTTCGTCGGCCTGGCGCTGTCGAGCTTCGGCCTGTACGAACTGCAGCTGCCTTCGGGCCTGCGCAACTGGCTCAGCGACGTCAGCAACCGCCAGCGCAGCGGTTCGTGGCTCGGCGTGGCGGCGATGGGCGCGTTGTCCTCGCTGATCGTCGGCCCCTGCGTGGCGCCGCCGTTGGCCGGCGCGGTGCTCTACATCAGCCAGACCGGCGACCCGCTGTTCGGCGGGCTGGTGCTGTTCACCCTCGCCCTGGGCATGGGCGTGCCGCTGCTGGTGTTCGGCGTCGCCGCCGGCAAGGGCCTGCCGACCAGCGGACCGTGGATGGTCGCGGTGCAGCGCGTGTTCGGCCTGATCTTCATCGGCATGGCGATCTGGATGCTGTCGCGCATCCTGTTCGGCCCGGTCACCCTCGCCTTGTGGGGCGCCCTGGGGCTCGGCGCGGCGGTGATGATCGTGCTGTCGATACGCGCGGCGCGCGGCGACGGTGCGCGCGCGATCGGCTGGTTGTGCGCGTTGCTGTTCGGCGTGCTCGGCGCGGCGCAGCTGTTCGGCGCTCTGGCCGGCGGCAGCGACCCGCTGCGCCCGCTCGCCGGCCTGCGCGGCGGCGCGCATCCGGCCGAACTGCCGTTCCGCACGATCAAGTCCAGCGCCGACCTCGACCGCGAACTCGCCGCGGCCCAGGCCGCCGGCCAGCCGCTGATGCTCGACTTCTATGCCGACTGGTGCGTGGCCTGCAAGGAAATGGAGAAGTACACCTTCCCCGAACCGCAGGTGCAGCGCGCGCTCGACGGTTTCGTCCTGCTCAAGGCCGACGTCACCGCCAACGACGAACTCGACCAGGCGCTGATGAAGCGGCTGGGCATCATCGGCCCGCCGGCCACGCTCTATTACTCCAACGGCGCCGAACGCCGCGAGCTGCGCCTGTTCGGTTTCGAAAAAGCCCCCGCGTTCGCCGCGCGCATCGATCGCGCGCGCGCCGCTCACCGCTAAGGACAGCACCGATGGCCTGGTCGTCTACGCTCAAAATCGTGTTGATCGCCGTGGCTGCCGGCACCCTGGGCGTGCTCGCCGGGCAATTGGTCGGCGGCGGCGGCTGGCTGATGCGCACCGAACTGGGCCAGCGCGTGCTGCAGGACCAGATGGCGCGCGAGGCGCCCAAGCCGCCGGCCGACCTAGCCGTCGCCCGCCGCGGCGCGGCGATGCCGCCGCTGCAACTGCCGGGCCTGGACGGCAAGCCGATGCAGCTGCCGCAGGCGTTCGCCGGCCGGCCGATCCTGATCAATCTGTGGGCGAGCTGGTGCGGCCCGTGCATCAAGGAAATGCCCGAACTCAACCGCTACGCCCAGGCGCAGGGCGCGACCGGCACCCAGGTGGTCGGCATCGCCCTGGACAACGCCGAGGACGTGGCCGCGTTCCTGCAGCGCGTGCCGGTCGGCTACCCGATCCTGCTCGACAAACCCGGCCCGCGCGACGCCGGCATCCAGCTCGGCAACCCCAAGGGCGTGCTGCCCTACACCGTGCTGATCGGCGCCGACGGCAAACTGCTCAAGCAGCGCATCGGCCCGTTCGAGGCCGGCGAACTCGACGGCTGGGTGGACTGACCGCGGCGCGACGATGCGTCCGCTTCATGGGCCTGGGCCGTGCAGACGCGCCCCTGTGGCCCCGCGCACAGTTCCGAGCCGCGACGGCGTTCAGCCAGGCACGCTGCCATCGATCACAGCCCCGACGATCCGCCCGACCGCCGGTCCGAAGCACAGCGGATGCGTGACGGCGCCGGCTTTCCACGACCGCCCCGACAGGCGAGGATCGGCGAATCCGAGGCGCCCCCGGACCGCGCGACCGCTGCGCACACCGCGTCGGGCCTGGTTCATCCGCGAACGCCCCGGCATCGTTCCGCCCAGCCGCGCAGCATGCAACGCGAAGTTGCTATCGTCCGCCTACGGCCAGCAAGTTGCGGGTAAAAACGCCACAACACCGCCTGGCCGCCGCGGTTCTAGAGCTGCCACTCAAACAACCGCTTAAATCGCGACAACTTCGCCGATTTGGCGGGCAACTTCTGGACAGCTGAGCAGCCATCGCGCAAACTGCCGCCCTTTGAAGGCAACCGCGCGGTCCCGATGGCCAAGCTCCTGGTCCTGCACGGCCCCAACCTCAACCTGCTCGGCACCCGCGAGCCGGAGGTCTACGGCCGCACCACCCTGGCGCAGATCGACGCCGACCTGGGCGAACGCGCGCAGGCGGCCGGGCACGCCCTGGAGAGCCTGCAGTCCAACGCCGAGCACGTGCTGGTCGACCGCATCCAGGCCGCGCGCGGCGACGGTACCGCGCTGATCCTGATCAACCCGGCCGCCTTCACCCACACCAGCGTGGCGATCCGCGACGCCCTGGCGGCCGTGGCAATCCCTTTTATCGAGATCCACCTGTCCAACCCGCACACCCGCGAAGACTTCCGCCGCCACAGCTATTTCAGCGATCTGGCCATCGGCGTGGTCTGCGGCTTCGGCGCCGACAGTTACCGCTACGCACTGGAAGCTGCAATCAAGCGATTGGCACTCTAGCGAGCCGCCGTCGCCACCCCGTATCCGTCCGGGCCGCGTCCGCGCGACCTGCAAACCAAGCTCCACATCAGAGGCCCGCTCCATGGACCTGCGCAAAATCAAGAAACTGATCGACCTGCTCGAGGAATCCAACCTCGCCGAGATCGAGATCAAGGAAGGCGAAGAATCCGTCCGCCTGGCCCGCACGCCCAAGGGCGGCTACGCGATGCCCCAGCCGCAGCCGATGTATGCGCCGGCGCCGGAACAGCGCCCGGCGGCCCAGGCCATGCCGATGAGCTCGCCGACCGAAGCGGCCACCGGCGGCAGCGCCAAGCCCGCCAGCGACCTGCCCGACGGCCACGTCGTGCGCGCGCCGATGGTCGGCACCTTCTACTCCTCGCCCGCGCCGGACAAGCCGCCGTTCGTCGCGGTCGGCCAGTCGGTCAAGGCCGGCGACACCCTGGCGGTGATCGAGGCGATGAAGATGTTCAACCCGATCGAAGCCGACGTGTCCGGCACCGTGCTCAAGATCATGGCCGACAGCGGCCAGCCGATCGAGTTCGATCAGCCGCTGTTCGTGATCGGCTGATTGCCGATCACGACGGGAATCGGGAATGGGGAATCGGGAATCGTCAAAGCGGCCCCACGAGGGCCTGGAGGTCTGGCGCGATGCCATGGATCTCGTCGTGGCGATTTATCGATTCTCCGTCTCGTTTCCCGAAGCCGAGCGGTTCGGACTGACGGCCCAGATGCGTAAGGCCGCCGCGAGCGTGCCGTCGAATATCGCCGAAGGCGCGGCGCGGCGTTCGACCCGGGAGTACCTGCGCTTTCTCTCGATCGCGCGCGGCTCGCTGGCGGAACTGGACACCCAGCAACAAATCGCCGTGCGCCTGGGCTTCACCGAAGCGTCTTCGCCACTCAACGACCTCATTGATCGAGTCTTCGCAAAGCTGACGGGCCTGATGAACGCACTCGAGAAACGAGACGAATCATCGAGAGCCCGCACGCCCGCTGTGCCGACTCCCGATTCCCAATTCCCCATTCCCGACCGGCCACCTCATGCTCGATAAAGTCGTAATCGCCAACCGCGGCGAAATCGCGCTGCGCATCCTGCGCGCGTGCCACGCGCTCGGCATCCGCACGGTCGCGGTGCATTCCACCGTCGACCGCAACCTCAAGCACGTGGCCATGGCCGACGAATCGGTCTGCATCGGGCCGGCGCCGTCGTCGGACAGCTACCTCAACATGGCCTCGATCATCGCCGCGGCCGAAGTCACCGACGCCCAGGCGATCCATCCGGGCTACGGCTTTCTCAGCGAGAACGCCGACTTCGCCGAGCGCGTGGAGCAATCGGGCTTCATCTTCATCGGCCCGCGCGCCGAGACCATCCGCCTGATGGGCGACAAGGTCGAGGCGATCCGCGCGATGAAGGAAGCCGGCGTGCCTTGCGTGCCCGGCAGCGGCGGTCCGCTCGGCGACGACAACGCCGCCAACATCAAGATCGCGCGCGAGATCGGCTACCCGATCATCGTCAAGGCCGCCGGCGGCGGCGGCGGCCGCGGCATGCGCGTGGTCCACACCGAAGCGCACCTCAACGCCGCGATCCAGACCACCAAGTCCGAAGCCAAGGCCGCGTTCGGCAACGACATGGTGTACATGGAGAAATTCCTGGAGAACCCGCGCCACGTGGAGATCCAGGTGCTCGCCGACGGCCAGGGCAACGCGATCCATCTGGGCGAACGCGACTGCTCGATGCAGCGCCGCCACCAGAAGGTCGTCGAGGAAGCGCCGGCGCCGGGCATCACCGTCGAGCAGCGCGCGGAAATCGGCAAGGTCTGCGTGGAAGCCTGCATCCGCATCGGCTATCGCGGCGCGGGCACGTTCGAGTTCCTGTACGAGAACGGGCGGTTCTATTTCATCGAAATGAATACCCGCATCCAGGTCGAACATCCGGTCACCGAGTTGGTCACCGGCATCGACCTGGTGCGCGAGCAGCTGATGATCGCCGCCGGCCGCAAGCTGTCGATCAAGCAAAGCGACATCGTGCTCGACGGCCACGCGATCGAGTGCCGCATCAACGCCGAAGACCCGGAAACCTTCATGCCCTGCCCGGGCCTGATCCAGCACTTCCACGCCCCGGGCGGCCCGGGCGTGCGCGTCGACAGCCATATCTACGAAGGCTATCGCGTGCCGCCGAACTACGACTCGATGATCGGCAAGCTGATCGTGCACGGCCCCGACCGCGACACCGCGATCGCGCGCATGCGCGTGGCCCTGAGCGAAATGGTCGTCGACGGCATCAAGACCAACATCCCGCTGCAGCAGCGCATCTTGTCCGATGCCGGCTTCCAGCAGGGCGGCATGAACATCCACTACCTCGAAAAGCGGCTCAAGGAGCAGAAGGAGAAGACGATCTCGATCGTCTGAGACTTCATGCCGACGATCTCGATCGCCTGAGAGTTTCCACCGACGATCCCATCGTCCGAATCGCGCCGCGAAAACACGAAGGCCCGCATCGACGATGCGGGCCTTCGTCATTTCAAGATCGCCGAATGCCGCTTCATGCAGGAGCGGCGTGAGCCGCGACTGCGAAACGTCACCGGCCGGCGATCGTCCGGGTGCCGTGGCATGCCCCCCAAAAAATCCGGGAAGAAGGGCCATCGCACGCAGCAGCCGTAATCGCCCCGCCAAAGCGCTTCGTAATGAACCACAGCCATTGCCGAGCACAAAAAAACCCGCATCGACGACGCGGGTTTTGAAGGTTTCATTCACTCGGCTGCGCCGCGGCCCTCAGCGTGACGCCGCCCCTACGCGCACTGCGCGCGCGCAGCCCCCTCGCGCCGCGCCGATCGGCGCACGCACGACGGCCGCACGCCCCGCCTCAGCGCAACGTGGGCTCGACCCACGCCGCCATCTCCAGCACGTCGGCTTCGGTCAGCTCGGCCGCACCCGGCACGTTGCGGTGCGCGGCGGTGGCCGTCTTGCCCTTGGCCTTGCCCGGCGCCGGCACCTGGGTGCCCGGAATCGGCTGGATGCCGCCGGTGGACGAGGCGCTGACGACCATCACGTACTCGCTGGAACCGTCCGGCCACATCACCTTGAAGGTGCTGCCCGGCGGCAAGGTCGAGAACGGCGCGCCGCTGCGCGCTCGATAGACCGCCGCGATCTGCGCCGCGCTCAACGAGCGCTGTTCGGCCTTGGAGTCCACCGAGGTCACCGCCACCTGCGACAGGTCGCGGTACTCCTCGCCGAACACGTCGATCATCACCCCGGCCGCGCCGACCGAGTAAGCGCTCAACAACAGCGCCCAGAAGCCGATCTTGGCCGTTTTCATGAAGTGCTCGCGTTTCATTGCACCATCCTCTTTTCGCCAGTCAGCGAATCGACCATTTCTTCAACCACTTGTGCCCCCTGACGCGGGATCGCCGCGTCGTATACGAACCCGGCGAAATCCTGCTCGGGGTCCTGCGAACAAATGCCGCCGTTGGCGCAATAGGAGGTCATCAACGACCCCTTCGCGCTGCAATCCTGGCCGAGCTTGCACGCGGCCAGTTGCCACGCCAGTTCGGCGAACTGAGTGCCGGCCGCGCGGGTGTAGCCCGAACTGCGGCCGTTGGCCGCGATCCCCATGCCCGGCGACAGCGCCGAAAACGCTTCCGGGTCTTTCGAACGCACGACCCGTTCGACCAGGTCGTTGCGGTATTCCTCGGTCTTCTCCAGCGGTTTGCCGGCCGCGAGCAGCGAGGCTTCGGCGGGCAGGCTGCCACTCTTGGCCGCCTCCACGCGCTTGACCAGGATCATCGAGAAATTCAGCTCGTCCTCGGGCACGAAGCGCGCGCAGCGCGAACTCACCCGGCTGCGCGCGGCGACCATCGCCGCGGAGGTGCGCAGTTTCATCGCCTCGATCGCGCGGGTGTCGTTGCCGTAGTCGACCGGCGCGTTGGCGTAATTGGCGCAGTAATCGTAGACCCGGGTCAGCAGCCAGATCGCTTCGGGCTCGCCGGCATCGGCGCGCGAACGCAGCGATTGCGCGAACGAATACAGATCGCGCGCCTGCTCGAACTGCTGACGCAACGGCGATTGCGCGATGCCCTGCGGCGCGCGGCGCGGGCCGGCGACCGGAATCGAGTCGTCGCGGCCGACATCGCTGGCGCGCGCCGACGACGCCGCCGGCGAAGCGTAGGCGTGCGCGTCAGCCGCGGGCTCGGCGCCGGCGGCATCGTCGGGGCCGCGCCGGCTGGCGTAGACGAACGCGCCGGCCAGCAAGGCCAGGCCGACGATCGCGACCAGCGAACGCCCGCCCACACGCCAGGCCGCGCGCGGTCCGCGCGGGGCTTGCTTGTAGCCGGACGTGTAGGTATCGGACATCAAGTGCGTGACTCGCGACCCGGGTTGGCGTGACCGCGATGCGAGCGACCGGCGCGGTGCCGATCGTCCGCGGCGCGGACGCGATGCCCGCCCCGTCGGACCGGTCGCAGGGACCCGTCCGGCGCCGGCGGCGCATCGTTAAGGCGTCGATAATAAGTCAAGCGCCGCGCAGATGCCCATCGACACTCAATAAGTGATGAGTGTCACCCTTTGGAATGTGCGACCGCCGAGGGACCGGGCTGGTGCCGAAGCGAGCCGGTTTGTCGCCTGAACGGGGCTCAGCCGGCCGCCGGGGCGGCGCACAGCACCGAATAGCCGGCCACGTTGGGCCAGTTGGCTTCGGCCTGGTCGACGCCGGCCGGGACGTACTCGCCCGCGGTGGTCAACTGCAGCGCGTCGCCGGCGGCGTTGCGATAGTGGTAGTTGCAGTAGCCCATGCCGGTGCCGGCGCAGCCTTCGACCTCGGGGAAGCCGAGCCCGCGTAAGGCGTCGCGCATGCCGTCCTCGCCCTCGTCGGCGGCGGGGTCGGACGGGCGCGCCTGCCAGCCCTGCGCGAGCAGGCGCTCGCGCGCGAGCGGCAGCGCCAGCGCTTCGAGCCGCGGCAGTTTCGCGCGCTGGCCGCAGAAGCTGTCCATGGCCGGCAAAGCGGTCAGTTCCAGACCGCCGTCGGCACCGACCACGATTCGCGCAAGCTGGCGGCCGTTCCAGTCGCCGACCCGCAATTCGGCATCGGCATCGTCGCGCCGGGCCAGCTGGCTCGATTCGGCCGAGGGACCGGGAACGCCGTCCTCCAGCGACTGCAGGCCGCTGTCGGACGCCTCCTGGCCCGCCTGGGTGTCGACCACCTGCACGACCGGCCGGCCGTCGCGGAACAGCAGCACCTGTCCGTCCGGAAACACGCAGCCCATGCCGGCCAGGTGAGTGCCGGCGCGGGCCACGCCGACGGCGCGGTAACCGGCCCAGTCGCGTTCGGCGAACACCGTCCAGCCGGCCGCCTCGGCCGCGCGCGCCTCGGCCGAGACCGTCGCCTGCGCGCAGTCGCCGGAGGCTTCGCCGCTGTCGGCCGCGGCCTTGGGCAGCGGCGGCAGCGCGTCGATCAGGCGCAGGCGCAGGCCGTCGACCTCGCCCTTGACCGTCAGGCCCTTGGCGGCCGGCGTGGTGGCTGCCGGCGTCGCGCCCGCCGGCGCGGCGGGCGCCGCCGAGGTCGCCGTACCTTCGCGGTTGCAGGCCGATGCGCCCAGCGCGATCAGCGCAGCCACGGCCCAGGCCAGCGGCCGCAAAGACGGCACGCCGCGAGCGGCGACGAGGAACGAACGGCGGATCGGCGTGGATTCCATGGCGCATTGCTCCTTGAATGTGCGCGCACGCTATCTGATCGCCGCGAAACGGGTCAATAATGGCCGCCGCTTTCATTCGCCGCCCGCACGATGCCCTTTCTCGAACTGACCCTGCGCTGCAGCGAAGCCGAACAACCGCGCTACGAAGCCGCGCTGGACGACGTCGGCGCGCTCGCGGTGACCATGCTCGACGCCGATGCCGACACCAGCAACGAGCACGCCATCCTCGAACCGGGCGTCGGCGAAATCCCGCTATGGCAGTCGATGGTGCTCAGCGCGCTGTTCCCGCACGACGCCGACGCGCTGGTGCTGCTGGCCGCGCTGGAGTCGTTCGATCCGGGCCTGGAATGGACCCAGGTGCGTTTCCGCCAGGTCGAGGACCAGGACTGGGAACGCGCGTGGATGGACCAGTACGTGCCGCTGCAGTTCGGCCGCCGTACCTGGATCGTGCCGTGGAATCACGACCTGCCCGACGGCGCCGACGCGGCCGACGCCGCGGTGGTGCGGCTGGACCCGGGCCTGGCGTTCGGCTCGGGCACCCATCCGACCACCGCGCTGTGCCTGGGCTGGCTCGACGGCCTGGCCGACGAGGGCGAACTCGCCGGCCGCCGCGTGCTCGATTTCGGCTGCGGCTCGGGCATCCTCGCCCTGGCCGCGCTCAAGCTCGGCGCCGCGCACGCGGTCGGCGTCGACAACGACCCGCAGGCCCTGCTCGCCACCGACGACAACGCGCAGCGCAACGGCGTGGCCGAACGCATCGAGGTGCATCTGCCGCCCGACGAACCGCTCGCGCAGTACCCGGTGGTGGTCGCCAACATCCTCGCCTCGGCCTTGATCGCGCTCGCCGACACCCTGGCCGCACGGGTCGCACCGGGCGGACGCATCGCCTTGTCGGGCATCCTCGCCGGCCAGGAAGACGAGGTGCTCGCGCGTTACGCGGCCGACTTCGAACAATTGCGCGCCGACCGTCTCGAAGACTGGATGCGCGTCACAGGCATACGTCGGCGCTGAGCGCGACGGCATGATGGAATAAGGCCAATGTTCGTCGCCTGCCCTCACTGCGGTTATCTGGTTGCGCTGGTCGTGGCCCAGGACGGTCCGACCCGGACCTGTCCGCGCTGCGCCGGCGCGCTGCAATCGCAGGACGTGGCGAACGGCGACGACGATGCGGCGAGCGCGGCGCAAGCGCCGAACGAAGACGCGCATGCGGTCGCGCCGCAGAGCACGCCGGTCGCGGCGACGACGGCGAACGTCGCTGCCGACATCGACGACATCGCCAGCGTGTTGCGCAAGAAACCGCACAAGAGTCCTGTTGAGATTCCCGCTGCGCCTTCGGCATCGACGCGCGCGATCGATGTTCCGGCGGCGGCCGAGGTCGGTAATCAAACTGCCGATTCCATTACCGATTCCGTTGCCGATGCGAGCACCGACGCCGCACCGAGCAGCGACATCGCCGCGGACGATATTCCGTCCACGCCACCGGCAACGCCGGCTACCGCATCGCCACCGGCCGACGCCGCGCTGACCCCGCTCAGCGCCGCCGTGCCGATCGAACGCAAACGCACCGCCAAGCGCGCCGGCAAATCCGAAACCGCGGTGACCACGGCCCGGCGCGCGCCGAGCTTCGCCCGCCAGCACGCGCGCGCCAGCGCGGCGACACCGCGGCGGCATTGGAGCGGTCCGCTGCTGATCGGCGTACTGGCGATCGCGCTGGTCCTGCAATTGCTGCTCGCGCAACGCGACGAACTCGCCGCCGACGCGCGCTGGCGGCCGCTGCTCGCGCAGCTGTGCGGCGTGCTCGCCTGCGAGATTCCGCCGTGGCACGAACCGACCGCGTTGACCATGCTCAACCGCAACGTGCTGCCGGTCGCAGACCGCGCCGGCGTATTGCGCGTCAATGCCAGCTTCCGCAACGACGCGCGCTGGGCGCAACCGTGGCCGACCCTGGTGCTGAGTCTGGAGGACGTCGATGGCCGCCGGGTCGGCCAGCGCGCGTTCTCTCCAAGGGATTACCGCAAGGGGTTTCGGGCGGACGAACGGATCGCGCCGGGGCAGAGCGCCGCGGTGCAGTTCGACGTGCTCGAACCGGCCCCGCACGTGGTCGCGTTCACCTTCGATTTCCGTTGAAATTAACGCCGTCGCGTTGTCTGCCGCGACCCCGGCGCGCTAGACTCCCGGTCCCGTCGTCACTGCGCGCAGTGCGCAACTGGCACATCCCGGCCGACGGAAACCTGCTACGGGGAAGCACTTGAACGCACTCAACGACCGCAACGAAGCCGCCCGCACCGGACCCCGGGTGCCGCTGCGCGATCACGTCGCGACTTCGATCCGTCGTTACCTGGGCGACCTCAACGGCAGCGGCACCGAAAACCTGTACGAAATCGCGCTGCGCGAACTGGAAATCCCGCTGTTCGCCGAAGTGCTGCAGCATTGCGACGGCAACCAGAGCCGCGCCGCGGCGATGCTGGGCATTCATCGCGCCACCCTGCGCAAGAAGCTACGCGAGTACGGGCTGGAATAAGCGCCCGGCCGACTTCGCCGCCCGCGCCGAAGTCCGCACCGTTTGCGCCGGACCACACGCCGCGTCGCGCCGTTCGCTTTGCCGAACCCGTCTTGTTTTCTCGGCGACGGCACACCGCGACCGAGGCCATCGGCGGCATGCGATCATCGCCGCGACTTCATTGCATGGAATGCATGCCGATGCACGATCTCACCCAGCCCGGCGCGGTCCTGCGCCCGTTCCCGGACGCCGAGGACGTGTTCGCGCCCGGCCAGGAAACCCTGGCCCGGCACCTGCATCCGCTGGTATCGATCGACCTGGCCGCGGTGCGGCCGCAATGGTCGGGCTGGCTGCACCTGCTCAGCCCGCTGGAGCCCTGCGACGGCCTGGTCGGTCAGTACACCGAAGACGAATTCCACGCGCCGCTGCTGCGCAGCAACTGGATCGGTTTCGCGGTCGAAGACGGCCGTTACCGCCTGCTCGGCGATCCGCGCTATTTCCTGCTCGAACGCAGCCTCGAACAGACACCCGCGGAGCTGCACGCGGAACGCGCCGAGCTGGAACGGCATTACGAAATCGAAAACCGCGCCTACCAGGCATCGCGCGACCACTACCGCGAGCACGGCCGGCTGGTGCGGCTCAACCGCTTCGGCAACGGCCCGTCCAAAGACGCGACGCCGCAGGAGTTGCTCACCCAGCTCGGCGGCGTCGCCGAATCGGGCTACAACTGGGAAGAGACGGTGGAATTCCCGCTCGAACACGGCGTCGGCGCGGGCGAGCACGGCGAGGACGTGGTGTGGCCGCTGAGCCCGAGCGGCCGTCGTTTCGAACACGTGGCCTCGGTGCCGGGTTGGCACTACCGGCATACCGGCGCGGACTTGATCGTGCTGTTCTACGAGCCGGTCGAACAACTGGCGTTGTTGACGTTCGATTGGAGTTGAGGCGATAGCTGCGTCGCTCGGCTCGGCTTGGCTTGGCTCGGCTTGGCTCGGCTTGGCTCGGCTTGGCTTGGCTTGGCTTGGCTTGGCTTGGCTGTCGATTTTCGAATGCGCTGCGCGAACTGGAAATCCCGCCGATCGCTGAAGTAATGCCGAAGTGCGCCAGCATTGCGATCGCAACTACAGCCGCTCCGCGGAGATGGCGCGCATTCGTCACGCGGCCCTGCACAAGAAGTTGCGAGCGCCGGTTGGAACAAGCGGCGCCGTCCGCGTTCCCCGCCGGCAGTTACAGCTGTGCGCGAGTCGCCAGAAACGCCAGATACTTGGGATCGTCTTCGGCGAACCGTTCCGCGCCGCCGCCCATGTACGCGCGCATCAGTTCGTCGGCAGCCGCATCGGGCTCGCCGGCGTCCAGCAATACCTGCCCCAGACGCAGATGGATGAAGGGATTGCCCGGCCCGCCCGGGCAGCGCAGCGCGTATTCCAGCACCGGACGCGCGGACTTGAGATCGCGCAGACGGAAGTAGCAATCGCCGATCGCGGTGAGGATCCAGGTCGACGCTTCCCAATCCTTCTTCGGTTCGGGCACCCATTCCCAGGCGTCGTTGAAGCAGGTCACCGCGGCGTCGAAGCGCCCTTCGCCGACCGCTTTGTTGCCCGCCTCGCATAGCCGGTTCAAGCGTTCGTAGACGGCGTCGTCCATTTGCAGCGAGGGTGAGGTCATTGGGGGCTCTGCGGGGTTGCTGCTTGTTGGTTGTGGCGCCGGATCAAGGGACCGCGTTTCTTGCTCGGGCGGGCGGCTAGCGTACGTCGGGTTTGCGATGATCGCGTTGCCATCTATGGCGCGACGAGCGCGGGCTTTGGATTGGCCGGTCGTGCTGCCGGACTGGCGCATGCGTGGTGCGCGCGTACGGCGCTTCTTCCAAAAACGCGCTGCCATCCATAGCGCAACTGGCGCGGGCTTCGGATTGCCCGGCCCGGCCATCCTTGGCCGGTCGTGTAACCGAACCTGCGCGCGTGCGTGGTGCGCGCGTACGGCGCTTCTTTCTGAAACGCGTTGCCATCCATGGCGCAACTGGCGCGGGCTTCGGATTGCCCGGCCCGGCCATCCTTGGCCGGTCGTGTAGCCGACGCGCGAGCCAATGGCTCGCAAGCGCGTCGGCTACACCCACCAATACCGAATCAAATGGAAGAAGACCGGGGCGGCGAAACATACCGAGTCCAGACGGTCCAGCACGCCGCCGTGGCCTTCGATCATGTGGCCCCAATCCTTGATCCCGCGATCGCGCTTGATCGCCGACATCACCAGGCCGCCATAGAAGCCCATCAGGTTGATGACCAGCGCCAGCGCCGCCGCCTGCAACGGCGTGAACGGCGTGATCCACCACAACGCCGCGCCCAGCGCGGTCGCCGACGCGACGCCGCCGACGAAGCCTTCGACGGTTTTCGACGGCGACAGCTTCGGCGCGATCAAGCGTTTGCCGCACAGCTTGCCCCAGACGTACTGCAACACGTCCGAGGATTGCACCACGATCACCAGGAACGCGATCAACAGCAGATTGCGTCCCTCGTAACCGGGAATATGCAGATTGATCAGCGCCGGCACGTGGGAAATGCTGAACACGCAGATCATCAGCCCCCACTGCACCTTGGCGGTGCGCTCCAGATAACGCGTGGTGTCGCCGCCGATGGTCGACAGGATCGGCAGCAGCAGGAACGCGTAGACCGGGATCAGCAACGTGTACAGCCCGTACCAGTCGATATAGACCAGCCAGTACTGCAACGGCAGCGCCACGTAGAACGCCGCGAGCAAGGCGTAGTAATCGCTGCGCCGGGTCGGGGTAAGTGTGATGAACTCGCGCAGCGCGAACAGCGAGACGATCGCGAACAGCACGATCATGCCGACCCGGCCGATCGCGAACGCGAGCCCGACCACGATCGCCATCACCCACCATGCGCGAATGCGCGCGACCAGGTTGGCGACCACCTGGCTGGGCGCATCGCGGGTCTTCCAGCGCAGCCACTCGGCGATCGCGGTCGCGATCAGCAACACCCCGGCGACGCCGGCGAACAACAACACCGAGTGCGGCCATTCGCGCACGAAACCGATCAGATCGTTCATTCCGCCGCTCCGTGGCGGGTGTTCGCGTCGCCGGTCGCAGCGCTGCCCGCGGCATGGCCCGAGCCGTGCTCGGACAAGGCCAGCAAGGCGTTGCGCGCGCGATCGAGAAACGCCTGTTTGTCTTCGTCGGCGTGCAGACGCAAGGTCTCGCCGAAGGTCGCGGTGCACAGCAGCGGCAGCGGCAGGACCTTGCCCTTGGGCATGACCCGGGCGAGGTTGTCGATCCACACCGGCACGAATTCGAGCTCGGGCCGCCGGTGCGCGAGGTGATACAGCCCGCTCTTGAACGGCAGCAGCGGCTCCTCGCCCTGGTTGCGCGTGCCTTCGGGAAACAGGATCAGCGAACTGCCGCCGTCGACCGCCTCGCACAAGGTGTCGATCGCGTCGCGCTTGCGCTGGGCCGGGTCGCGCTCGATCAACACGCCGTTGAACACTTCGCGGATCAGATAGCGACGCAAGGCATCGCGCTGCCAGTAATCGGCGCCGGCCACCGGCCGCACCTCGCGCCGCAACGCCGGCGGCAGGGCCGACCAGATCATCACGAAATCGCCGTGGCTGACATGGTTGCCGTAGTACACGCGGTGGTCCGACGACGGCGAGCAGCGCCACAGCGCGCGCGCACCGGTCAGCGCGCGGATCGCGCCACTGAAGCTGCTGGCGAGCAGGTTCGAAATCATCTGGCCTCCAATTCGCGCACGATCGAACGCAGGCGCAAGGCGATGGTCCAGGCCGCGCCGAGCGCGACCGCGGCCAGGGCGGCGGCGAGCAAGGCTTCGACCCACTGCGTCCATCCCAAGGCCAGCCCGATCGCCGACAACAGCGCGGCCAGACTCATCGCGATCATGCGCATGCGCCGCGACATCGGCCCCTGCGCGTGCTCGCGCAAGCCGCAGGCCAGGCCGAGCACGCGCACGTAAGCGGTACCGACCGACAGCAGCGACGCCGCCCAGCCCAGGTCGCTGGCCCAACTCAGCCACGGCGCTAGGCCGTAACCGACGCCGAGGAAAATCAACGCATCGGCGAGCCGGTCGGGCGCATCGCTGTAGACCTCGCCGGCCTTGCCGACCATGCCGCCGCGACGCGCGAGCAGACCGTCGAGCCGATTGCACAGCATCCGCCCTTGCAGGCAAACCGCCGCGAACAACAGCAGCACCACGCCGGCCAGCGGCGGGTCGCGCAGGGCGAAGAAGAACGACAGCCCGGCCAATGCGGCCAGACCGATCGCGAACAAAGAGATGCCGTTGGGCGTGGCGCCGCGCGAACGCAGCCGCGCGGCCAGGCGTATGCGCCAGTCCGGTCGCGGCGGTTCGCCCGATGCGGACGGCGCCGGCGCGCGCTCGTCGGACGGCCGGGGATCGTGGGGGTCGCTCATGCTGTCGCTCCGTTCAATCGCCACCGCCGCCGCAACCGCCGCAGCCGCTGGACCCGCAACTGCTGCCGCCGCTGTCGCTGCTACCGCCGCTGTTGCCACTGCTGCCGCAACTGCTGCTGCCGCCGCTGCCGTCGCTGCTGCTGGACACCGGCGTGCGCAGGGTGTGGTAATCGACCAGCGCGCTGTCGATCAGGCCCGCCGTGCCCATCAACGCGACCCGCGCGCCGGCCTCGGCGTCGCTGGATTCGCGGCGCTTGGCCATGGCGCGGTCGGCATCGTGCAGCGCCCAGTCGCCGGCGCGCGAACGCCGCTTGGCGTAGGCCCAGCGGACCAGCGCCAGCACACCCGCGAACGCGGTGAGCACCACCAGGAAGCCCACCGGCTTGCCGCGCTCCAGGCCGATGAAAATCTTGCCCAGGCCGAATCCGATCAAGGCGACGATCGGCAGCGTACCCATCAGACGCGCGCACAAGGCCCGTCCCGAACTCATCCACCATCCCTTGCGCTGCAGGTGCTCGCCCAATCCGGCGTAGTGCTGCTTGAGCGCGCCGAGGGCGTCGTCGAGATTCTGCCGGCGCTGCACGATCCACATGGCTTCGCGCAGCGATTCGGAAAGAGGCGGTTTGCCGCCGTCCGGGTTCGCGCGCAGCCAGGCGCCGCTGCGCGCCGCGTCGCGGGCGTGACCGGCGAAATCCAGGCGCAGGGCATCGCGGTCGAGCAGTTCGACGATCGCCACGTCCGCGGCGCGTTCGGCGCCGTCGGCGAGGAAGCCCAGTTCGACCGGGTCCTCGCCCTTGACGCTGCCGCGCCGGTTGGCGCCGCGCACGCGCCGCTCCAATGCGCCGCCGAGCGTGAACACGCAGCCGATCGCGGCGATGTAGAACGCGAGAAACTGAGAGCCGCGCCATTGCAGCGGGTCGAAGTCCGTCGACACCGACACGCCCCAGGCATAGGCCGCGGCGCAGGCGACGCTCCAGATCCACACCCAGCGACCGGCGCCGCGCGGCGGCGAGGTCCACGGCGTGACGAATCGCAACGGCGTGCGCCGGCCCGAAGACGGCTGCGCGGTCGCGGCCTGCGCCGCGCGCGACAGCGTCGGATACGGCCATTGCGCCGCCGGTGGATCGCCGAAGAAACGCTCGTAGCTGATCCAGGTCTCGCGGTACTGCTGTTGATGCCGCTCCTGCTCCTGCGCGCCGCCGAGCGAGGGCGCATGGTGCAGCGATTGTTCGAGCACCTGCGGACAGAAGCGCTGCCAGTAGTCGCGGGTGTCGGTCATGTGCGCGTGCCAGACCTGATCGATCAGTTCGCTCGGCGTGACCGCATGGCCGGCGGCGATCGCGAGAAAACAGAAGCGCCGGTATTCCTCCAGCGCCGCCTGCGCGCCCTCGCGGGTGGTCTGGCAGGTGTGGGCGACGCGGGTCAGAAAGGCCTCGTGGTGTTCGCCGCCGAAATCGTATTGGTGCAGGCGCTGCCACAGCGCGCGCCGCGGCGCGGTCCACACGTTCTCGTCCATCCCCGTTTCGCTCATAGCCACACCCGCCCATAGGCCGCGACCAGCATCGCCAATTGGGCCAGCAGGCACAACGCCTGATTGCGCAGCAACCCACGCGCGCCGCGCCAGCGCGCCGGCCAGTCGCGACCGGCGCGGTCGCGCGGCAACAGGCCCAGCGCGATCAGGCTCGCGTCCAGACGTTGCGCGGCGTGCATGCCGGCGTTGGCGCCATCGCCGTGGTCGGCCAGCGCGGCCAGGAGCTTCGCGTCGAAATCCACCCGCAGCGCGTAATACAACTGCGCCAGCCCGGCGCACAGGCTCAGCAGCAACCACGCCGGCATGGCATCCGCGCCCGCATCGGGCCACACCAGACCCAGCAAGGTGGCCGCCAGCACGATCAGCGAAGCGCTGCGCAGATGCCGGCCCTGCGCCAGCAGCGAGGCCATCGCGCGCAGGTCGAAGGCCGTCGTCGCATCGGGGTTGCCGTTCGGCGGTGGCGTTTGCGTATCGCTCATGCGGCGTGTCCATCCGGAACCTGCGTGCGCGCCGTCGCCGCTTCACGCGTCATCAAGCCCAGCGCGCGCCGATGCCGGTCGCGCAGCACGATCGCCGGCCGCGCCTTGCGCAGGATCGCGATCGCCTCGTCCACCGTGACCGCGCGGCCGCTGTGCAGCAGCCAGGCCGCGACCACGGCCGCGCTGCGCGAATAGCCCAGGGCGCAGCAGACCAGAATCTCGCCGTGCCCCCGCATCGATTCGATATCGATGGCGGCCGCGCGCAACTGCTCGGCGCTCGGCGCGACCAAGTCCAGCATCGGCCGGACCACGTCGCCCGATCGCCACGACCGCAACGGCAACTCCGCGCTGACATCGACCACCCGCGCATAGCCGTCGCGTTCGCCGCGGCCGGGCACCCGGCCCAGCCAGACTTCGTCGATCACCCACACCGGCTGCGGCGCGTTGCGCGTCCACCAGCGCGAATTGAGCCACGCGCCCAGCAGATACGGCGCATACAGCCAGCACGCCGCCGTGCTCAGCCGGCCTTCGTCGCGTTTCTGGAAGCCGCCCGCGCCGAGCACGGCGTAGTTCAGCGCCACCAGCAGCAACGACAGCGCCGGCCACAGCAACCACAGGCCGATCCCGCCGAACGCGATCGCGGCATACGCGCACGCGCCAGCGCCGGCCAGATAGATCAGCGCGAGCTTCCAGCGCTGCGGATCGCGCGCGAGCGCCGCGTGCCGCCACGGCGCGGCGGCGCGTTCCGGCCACAGCCACACGCACAGCCAACCGGCCAGCACGCCGGTGGGCAAGTCGATGAAGTGATGCTGATAGGTGGTCAGCACCGATAGGCCGATCAGCGCGAACCACAGGTGCAACATCCAGCGCCACACGCCGTTCAAGTGCTGGGCGAAACGCACCCACAGCACGATCAGCAGCACGATGTGCAGCGACGGCGCCTGGTTGAACGGCTTGTCGAAGCCCAGCAGCACGTCGAACAACCAACCGAACACGCCGCCCGTCTCCGGTCGGGTGAAGCTGAAATGCAGCGGGAACAACAGGAAACACGAGATCGCGACGACCTGCGCGCTCAGCAGTCGCAGCGCCTGGGTATCGAGTTCGCGCCGGTCGCGGCAGACGAACAGCGAGATCCCGTAGAACACGTCGATCGACCAGTACGGCACGATCGTCCAGGCCCAGAACGGCATCGCCCGTTCCCAGTCGAACACGATGCTGGGTACGTCGACGCGCGCGGCCGCGACCGAGTTGGCGTAGCCGTAGCTCAGAAAGAACAGCGGCCCGAGGAAGATCAGCCACAGCAGCGCCCGCCCCCACGGACGCCGCGCGGTCGCAGCGGTCATGCGTCGACCCGCTGCGCCAGCGATACGGTGAAGATGCCCCAGGCGTCGATGCGCTGATCGATCTTGACGAAGCCCGCCGCGCGCACCAGATCGTCCATCTCCTGCTGGCTGCGCCGACGCATCACCCAGGCTTCGCCGCCGCGGTGGCTGGTCAGCGCGCGGGCGATGAACTCCAGTTGCGGATGCCAGGGCTGGCCGGTGTAGACGATGAAACCGCCCGGCGGCACCGCCGCGGCCAGGCCTTCGAGCGAGCGCCGCACCAGCGCGTTGTCGGGAAACAGCTCGTACAGGCCCGACACCACCGCCAGGGTCGGCCGTGGATCGAGCGCGGCCAGCGCGTTGCGGTCGAACGCGTCGCCCTGGTCGAAGCGCGCGAGCGCGCCGGCGCCGAGGGTGTCGATCAAGGCGCGGCCCTTGTCGACGTTGAGCTCGCTGTAGTCGCGCAGGCGGATCGAATCGGCGTGCTCGTTGCCGCCGGCCAGCGCTTCGAGCGCATAGCGACCGTGACCGGCGGCGATATCGACCGCATGCACCGGCATCGACGCCGCGCGCAGGCGCGTCATCGCTTCGCGCAGCAGTTCATGCATATGCAGGCGGCGCACGCGGATGCCGCGCCAGCCGATCGCGTCGAGGTAGTTGCGATCGATCATCCGCCCCAGCGGCCCCTTGCCGCGCGCCTCGTCGCGGTAGACGTAGTCCAGGCTGCTGCCCGAGTCGAAGCCGGTGTCCAGGCCGAGCTTGATGCCTTCGGAGAACTTGCCGCCGAAGCGCAGCCCGGCGCGGGTGAAGCGCCAGCGCAGGTCGGCCAGCGACCAGCGCTCCGGCGGCCACGAGAGTTTTTCCGATTCCTCGAAGCTCGGGCCGTGCCGGTGCGCGTCGAGCAGATCGGCGCGGCGCAGCGGTTCGGCGAAACGCGCCTGCACGAACGCGCGGATGCGGTTGATCGCGGCGGCCCGGCCCTTCTCGCCCAGGGTGTCGTGATAGAACCCTTGCAGCAGATGGCGTTCCTTGATGCTCGATCCCAGGCGCTCGTAAAACCGGTCCTGCGGGCCGCGATGCACGACGAAGTCCGAACCCGAGACCAAGAGTTGCGTCGGAACTGTTATAGCCTGCGCGTCAGCCACAATACGGTCTGAAGCCTCGTACAAGCCCAGCAACACCCGCACCGAAATAGGCCGGGTGATCAGCGGATCGGTGCGATAGCTCTCCACGCGCTCCGGATCATGCGTCAGCCACTGCGGCTTGACGTAGCTGTTGACGAAGAAATTGCCGCGCAGCTTCTGCATCAGCTTCAGGCCCGGCACCGCCAGCGGCACGTACAGCTTGACCTTGAACGCCGGCGAGGCCAGCACCAGCGCGCGCAGGCGCGGCGCGTAGTCGTGGACCCAGGTCGCGGCGACCACCGCGCCGACGCTTTGCGCGATCAGCGCGGTGTCTTCGACCGATATGCCGTGGCTGGCGCCGATATGAGCGACGAAACGGTCCAGATCGCGCACCAGCGCGTCGAAACCGGGCGCATCGCCGCGCTCGCCGGGCGAGCGGCCGTTGCCGCGCGCGTCCCAGGCGAAGAAGTCGACATCCTCCATGCCCAACTCGGCGACCAGATGCTGGACCCGGCCGGAGTGCTCGTGGCCGCGATGCAGCAGCACGATCGCGCGGCGCGGCTGGCCGGCGACCGGCGCGCTCGCGGGCCAATACCGATAGAACAGCGAGGTGCCGTCGAAACTGGCGAACTGGCGTTCCTGTACTTCCCTCATCAACCTTCTCCCTGTTGCGTTACTGCGGCATCCTGCGCGGCATCATGCCGCAAACCGGCGCGCACGCGGCGCACCACGGTCAACACGCACAGCACGCCGGCCACGATCAAGATCAGTTCCGCGCCGCGCGCACCGATCCAACCCAATGCAAGCAACACCCCCAGCAGACCGACCACGAACGCGCGGTCGCTCTTGCCCATCGGCCCGTCGTAGCGGCGCGGCGCGCCGATCATCGGCCCGAGCACGCCGGCGTATTCGGTCAGCGCCGCCAGCAGCACGAACGCCAGCAACGGCGCCGGATGCAGGCCGGCCACCGCGAACAAGGCCAGGTACAAGGCGCTGTCGGACACCACATCGCACAGTTCGTTGAGGTAGGCGCCCAGCCGCGACTGCTGGCCGAACTCGCGCGCCAGCATGCCGTCGATCGCGTTCATCGCCATGCGCGCGAACATCCACAGCGGCAGCAGCGCGAACAGCCACGGCCGCATCGGCGCGCCCCAGTACACCAGCGCGGCCACGCCGAGCGAGACGACCGCCGCGGCGGTGGTGACCTGGTTGGCGGTGACGTCCAGCGCGTACAGGCGCCGCACCAGCGGCCGCAGCAGTCCCTGGAAGCGTCCTTTCAAAGCGTAGATCGAAGCCATTCCCTGTGCGTTCCCAAAGCCCTGGCGGGCATCGTCGATCAGCTTAGCGGCTGCGGACAACGATCGCGGTCCCCGTGCCCGCGGATGCGCGCGGTATCGAAATACTGGCCCGCCGGATCAGCGTGGCGGTGCCGGCAGCGGCCCCGCGGCGGCCTTGCGTCGCGATCGCGCGGGCCGCAGTGGCCGACGACGCGCGATCCGGGCCTGAACGGGCCGGCCCGGCGGCCCACCCCCGCTATAATTCCCGCGCCCTTCCGCTGCCCCCTTCCCCGAATGACCTCCGATACCTCGACCGGCGCGCCGGTTCGCATCCGCCGCGCCCTGCTGTCCGTGTCCGACAAGACCGGCCTCCTCGAACTTGCCCAGGCCCTGGCCGCGCGCGGGGTCGAACTGCTGTCCACCGGCGGCACCGCCAAGGCCCTGCGCGACGCCGGCCTGGCCGTGCGCGACGTGTCCGAGGTCACCGGCTTTCCGGAAATGATGGACGGCCGGGTCAAGACCCTGCATCCGCTCGTCCACGGCGGCCTGCTCGGCCGCGCCGGCACCGACGACGCGGTGATGGCCCAGCACGGCATCGCCGCGATCGACCTGCTGGTGCTGAACCTCTACCCGTTCGAGAAAGTCGCCGCCAACCCGGCCAGCCGTTTCGACGACATCATCGAGAACATCGACATCGGCGGCCCGGCGATGCTGCGCTCGGCGGCGAAGAACTTCGCCCGCGTCGCGGTCGCGACCGATCCGGCCCAGTACGCCGGCCTGATCGAGGAATTGAACGGCAACGACGGCGCGCTCAGCGGCAAGACCCGCTTCGCCCTGTCGGTGGCCGCGTTCAACCGCGTCGCCCAGTACGACGCCGCGATCAGCAACCACCTCTCGGCGATCGCCGAGGACGGCAGTGCGCAGGCCTTCCCGGCCCAGCACAACGCCAGCTTCGTCAAGGTCATGGACCTGCGCTACGGCGAAAACCCGCACCAGCTCGGCGCGTTCTACCGCGACGTGAACCCGCTGCCCGGCACCCTGGCCACCTTCACCCAGTTGCAGGGCAAGGAACTGAGCTACAACAACCTCGCCGACGCCGACGCGGCCTGGGAATGCGTGCGCCAGTTCGAAACCCCCGCCTGCGTGATCGTCAAGCACGCCAACCCCTGCGGCGTGGCGCAGGGCGTGGCCTGCGGCGACGCCTACGAGTTGGCGTATGCGACCGACCCGACCTCCGCCTTCGGCGGCATCATCGCCTTCAACACCCGGCTCGACGCCGCCACCGCCAAGGTCATCCTCGACCGCCAGTTCGTCGAGGTGCTGATCGCGCCGGACTACGACGACGCGGCGATCGATTACGCCAAGAAGAAGGCCAACGTGCGCGTGCTGCGCATCGCGCACGGCGACGGCCGCAACTTGCAGGACATCAAGCGTATCGGCTCGGGCCTGCTGGTGCAGAGCGCGGACCTGCGCGAAGTCGGCCGCGACGAGTTGAAAGTGGTCAGCAAACTCGCCCCGACTGATGCCCAGCTCAGCGACCTGCTGTTCGCCTGGCGCATCGCCAAGTTCGTCAAGTCCAACGCCATCGTCTATGCGCGCGACCACCGCAGCATCGGCATCGGCGCCGGCCAGATGAGCCGCGTGGTCAGCGCGAAGATCGCCGCGCTCAAGGCCGAGGAAGCCGGCCTGGTCGTGCCGGGTTCGGTGATGGCGTCGGATGCGTTCTTCCCGTTCCGCGACGGCATCGACGCCGCGGCCGCGGCCGGCATCCAGGCGGTGATCCAGCCCGGCGGCTCGATGCGCGACAACGAAGTGATCGCCGCCGCCGACGAACACGGCCTGGCGATGGTGTTCACCGGCGTGCGTCATTTCCGTCATTGACCTCGAGGGTGGGCGCGGCCGCGATCGCTTCGGCGGTCGCGGCGGCGCTTGATCGCTTATGTCCGATCCTTCTGATTCCGACTCCTCCCAGCCCGGCACTTCCAAGTCAGGTGCCTCGGGGTCAAGGGCCGAGCTCGATGTTGCGACCGGCCTGAGCGGCCGGCCGTCGTTGGGCCGCAACCTCGGCCGTTCGATCGCGCGCAAGCTCACGGTGATCGCGGTGTTGCTTGTGGTGATGGCGATCTGGGGCGCGTGGCAGTACACGCGCCGGCAGGCGGTCGACAGCGAAACGCTCGGCGACTACCGCATCGACGGCGCGTCGGTCGCGGTGCTGGTGGTCGAGCCGGACGTTTCGCTGGAGATCGGCGCCGGCCTGCGCCGCGACTACACCGTGCAGGTCGCGCGCGCACTGGCCAAGCGCTTCGGACAACTGGGCTACACCACCCGCGACTACGCCGCGCGCAGCGACGAAGAACGCTTCGGCCAGACCGCCCGCGCCGCCGATCGCAACGCCGCGGCGCAGTACCAGACCGACACCCTGCACCGCCTGCGCGAATTCAACGCGCCGGTGCTGCGGGTCGCGCTGCAGGACCTGCAGTACGACGGCCGCATCGTCAGCGAGCAGCACTACCGGGTCGAACTGCTGGACCCGAAGACCCTGCAACCGTCCTGGCGCGCGACGCTCACCTGGCGCGAAGGCCGTTCGCAATCGATCGCCTTGCTGTGGCATCTGCGCAAGAACCGGCTGCCGCCGCCGTTGTGGGACAGCCTGGCGGATCTGGCGATCGAGCGGATGCGCAAGGATGGGGTGATCGTGTCCGGGTCGGCGATCCAATAATCCAAGTTGCGGCTGCGACATCGTGATCGCGACGCACGCGAAGTGTCGCAGTCGCGGCTCGCGCCGCTCCTACAGTCGGACTTCGCGGCTACAACCGCGCCCTGCAGGAGCGGCGCAAGCCGCGACCGCGCCACCTCGCCCACGTCGCATCCCCGATGCCCGACACGCAACCCACACCCGACACCCACCGGCAACGGATCACCACCCGACGCTCAACCCCACCCCGCACTCGCGTAAAATCCCGAATCCGCGTATTCCACGCCATCGCGGCCCGTCGTGGCCAGGAGCATCCATGAAAGTCCTCGTCATCGGTTCCGGCGGGCGCGAACACGCGCTGGCCTGGAAGCTCGCCCAGTCGCCGCGCATCGACGAAGTGCTGGTCGCGCCCGGCAACGCCGGCACCGCGCACGAAGGACGCTGCCGCAACGTCGCCGTGGCCGCCACCGACATCGACGGCCTGCTGAAACTAGTCGCCGACGAAAACGTCGCGCTGACCATCGTGGGCCCCGAAGCCCCGCTCGTGGCCGGCGTGGTCGATCGCTTCCGCGCCGCCGGCCTGCGCATCTTCGGACCGACCGCCGCCGCCGCCCAGCTCGAAGGCAGCAAGGCCTACGCCAAGGACTTCCTCGCCCGCCACGGCATTCCGACCGCGTACTACGCCGTGCATACGCAGGTCGACGCCGCGCTCGCCTACGTTCGCGAGAAAGGCGCGCCGATCGTGGTCAAGGCCGACGGCCTGGCCGCCGGCAAGGGCGTGATCGTGGCGATGACGTTGGACGAAGCCGAAGCCGCGGTCACCGACATGCTCTCGGGCAACGCCTTCGGCGCGGCCGGCGCGCGCGTGGTGATCGAAGAATTCCTCGACGGCGAAGAAGCCAGCTTCATCTCCATGGTCGACGGCAAGCACGCGCTGCCGATGGCGACCTCGCAGGATCACAAGCGCGTGTTCGACGGCGACACCGGCCCCAACACCGGCGGCATGGGCGCCTACTCGCCCGCACCGGTGGTGACCTCCGAGGTGCATGCACGCGTGATGCGCGAAGTGGTGATGCCGACCGTCGACGGCATGATCGCCGACGGCGTGCCGTTCACCGGCTTCCTCTACGCCGGCCTGATGATCGACGCGCACGGCGCGCCGAAAGTCATCGAATTCAACGTGCGCTTCGGCGACCCGGAAACCCAGCCGGTGATGCTGCGCCTGGACTCGGACCTGCTCGACCTGGTCGAAGCCGCGCTCGACGGCAAGCTCGACATCACCCAAGCGCAATGGAACCCGCGCCCCTCGCTCGGCGTGGTGATGGCCGCGGCGAACTACCCGGACACGCCGAAAGCCGGCGACGTCATCCACGGCCTCGACGCAGCGCAACCTGCGCACGCGAAAGTCTTCCAGGCCGGCACCCAGCTCGGCCCGAACGGCGACGTGCTGACCGCCGGCGGCCGCGTGCTGTGCGTGTGCGCGCTGGGCGACGACGTCGCCCAGGCCCAGCGCGAAGCCTACGCCGCGCTGGCCAAGATCAGCTGGGACGGCGAGTTCCACCGCAACGACATCGGCTGGCGCGCGATCGAACGCGAACAGCAAACCACAAAGTCTTAAGCGCCCCATCGCTACGTAAAACGGAACGGCCGGAAGAGCACCCGCTTTCCCGGCCGTTTCGTTTCTCCCTGTAGGAGCGGCGTCCTACTGGATTTCCTTCGGTCACAAGCCGCGACCGCGACACCCCAAATACGACGCAAGCGCGATGCCGAGGTCGCGGCTCACGCCGCTCCTACCATCGCTACCGCCCATGCGCAGCCGTCTCGTTTCCCCCTGTAGGAGCGGCGCAAGCCGCGACCGCGGCACCACAGATACGACGCAAGCGCGTTGTCGCGGTCGCGGCTCACGCCGCTCCTACAGTCGGCACCGTGCCCTGCGCGTTTGCCCGAGCCCGCAGGCCCGGGACGCATCGGCCAGATTTGCCGCTCCGCTACACCACCGCAGCCGGCCCGAACCACTCGGTCAACGCCTCCGCCAACCCCTGCCGGCCTCCCTCGCCGACCCACGCCACATACCCGTCCGGCCGAACCAACACCGCCGTCGGCGCAGCAACCACGCCAAGCGCAGGCAACTCCCACGTCCCCGCGTACTCGGCCTCGACCGCCTGAACCCGATCGGCCCAACCCGACAGATCGAAACCACCCACGCCGCCAAAATCGATCAGCACCGGCCGCGCACCATGCAGCAAACGGTAGACCCGCAACGGCCCCTGCGCAGTCACCAGATCGAGATCCGGCATCCGGCGCCCAAGCAACGCATGCCCCTCGCCGAAGTCGTAGCGGATATCCAACCCCGTCATCATCGCGGCGAATCGCTTGTACGGCTCCTCCATGCCGAGCAACTCGGCCACCGTGTCGCGCAACGCCGTCGTGCGCGCATCCGCCGGACGCAGCGCCGTCGATGCCATCGTAGTGCGCAGCACCCGCGCCGCGACCGGATGACGCTCGGCGTGATAGCTGTCGAGCAGACTGTCCGGCGAGGTGCCCTTGACCACCTGCGCCAGCTTCCAGCCCAGATTCATCGCGTCCTGCACGCCGGTCTGCAACCCGTGCCCACCATCGGGCGCATGCACATGCGCGGCATCGCCGGCCAACAGCACGCGCCCGCTGCGATACGTCGCCGCCTGCCGGCTCACATCGGTGAAACGCGAAATCCAGATCGGACTGTGCGCGCCGTAATCCGTGCCGCACGCCGCGATCAACGCCCGGCTGAGATCGTCCAAGGTCGGCTCATCGTTGGTCGTCGCGACGCTCGCCTCGGTGACCATCACCTTGATCGGCCCCTCGTCCTTGTAGATCACCTGGCCGTCGCGGATTTCGTACTCGGTCCGCCCGAACGCATGCACACCCAGATCGCTGCGATGCACGCCCAGTTCCGGCGTCTGGGTCATCTCGACTTCGGCGATCAGGCTGCTGATCGTCGGGTCCCAGCCCGGGAAATCGATACCCGCGATCTTGCGCACCCGGCTGCGTCCGCCGTCGCAACCGATCAGGTACTGCGCACGCAAGGACTTGCCGTCGGACATCACGATGTCGACCCCGCTGTCGTCCTGCGCGAACCCCATCACCTCGCGTTCGCGATAGAACGTCACCGGCAACTCGCCGACCCAGCCGGCGAGAATGCGCTCGATATGGTTCTGCCACAGCCCGAGCCCGTAGTTGTGCCGGGTTGGAAACGCGCTGATGTCCAGCTTGACCCCGGCGAACCCCGCGACCTGCGCCTTCTGCCCCTCGGCGAGAAACCGATCGACGATCCCGCGCTGATCGAACATCTCCAGCGTGCGCGCATGCAAGCCGCCCGCGCGCGAACCGGCCAGCTCCTGCGTGGCGCGCCGCTCGACCACCGCGACATCCACCCCCGCCAACGCCAACTCGCCCGCCAGCATCAACCCGGTCGGGCCGCCGCCCACGATCACCACCGCATGCACGTTCATCGCCACGCTCCCATCGCCATCGCGGCGCTCGCAACCCGAACCTCGCACACCGCGGCATCGACCGCCTGCGACCGCTTCGAAACCGCCGCCGCACCCTCAACCCACCTGCGTGCCCCACCCTTCGACGACAACCTGCTCATCGCACCCTCCTGATCCACCGGCCAAGTCAGGTCGGCGATTGAGCACCACGCCCCGGGACTTGCCGCAAGCCCCCGGGGGAGTAAGATGTTGGTAGGGGCAGGGACCGAAGTGTTTGATCCCGGCTCGCCCCTCCCGGATGAACAGGCTCCCGCCCAGCTGCGGAGCGCCGCGAGCAGCGGCCCATTCGATCCGTTCAAATCCCACTCACTACTTGAATACGGCTGCCCAGGGCGGCTTGCGCCGCGTCGCTCTCGGCGGGACGCAACGGTATCTGAGTGACAAGCCCACACCCCCGCACGGCCCAAATCAAAACGGCCGGAAGAGCCTCGCTCTCCCGGCCGTCGTCTTTCTTATTGCAGCAGGAGCGGCTTGGCCACCCGGGCCATCAAGCAAACAGGCTAATGCACCGTCCTCGCTGCATCCTCAGCCACCGGCTGCAACGAAACCGCCACCTCCTCCAACTCCGCGATCTCCGCCTCCAGCGCGTCGTACAACTCGCCCTGCCGCGTCATCAATTCCTCGATTCGCTCGGCCTGCTTGAGCTTCGACAGTTCCCCATCGAACAGCAGCCACTGCGCGGTTAACTGCTCCACGTAGTTCTTGGAGTAGTGGCGCATTTCCTTGAGCTGACTCAACGTCGCATTGACGTGATCCAACGGCGTCTTGGTGTCTGCGGACATACCGACCTCCTCTTGCCAAGGTTGCGCTCAGGGTATCGAGGCGGAGCTGGCTGGAGCTGAAATACGTCGCGCATCAGGATTGTGAGAAAAGCCGGATATTCACCTGACGCCGACATTGGCGAACGCCGGAATCGGCCCATGGCAGAATGCTCGCAACTGCCTGAGACCAAACGGCCTATTGGCCCGAATTAACGACGTGATCGCCATGGGCCCCTTTCAAGACGAATGGACGGAATACGACGTCGAGGCAGTAATCGCGCGCGGCGTACCCGAGGAGCTTTTGTACGTCCCCATCGTGATCAGCATGGACCCGCCGGACTTCGCATGGGCTCAGGCGATCTGCATCTCGCTGGCATCGCATCCACATTTCAACGTCCGGGGCAATGCCATCCTGGGATTCGGCCATCTCGCCCGCACCTGCCGCCGCATCGACGCGGCGACCGTCATTCCCCTGGTGGCCGCCGCGCTGCAAGACGAGAGCGCCTATGTCCGGGGCCATGCGGATGACGCAGCCGGCGATCTGCTGCACTACCTGGATGTCCGGGTGCCTGGCTATGCGTCGTAACGCCGGCATGTTGCGATCGACACGCGAACCATGCGCCCACCCGCCGTCCCAGGGTGAATCGCGGCGAGGTCGAGATGCGCTCGCTCAACCCGGCTGCGTGGCGGCAAATCGGCCTTGAGCGCCCCTTCAATCCGTTGCCGCGTCGCCGACCGGCCGAGCTCAGACACCAATGCCAGGAACCATGCTCGACACCCTCCTGAAATCGCTCACCCACGCCGAGCTCACCTTCATTGCCGAAAGCGACTACGGCGTCGATGTCGAGCGGCATCGCGACGCGTTGAAACAGCTCATCGACGTGCAACACGGTGTGCTGACCCCGGGACAGCACTGGCATCCCTACGAAGTGATCGAACTGTGCGCGCACGCCTGGAAGCCGGGCCACGAGCGCGAGTTCACCGCCTGCACTTTGCTGGTGCTGCGCGCGGTGGCGACCGGCTTCGATACCGCCACCTGGATAGACGAGAAGTTTGAAGATCGCGCCCAGGACTACGACGCCCTGCCCACGCCCTTCAGGGACGCGATCCTGGAGGCGTACCAGGCAATCGAGCGATAGCCGTCTGCGACCGCCTGCGGCATTTCACGACGAGGGCTCTTGCAGATAACGGAACCGCCGAAGTCACGAGCACCGCATGTGCGTGCAAGCCGCGCCGGCCGCGAAGATCGGCTCACCGCCACCGTATCGCTATCGCAAGACAGACACGCCAGCAATTCGATCCGCGGTTTCGGAGCCATACCCCCGAGATCGCAATCCGACCCCACTACTGCCAACTCCGCCTTCGGCACGGTGCGCTAACCCCGGCTTTCGTACACTGCTCGGCCATATCCGCAGCCAGAGACCGAACCCATCATGTCCCCCACCATCGCCCAGGCCGCCTACATCGCCGCGAAACTCGGCGAAGCGCTGGCCATTCTGGCCGGGGCGTGGCTGCTGACCACGTTGTTGCGGCATCTGCTGCGGCGGCTGTCGACGCGTTACGACCTGGCGCCGGCGTTCGCGATCGGGGTGCGGCGGGTGTTGAACACGCTGATCTATATCGCCGCGTTGCTGTTGTTGCTCAATCGCTTGGGGATCGAGGGGTCGGTGGTGTGGACGACGTTGACCGGGTTCGTGGCGGTCGGCGCGGTGGCGTTCTTCGCGGCGTGGAGTGTGTTGTCGAATATTTTCTGCGCGTTGTTGATTCTGACCACGCGGCCGTTCCGGCTGTACGACTACATCGAGGTGCTGGAGGGCGGCGACAAGCCGGGGCTGCGCGGGCGGGTGGTCGATATCAATTTCATCTTCACCACGCTGCAGGAAAGCCATGCCAGCGGCGAGGACACGGTGTTGCAGGTGCCCAACAGTCAGTTCTTCCAGCGCAGTACGCGGCGCTGGCGGGAGGAGCCGCAGTGGAGCCGGGCGGCGCGGGAGAAGGCGGCGGAGGGGCCGCATGGGGCGGACTGGAAGGATGCGGCGGTGGGGTGAGGGCGTTGGGGTTTGGTTTTTTGGGAACGGGCTGGACCCGGGGTAAGAGATTTAAGAGCCAAAGCAAATCCCCCCTGCCCCCCTTTTTCAAAGGGAGGAAAAGCGAAAGCGGGGGTGGCGGAGATTGGGAGAGCGTTGGGGTTCGGCGGGTGATGTGGTCTAGGGCCACGCGTTGCCGGGGCTACTTTTGCGCTACCTCGCCTGCGCCGCTACACCGCGCCGGTGGGCTTTTGTTAGGCTCCCCACGCGAATCCTTCGCCCGAGACGCGCATCCACGCGCGGACCAGAAACGACAAGCAGGACGGCATGGCGCACAACCAGTTCGCGTTGCTCACCCAACGGCGGTTCCTGCCGTTCTTCCTGACCCAGGCCTTCGGCGCCTTCAACGACAACGTCTACCGGCAGGCGATCATCGGGCTGCTGTTCTACCTCGGCGTCGACGATGCGCAGCGCACGCTCTACACCAATCTCGCGCCGGCCTTGTTCATCCTGCCGTACTTCCTGTTCTCGGCCACCGCCGGGCAGATCGCCGAGAAGCTGGAAAAGCACAAGCTGATCCGGATCACGACCTCGATGGAGATCGCGATCATGTCGCTGGCCGCGGTCGGCTTCCTCACCCAGAACATGACGATCCTGCTGATGGCGCTGTTCGGCACCGGCCTGCAGTCGACGCTGTTCGGACCGGTCAAGTATTCGATCCTGCCCTCGGTGCTCAAGCCCGAGGAACTCACCGGCGGCAATGGCCTGGTCGAGATGGGCACTTCGATCGCGATCCTCACCGGCATGATCTTCGGCGGCTTGATCTTCACCCTCGCCGGCACCCACGGGCCGGTGGTCGCGGCGACCGCGATCATCGCGCTGGCGGTGACCGGCAACCTGGTCAGCCGGATGATCCCGCGCGCCGATGCGGGCGAACCGGACTTGAAGATCCAGTGGAACCCGATTCCCGAGTCGGTGAAGATCATGCGCATGACCCGCCGTCAGCCGGCGGTGCGCAATTCGGTGCTGGGCGTGTCGTGGTTCTGGTTCGTCGGCACGGTGCTGACCTCGCAGTTGCCCGGCTATGCGCTGACCAATCTCGGCGGCGATCCGACCCTTTACATCTTCGCGCTGGCGCTGTTCTCGATCGGCACCGGCGTGGGCTCGATGCTGTGCGAGCGGCTGTCGGCGCGCACGGTCGAAATCGGCCTGGTGCCGCTGGGCGCGTTCGGCATCAGCGCCTTCATGATCGACCTGTATTTCGCCCGCACCGGCGCGGCCACCGCGACCGGGCTGGACGTGGCCGCGTTCGTTCGCAGCGCCGGTTCGTGGCGGATCATGATCGACCTGGTCGGGATCGGCCTGTTCGCCGGTTTCTTCGTGGTGCCGCTGTTCGCGCTGATCCAGAACCGCTCGCCGAAGAACGAGTTGTCGCGCGTGATCGCCGGCATGAACATCCAGAACGCGGCCTTCATCGTGTCGGCGGCGGTGCTCGGCGTGGTCGTGCAGCGCTTCCTGCACTGGACCATCCCGCAGGTGTTCCTGGCGCTGGCGATCGCCAACGCGGTGGTCGCGATCTACATCTTCACGATCGTGCCCGAGTTCCTGATGCGCTTCCTGAGCTGGGTGCTGGTGCGCACCTTGTATCGCTTGCGCGTGTCGGGGGTGGAGAAGATTCCCGACGAGGGCGCGGCGCTGGTGGTGTGCAACCACGTCAGCTACATGGACGCGCTGATCCTCAGCGCGAGCATCCCGCGGCCGGTGCGCTTCGTGATGTATTACAAGATCTTCAACATCCCGGTGATGAGCTGGATCTTCCGCACCGCCAAGGCGATCCCGATCGCCGGGGCCAAGGAAGACCCCGAGGTGATGCGGCGCGCGTTCGAGGAAATCGACGCCGCGCTCGCCGACGGTCAGTTGGTCGGCATCTTCCCCGAGGGCGCGCTGACCCGCGACGGCGAGATCGCGGCGTTCAAGTCCGGGGTCGAGCGGGTGCTGGAGAAAAACCCGGTGCCGGTGATCCCAATGGCGCTGCGCGGCATGTGGGCCAGCATGTGGAGCCGCCGCAGCAATCGCGCCGAAGGCGGCTGGCTCGACCGCATGCGGGTGCCGCGCCGGTTCCGCGCCGGGATCGAAGTGGTCGCCGATCCGCCGCGCGACGCCGCCGGCGTCAGCGCGCAATCGCTGGAAGCGCAGGTCCGCGCGCTGCGCGGCGACCGGGCCTGATCGCCGCGCGGAGCGCCGTGCCGGCGGCGGCGCAAGTCGCCCGTCGCTCGCCGCCGATCGTCGCGGATTCCCGCAATCGGGCCGCAATCGGCCGCGTTTGGCACGTCCGGCCGCATCGCCGCGACGTGCCGTCGTCGCGACGCGCTGCTAGGATGCCCGCGAACGGTCGCCGCGTCGGCGACCGACGTTTGTCTTGGGGAAGGACACCATGAATCAGCCCATCAACACCGTTGCGCCCGCGCCCTATCCGACCTACCTGGCCTGGTCGATCACCGTCACCGTGCTGGGCCTGTGCTTCTGCTGCCTGATCGGCGCGGCGCCGGGCATCGTCGCGATCGTGTTCGGCAGCCAGGTCAACACCAAGTTCCAAGCCGGCGACGACGCCGGTGCGCGCAAGGCCTCGGAAACGGCCAAGATCTGGTGCTGGGTCGGTACCGCGCTGGTCGCGATCGGCATCCTGTGGACCATCGTGTCGTTCTTCATCAACGGCATGTCGTTCCTGTCGGAAGACTTCCTGCAGGAACTGCAGCGGGCGCAGTCGCGCTAAGCGCCTGCCTCATGGCGAGCGACATGCAGCGCGGCACCCACCCACGCCATCTCGCCCTCGCGGCGACCGCCACCGCCGCGCTCGCGACGGCGGCGGTGGGCGTGTGGGTGCTGCGCCGTTTCGATCCCAATGCCGCCGGCAGTCCGTTGCCGGCGTGCCTGTTCCATAGTTTCACCGGGTTGTACTGCCCGGGCTGCGGCATCACCCGCGCGCTGCACGCGCTGGTGCATGGCGACATCGCCCAGATGCTGGCGATGAATCCGCTGCTGCCGGTGTTGATGCTGACCCTGCCGCTGATCGTGCTGCACGGCCTGGGGTATCGGCTGCCGCTGCCGCGGCGCGTGGTCGCCGCGCTGGTCGACGGCAAGGTCTGGCTGGTCGGGCTCGGCGCGTTCTGGGTGCTGCGCAATCTGCCGTGGCCGCCGTTCTCGTGGCTCGCGCCGGGCTGAGCGTCCGGCGGTTCGCCTCGGGCCGGTTACGGCCGCGCCGCCATCTCAGAAGCGGTACACCGCACTGACCAGGTAATAACGGCCGACCGGATCGTCGTCGACGATGCTGTAGCCGCCGAAGCTGTAGTCGTAATTGACCGGCCGGCGATCGTTGAGGTTGCTGACGTTCAAACCGATCAGCCATTTGTCGAAGCCGCCGTAGGCCACATCGAACCCGACCAGGGTCGCGCTCGGCGTGCGGCAACGCCCGGGCTCATCGAGGACCACGCAGTCCTGGCCCGGCTGGATGCCGACCGTGGCGTGGCCCATGTAGCGCAGGTTGAGCGTGGCGATCCAGTCGCGATAGCTCCAGCGCACGCTGCCCAGCACGGTGTTGTTGGGCGTGCCGTAACCGGCGAAGTCGTATTCGGGTTCTTTCGGATGCAGCCGGCGCAGCAGGTGGCCCATGTAATGGCCGTTGATGCGGAACGACAGGTTGCCCCAGCGCTGGGTCTGGTGGCGGTACTCGGCGTCGATTTCCCAACCGCGCACTTCGGTGCTGCCGACGTTGTCGAGGTAGGTCTCGATCGTGTCCAGATAACCGTCGGCGTCGCGGATCAGGGCCTTGGGAAACAGGTCGGGCCGCGACGCGGCGTCGATCGCCAGGATCTCGTTGTTGCGGCGGATGCGGTAGCGATTGACGGTCGCGGTGAAGTCTTCGCTCGGCGTCCAGATCAAGCCCAGGCTGCGGCTGGTCGAGGTTTCCGGACGCAGGTCGGGATTGATCACCGCGCGCTGGACCACCTGGCAGTACTCGCCGTAATCGTTGAGGCACGGCTGGGTGGTGGGATCGGAGCGCACGAACGCCTGGCTGTCGACCACCAGCGGCCGGCGCAGCTCGGCCAGGGTCGGCGCGCGGTAGCCCTCGCCGAACGATCCGCGCAGGGCCAGCGAACGCAGCGGTTGCCAGCGCACGCCGAACATCGGCGAGATCTGATTGCCGTAGCCGGCGTTGCGGTCCAGGCGCCAGGCCGCGTTGACCCACAGCTTCTCGTGCAGCGGCGCGTTGAACTCGGCGTAGATCGCCGAGGTGTTGCGGCTGGCGTCGCGCGAGTCGGCTTCCTGGGCCAGCGCGATCTTGCCCTTGACGAAGGCGTCGTCGGGCCGGTTGCGCACGCGCTCGTGCCGCGCCTCGAAACCGGCGGCGACCTTGAGATCGCCGGCGGGCAGCGCGAGCAACGGCCCCTCGATGCTGCCCGAGACGGTGTCGAGCACCACTTCGCCGCCCAGGGTGGTGCGCGGCGAAATCGCCGCGAGCACCTCGGGCGGGTTTTCCTCGCTCTTGCTGAAACGGAAGGTATTGACCGCAGGTTCGCCCTGGGTGCCGAACAGCGCCGATTCGTCGATCAACCCGTCGATGCGGTTGACCACCTTGTTGCGCCGGCGCGACAGGCTGACGTCCCACTCCCACTTGCCGCGATAGCCCTTGACGCCGGCGGTGTAGTCGCGGGTGGTGGTGACGGTGCGGTTGCGCACCGGGCCCAATTCGGAAAACCAGTAATTCAGGCGCAGGGTCGGAAACGGCTTGAACGCGTCCGGGTGGCCTTCGGGCAGGCCCACCGAGGCGTAGAACGGCGCGTTCTGCATCTCCAGGCTGACCCGGGTCGCGCGCAGGTCGGCGTAGAACTCGGCGTTGTCGCCGAGCGGCTGGCGGAAGTGGGTGTAGAACGCGTTGCTGGTGATGCCCGGCTGCAGGCTCACGTAACGCGGGACGTCGAGGCTGCACGCGGCGCTGTCCTCGACCGCTTCGCCCCCCTCGCAGCCGGGCGCCGGCGCGACGACGAAGTTGCCGAAGGTAAAACCCGACGGCACGCGCAGGTCGCGCTGGCCGTCGAAGCGCTGGTCGAGCGTGCTCCACTTGCGCTGGCTGCCGATCAGCGGATTGCGGGTGTAGTGATCGATGCTGACGAAGATGCTGCCGTCGCCGGGCGTGCGTTCGCCGAAGCTGGCGTAGGAGCGCTGCTGTTCGGCGTCGCCGCGCTGCGACACGCCGAAGCTGCCGCCGACTTCGGCGCCGCGGTAATCCTTCTTGAGGATGATGTTGACCACGCCGGCCATGGCGTCGGCGCCGTAGATCGCCGAGGCGCCGCCGTGGGCGATTTCGATGTGGTCGACCATGCTCAACGGAATGCCGTTGAGATCGGTCAGCGCGCCCATGTCGGTGGAGACCAGGCCGTAGTTGGCCATGCGCCGGCCGTCGACCAGGAACAAGGTCGCGCGCGGCCCCAGCGAGTACAGGCTGGCCGAGGCCGCGGCGGCCGAAGGCACCTGGGTCGCGCCGCCCTCGGTGGCGACGTTGCGCGGATGGTGGCCGGTCATGCCCGGCATCAGCCGCAGCAGGTCGAACAGGGTCTGGTGACCGCTGGCGCGGATCTGTTCGTTGGTGATCAGGGTCAGCGGCAGCGAGCTTTCGAAATCGGCGCGGCCGATACGCGTCCCGGTTACATGGACCGTGTCCAGTTCGGTCGGCACCGGCGGCTTGGCCGCGGCCATCGGCCTGGCCGCCGGTATCGGCGGCGGCAGCGGTCGCGGCGGTCGCGGCGAGGCCTGTAGCAAGTAAACATTGGGCTTTACGGCTACCGCGGTGAGGCCGGTGCCCTCCAGCAGACGGGCCAGGCCCTCGCGCACCGAGCCCGCGCCGCGCAGGCCGCGGCTGCGCCGACGCGCCACCAGGGCCGGGGAATAGGAGATCTGCAGGTGATGCCGACGCGCAAACTCGTTCAGCGCGTCATCGAGCGCGCCGGCCGGGATGTTGTAGCCATCGGCTGGAAAATCGTCGGCAGCGGCCGGGGAGGCCCCGGCTTGCGACGCAAACGTCAGCGCGACGGAAACGATGAACGCATAGGAAATCTTGGCCATCCACCAACCGCATCGATCAGGCTACTGCTGAACCCATACGCCCCCTGTATGCAGGCGCTGTCCAACCATAGCATCGCCGTGGCGGCCAGGGGGCTCAGCCCGACTTGCGATGGAGCACGATTTCGCCGCCCTGGCCCTGCTCGGCGCGCAACGACCAACCCTGCTCGAGCGCCTTGAGCAAGGACGCCTGATCGCCGATGTGGAACACGCCGCTGATGGTGATCTCGCCCAGCGCCGGTTCGGCCAGCAGCAGCTTGGTCGAGGAGTAGCGATTCATCTCGGTCAGCAGGGTGTCCAGGCGGCTGTTCTTGAACACCAGATCGCCGGTCGGCCAGGCCTGGGCGACGTTGAGATCGAGCGGCTCGGCCGGGGTCATGCGCCCGCTGCGGTCGTAGCTGATCTGCTGCCCGGGATTGAGCGTGCTGCCGACCTGGGCCACGCCGCTGGACACGATCACCGAGCCTTCGATCAGGCCGACGTTGATCGAGTCGGCGTGCTTGCTGACCTGAAAGGTGGTGCCGATGTCACGGATCACGCCGTCGCCGGCCTTGACCGAGAACGGACGCGCCGCATCGGCGGCGACCTGGAACTGGACCCGGCCGCGATCGAGTTCGATCTCGCGGCGGTCGTCGCCGAAGCGCGCGACGATCGCAGAATCGGTGTCGAGCATGATCTGGGTGCCGTCGGCCAGGCGCAGCGAACGCTGCTCGCCGATCGCGGTGGCGTAGTGCTGGACGATCGGTTCGCCCGGCGCGCGCAGCCAGTTGACCCCGACCACGGTCGCGACCAGCAGCGAGGCGACCAATGTGGTCGGCACCCACCAGCGCGAGCGCGTGGTGTCGCGCCCGGTTGCGCGCCAGGCGATGCGCGCGGCGGCCTGCAGCAGTTCGTCGTTCTTCAGTTGCGCGGCGGCCTGATGCGCGCGCTCGGCCTCGACATAGGCGAGCACGTGCCGCGGCGATTCGTCGAGCCAGCGATCGAACTCGGCGCGGTCGTGCGACGTGCATTCGGGCGAATCCAGCAGCGCGACCCACGCGCTGGCGCGGTCGTCGTCGGAGTCGGCGGAATGGTCGGCCGTGGATGTGAGCAGTGTGGTCTTCATGGTTCTTGCAAGCTCTCGTAGCCGCTTTCCTTCATACGCACGCGCAACAGCGCGAGCGCCCGGCCGATATTCTTCTCCACTGCCTTTACAGAAATACCGCAGTGGCGAGCGATTTGCGTGTAACTCATTCCATTGATGCGATTGAGCAAATAAATCTGCCGGCTGCGCGTGGGCAATTGCATGATCGCCGCGCGCACCAGCGCCAGTTCCTGCTCGGTGGCCACGCGTTGATCGTGCGCCGGCTCGTGCGACGGCAACGCGTGATAGTCCTCGTCCAGGCTCACGTGCTCGGGCGCGTGGCGGGTCTTCTGACGCCGGCCGCGATCGTTGAGCGCGTTGATCGCGATGCGGTACATCAGGATCTTCAAGGCGTCGGCCGGCTGGTCGCGATAGCGCAGCATGCGCATCATCGTTTCCTGGGCGATGTCCTGCGCGTCCTCGTGCGAGGCGGCGGACTTGCGCAGAAACGCGATCAGCGGCTCGCGGTGCTCGCGCAGGAACACGACGAAATGATCGTCGCCTTCGCGCGTCGCCGCGGGCTGATTCGCCGCTGAAGATTCCTGGCCTACGTCCACTTTCGCCCACGTCGCGGTCACCTGCTTCGATACTAGCCCAGCCGGCGCCGGGGATTGAACGAAGCCAAGGCCGTCATGCGCGGCGATTGCCGGCGCAAAACTGGCATGGATCACAGACGTGAAGCGATTGCCCAAATCGAATCCTCCGCAAGCGTGATGGCGCATGGACGCGAGGCGACCGCTTACGCGATGCGCGGGGCTCAGTTCTTGGTCGCTGGACTCCCGTGCATGCGTAACCGGCGCTTCTTCGTCGCGATTGCCGCTTTCTGGCTGCTGTGACGCGAACGCACGCGCGAACGTGCGAACCGGTTCCGGCACTCCGCGGCGCGCGGGCCCTGTCCAACCCCCTGCGACAGGACAACCGTTCGACGCCGGGGTGGCCGGGGACGGACGGAGTCGCGCGGCTCGCGACTTGCGCGGAACCTGACCTACAAACGCAGGCGGCGCGGCGCCTCCCTACCCCGTCCATGCGGCGGCGTTGGGTTTCCGCTCAGGCGGTCTCAATTCGGCGATGCGAGGTCGGCGCCGCGCGGCGCCGAGGGGTCAGGCGACGAAGCCGGCGATCACGAACAGCGCCAGCACCGCCAGCCACACCAGCAGGCTGCGCCAGACCAGACTCATCGCATCGCGCAGCTCGGGCACTTCGGCCGCGACCAGGGCGGTGCCCGAGCCGGGCAGGGCCGGCGCGGCGACCCCGGATTCGTCGACGTAGTCGGCGGCTTCCTCGGCCAGTTCGCACTTGACGCTGGCGCGCCCGACCGCGCCGAGGAAGCGGTTGTCGAGATTGAAGCGGGTGCCGCCGGCCTCGCGCCAGGCGCCGAGCACGGTGTCGAAATTGCCGACCAGGGCCAGCGCCAGGGTCAGCAACTGCGCGACCGGCCAGTCCAGCAGGGCCAGCAGCGTGTGCGCGCCGGCGCGGGTTTCGCCGGGCAGGTGGCGCGAGGCGTCGCCCTCGGCGGCCAGCGCGACCAGGCGATAGCCCAGCGCGCCGATCGGCCCGAGCAGCAGGAACCAGAACAGCACGCCGAACCAGCGCCGCAGCGCGCTGCGGAACACCGCTTCGACCAGCGAACCGCCGTCGAGGAGCGGGGTCGCGCCGTCGGGCCACAGCTTGGCCGCCGCCTCGCGCCGCGAGGCCGGGTCGCGCGCCGAGGCCAGCGCCTCGACGTCGAGATCCAGGTCGCGCGGGCCCCAGGCGTAGAACAGGATGAAGATGCCGAACACCAGCCCGCCGAGCCCGATCAGGGGTTCGTCCAGCGCCAGCTGGAACAGGCCGACCGCGAGCAGCGGCGGCGCCAGCGCGATCAGCAGGCCCCAGCGGCCGCGCCAGAAGCTGCCTTCCGGAAAGCGGCTGTCGATCCAGCGCAGCCAGTCGCTGTACCAGCCGTAGTGACGCACCGACGCGGCCAGCGACTGCGCGAGATGGCCGAGCACGAGTGCGACGACGGCGGCGATCAGCGTGACGGACATCGGGGCGACGCTCCTGGCGAGGCGAAGAAGGCAAGCATCAAACTCTCGCGATTCTAGCGCGACCGCGTGCAGGCGCGGTCGCGGGCCCATGGCGTCTCGACGAGGATCATGTCGAGACCTTGCTGCGTGACACGGCTTGCCGTGAAGCCCGTGCGTGAGGACCAAGCCTTCGGTTGGCCCGCTTTTGATTGGTTCGCCTGCTTTTTGTCGGCCGGCTTTTGTCGGAAGCCAGCTTTATGTGGGAGGCCGGCTTTTGTGGGAGGGGCTTAAGCCCCGACGCTTTCGGCTCAGATCGCGACACACCTACCCACAGCGAACTTCATCGATATCGGATCGAAAAGCGTCGGGGCTGAAGCCCCTCCCACAAAAGACTTCGGACCTTTGCGGCGTTTTGGATCACCGCTCACCCAAGCCGCTCTCATCCGAGCCATCCTCATCAGAACGCACCGACTGAGCCGACCACGCAGGTTCCATCACCGGCACGATACGCAGCCTCGGCCGCAGCCGGCAGCCGGCAGCCGGGAGCATCAAGATCAGGATCGGAATCGTCGCAATCGGCCTGGGAAATCAGTCAATCCAACACACCGCCCACGCACGATTCAACGCCCCGCGCGTTCCTCGGCGGCCACGCGCCAATGCTCGATCAGCCAGCGCGAAATCGAAATGCTGGGCGACAGCAGCGGGCCGTCGTCGTCCGCGGGGGGAGCGGCCTCGGCCGAAACAGACGGCGCGGCCGCCTTGCGTTCGCCACGCGCCGCCGCGGCGCGGATTTCATCGAGGGTGAACCAGCGCGCTTCTTCGAGTTCGTCGCTGACCTGCGGCGCATCGGGTTCGGCAAAGGCGGCGAAACCGAGCATCAGCGCGCTGGGGAACGGCCACGGCTGCGAGCCCAGGTACTGGCAACTGCGCACGCGCACGCCGGTTTCTTCCAGCACCTCGCGGGCCACGGTCTGCTCCAGCGATTCGCCGGGCTCGACGAAGCCGGCGATCACCGAATACCGCTGCGCCGGCCAACCGGCCTGGCGACCGAGCAACAGGCGCTCGCCGTCGCTGACCGCGACGATCACCGCCGGGTCGGTGCGGGGGTAGTGTTCGGTACCGCATTGGCTGCAACGGCCGGTCCAGCCGGCGCGGGCGAAGGCGATTTCGCCGCCGCACACGCCGCAGTAGCGATGCCGGCTGCGCCAGTGCTGCAGCGCGCGGGCCTGGGCGAACACGCTGGCGTCGAGCAAGGGCCACTGCGCGGCGGCGCGGCGCAGATCGACCCGGCGCGGCGCCTGGAACGCGACCAGCTCGGCTTCGATCGCGAACCAGCCCTGCCCGTCCGCCGCCAGTCCCAGAAAAATCGATGCGCCGGTGCCGCCCGGGCCGTCGGTGAGCTCATGGCCCAGCGGCGCGAGCAGATTGTCGTCGTCGTCGGCATAGGCCTGGCCGGAGGCATCGAGCACGATCACCCGCGCCTGCGGCCACAACGCCGCCAAGGCCTGAGGTTGATCGCGCAGATGATCGGCCCGGTCCAGCGCCGCGCGCCAGGCCGAATCGGCTTCGACGAACGCGAAGGCTGGGGCCGTACTCACACGCCGAACGAGGAACCGCAGCCGCAGGTGGTCTTCGCGTTCGGATTGCGGATCACGAACTGCGAACCGTGCAGGCTCTCGGTGTAGTCGACTTCCGCGCCCATCAGGTACTGCAGGCTGAGCGGATCGACCAACAGGGTCACCCCGTCGGTCTGCACGGCCAGGTCGTCCTCGCCCTGCTGTTCGTCGAATTCGAAACCGTACTGGAAGCCCGAGCAGCCGCCGCCCTGGATGTAGACCCGCAGCTTGAGGGCGTCGTTGCCTTCTTCGGCGATCAACTCGCGCACCTTGCCGGCGGCCGAGGAACTGAACTGCAACGGCCGATCCAGCGACTGGTAGCCAGGCGCCGCGGTGAGAGTAGTGGTTTCCATGACGAAAGGATGAGGGCCGCGGCCTTCGCATTCAAGCGCGCCAGACGAACACAGCAATCAGCTGCCGGGATTGCCGGCGCCCGCGGCGCCGGCCGCAGTGTCGCGGGTGGCGTCGGCCCAGCTGAAGGATTGCTCGACCGCCGGCCCCGATTGCGGGGTCAGCCGCACCGTGACCCGCACCGGGGTCAGGCCCTGCGGCACGAACACGTCGCCTTCGATCTGTTCGAAGTATTTGAACGAGTACGCCGTGCCGGGCGCGCCCGGCTGCTGGCGCAGGTCGGCCCAGGCCAGTTTTTCGAGTTTGCCGGCGCGGGTGCCTTCCAGGGCTAGGGTCAGCCGGCCGGCGCTGACCGCGCCGCGGTTGAGGTTCTGGGTCAGGGTGGTGGTGAAGTGCCAGGCCGAGGGCGCGCCGTCCTGCGGCTGCATCTTCAACGCGTGGACGGTGAGGCCGCGGCGCTGGCCGGTGGCGCCGACCAGGCGCTCGTAGAAGGCCACGTCGGCGCGCAGGCCGGCGATTTCCTCGTCGCGCTCGGCCAGGGCGCTTTGCAGGTCGCGGTTGGCCTGGCGGCTGATCGCGTCGGAGCGGCCCAGGGTGGTCACCCGCTGGCGCAGTTGCTCCAGTTCGGCCTGCATCTGCCGAGGGCTCAGGGCGGCGCCGTCAGCGGACGGCGGCGGCGGGGTCTGCTCCGGCTGGGTGACGGAACGCCACACGCCCCAGGCGCCGAAGGCCAGGGCCACGGTCAGCAGCACGGCGGCCGGGATCCGCCACGGGTGACGGCCGTCGCCGGCGGGCGCGGGCGTGTCCACGGGCGCCGCCGGGCCGGCGCTTACCGGTTCGGCGGAAGTCGGCGCGGACTGGGAAGATTCTTCGCTCATCCGCACCGTCTGGGGGCTGGGGCGTTCGCCCTCAATCCATCAGGGCGTCGGCGGTAATCAGGGCTTCAGGCGCCGGCAACGCAGCGGCGGACTCTGCATGGATCAGACGGCCTGTGAGCTGGGAACCGGCCGTCATCTCGACCACCCGGTAATGCACATTACCCTGGACCCGCGCCTTGGCCGCCAGTTCAACCCGCTCGCTGGAATACACATCGCCGGTCAGTTCGCCGTTGATGATCACCACGGGCGCGCGCACCTCGCCCTCGATGCTGCCGTTCTCGGCCAGGGTCAGGCTGGCCGGCTGGCCGTCCAAGGCCACCAGCTTGCCGACGATGCGGCCTTCGATATACAGCCCGCCGCTGAAGTGCAGGTCGCCGCGGATCACCACCTGCGGGCCGATCATGGTGTCGACCTGGCCTTCGCGCAGTTGGGTCGGTTTGCTGTTGGTCTTGAACATCGTCTTAAGTTTCCCCGTTTACGGTGACGCCGCTCTTCCAGGCGAAGTGCTGATCGATCGAGGCGTTCTCCCCGCGCAGCGAGATGCGCACGCGTTGCGGAGTGAACCCGGCCGGCAGCATCACGCTGCCGTCGACCTGCTGGAAGTAGCGGAAGGAATAGTCCTGGGCGGGCGCCTTGGACTTCTGGTGCAACTCGTCCCAGCCGATCGCGGCCAGCTTGCCGCCGCGCACGCCTTCGACCTGGAACTGCAGCCCCCCGCTGCTGACCGCTCCGCGGTTGAGATTCTGGGTCAGGACGATCTGGTAATGCCAGGTGCCGCCGGTTTCGGGCTTGAACTCGACCGAATGCACGTTGAGCCCCTTGGCCGGCGCGGTCGCGCCGACCAGGCGTTCGTAGAAGGCGACGTCGGCGCGCAGGTCGGAGATTTCCTCCTCGCGCTGGGCCAGCGAGCCCTGCACCTGCTTGTTGGCGGCGCGGCTGATCTGGTCGGAGCGCTGCAAGGTGGCTTCGCGCTGGGCCAGCCGGTCGAGCTGGTTCTGGCGATCGCGCAGCTCGCGCTTGGTGGTCTCCAGCTCGGCGGTCAGCTTGGGCAGCCTGGGCGCGGCCAGCGATTGCGACCACAGCCAGGCCACGATCAGCGACAACGCCCACACCACGCCGACGGCGGTCCAGATATAAGGGCGCTTGTCCGGCTGCTGCTGGACGATGACGAAACGCGGCGGCGGGGTTTTGGCCATGCTCGAAACGACGGCTCACACCGCCGGCTTTACCTATACTCAACCCTAAATCTTAACGGGAAAGCCACGATGTCCGATGCGCACCTGTTCGCAGTTGGCGTAGTTCTCGCCTGGCTGTCGGGGGTCCGGGTCTATCTGACCGTGTTCGGCGTCGGCATCGCCGGCGCACTGGGCTGGCTGGAGCTGCCGACCGCGCTGCAGGCGACCCAGTCGCCGTGGGTGCTCGGCGTGTGCGGCCTGCTGACCGTGGGTGAATTCTTCGCCGACAAGATCCCCGGCGTGGATTCGGGCTGGGACCTGCTGCACACGCTGCTGCGGGTGCCGGTGGGCGCGTTTCTCGCGGCCGCGGCGATGTCGCCCGACGGCCAGCTCGGTGCCGGCGCGCTCGCCACCGGCGCCGGCGTGGCGCTCACGAGTCACTTGCTGAAGTCCGGCTCGCGCGCCGTGCTCAACACCTCGCCCGAACCGGTCAGCAACTGGACCGCCTCGGTGACCGAGGACGTCGCCGTGCTCGGCGGCCTGTCGCTGGTGTTCGCCTACCCGTGGGTGGTGCTCGGCATCGTGCTGCTGATCAGCGTGGTGATCGCGATGGCGCTGTGGTGGTTGTGGCGCAAGTTGTTCCGGCGCAGGCCGAAGGTGGGGACCGCGGCTTCCGGGTGATTTCGTTGCTGGGGCGCGATGGTCGGGTGCAGTTGCGCAGCGACCCGAAGGAAAAGCGTCGGGGCTGAAGCCCTTCCCACAAAAGACCTCGCCGCAGCGAAGATCAGTGGCCGCAACGAAGACTATTGTTTGAAGTCTTTTGTGGGAGGGGCTTCAGCCCCGACGCACTGCGCTCAGATCATCAGCGAACCATCAAGCACCCGCTCCAATCGCAGCAACGAAAAAAGCCGCCAGCTCATCGCCGGCGGCTTTTTTATGCGTTCAACAGCAAGGCGGAAGCAAGAAGCGAAAATCTCATCGCACTTCGCAGATCACGATCTTGGCGGGCTGGCTACGTCATCCACGTCGCTGGCTGGCTAGAACCGAAATCCCTGGAAACAGCGGGCTTCAAAGCCCCACTCGTTCCTCACTCCTGCAAACTCACTCCTCGATCTTGGTCAGCAGATAATTCTGCTCACCCAACCGCTCGATCAACGCCAGTTGGGTTTCGATCCAGTCGACATGCTCTTCTTCGGAATCGAGGATATCGGCGAACAGCTTGCGGCTGACGTAGTCGCTGACGGTTTCGCAGTACTTGATCGCCTCGCGCAACAGCGGGATCGCTTCGAGCTCCAGCGCCAGGTCGCAGGTCAGCAGCTCGCGCGGGTTTTCGCCGATGCGCAGCTTGCCCAGCGCCTGGAAGTTCGGCAGGCCGTCGAGGAACAAGATGCGGTCCGACAGCTTGTCGGCGTGCTTCATCTCGTCGATCGACTCGTGGTACTCGTGCTCGGCCAGTTCCTTCAGGCCCCAGTTCTTCAGCATCTTGGCGTGCAGGAAGTACTGGTTGATCGCGGTCAGCTCATTGAAGAGCGCCTTGTTGAGGAATTCGATGACCTTGGGGTCGCCTTTCATGGCCGTGCTCCGACGTTGCAATGGGCGGCACTCTAGCGGTTTCGTCCAAGCCATGACGAAACGCGAATCGTGCGCAACGGGAGGCGAGAATCAGTGCCGTTGGGGTCGCTACGGCGCTACCCATGGCGGACGCGGGGCGGTTCGGGATGCTATGCGCAACGGGCGATCGCGGCTCGGATCACCGAGTCGGTTCGCAGGACAAGGCCGGGCCACAGCGCGAGGGCTGCGGTGAATATCCGGAAGGGGAACTCGAAGTCGGGCCTGGCCCGAATCACACGATGTTGCGACGGCTCAGGCGGCCTGTTGCATCACGTTCAACGGCAGCTCACGCACGTTGCGCGCCTGCTCCAGCAGCGAACTCGCCAGTTCCAGGCAGCTGCCGCAATTGGCGCCGGCACCGGTGCGCATGGTCAGCTCGGGCACGCTGCGGCAACCGGCTTCGGCGGCCTGGCGGATATCGCGATCGGTGACTCCGTTGCAGATGCAGACGTACACGGCGCAGGTCTTTCGGTCATGCAGCCAAGTGGCTGCAGCGCCATTCCGCCACGGATGCGAATGATTGTCAATTAACCGCAACCAACAAGCCCGTAAACGCTTGCCCGGACAGGCCCGACCCGGCTCAGCCGCCCGAATCGGACCCGCTGCCGCGGGCCGGATTGCCGCCACCGAAGGCCCGCGCACGCGGCGGGTGGCCGCAGCCGCCCATCTGCGCCTCGCGCAGGCGCGCTTCCGGGCTGGGTACGGGGACCGCCTGGGGACCGGCGAGCTGGCGCGCGAACGGCGCCAGATGGCGCAAGGCACTGGCATAGACGCCGCGCTTGAACATGACCACATGCTCCACCGGGTACCAGAAATCGACCCAGCGCCAGTGATCGAACTCGGGCTTGTCGGTCAGGTCCAGGCGCAGGTCCGACTCTTCGCCGGTCAAGCGCAGCAGGAACCAGACCTGCTTCTGGCCGATGCAGACCAGCCGGTCGTTGCGACGCACCGCCCGACGCGGCAGGCGATAACGCAGCCAACCCGGGGTCGAGCCGAGGACTTCGACATGCTGTGGGAGCAGGCCGGTTTCCTCGTGCAGCTCGCGGTACATCGCCTCGAGCGGCGTCTCGTCGGTGTTCATCCCGCCTTGCGGGAACTGCCAGCCGTCGCGATGCACGCGCCGGGCCCAGAACAAGCGGCCGTCCGAGTGCATGAGCACGATGCCGACATTAGGCCTATAGCCGTCCGGATCGATCACGATGCGGACTCCAAATTCACTGAGACCGACTCTGCCACGGGGTGGCGCAGACGACAAGTCGGGCAAAGCCGCGCTCAGACGATTGACAAGCGCCCGTCCGGCATGAAGAATTCGCGGTTCCCCATGGCTATGTAGCTCAGCCGGTTAGAGCACAGCACTCATAATGCTGGGGTCGGTGGTTCGAGTCCACCCATAGCCACCATGGATACCCGCGCAGCAAGACCCAGGCCCGCCCGCGCTGCGGGCCTTTTCGTTTCCGGCGCCGGACGCGCCTGCCGCCCCACTCACCGACGCCGCGCCGCGTCCGCACCGCCACCGGTTACCGCCATGACTGCCGTCGATATCTTCAAGGTCTTCACCCTCGAAGCCGCGCACCGGCTGCCGAACGTGCCCGAAGGCCACAAGTGCGCGCGCCTGCACGGCCACTCGTTCCGGATCGAGGTGCATCTGCGCGGCGAACTGGGCGAGCACACCGGCTGGGTGATGGACTACGCCGACGTCAAGAAGGCGTTCCAGCCGATCTACGACCGCCTCGATCACCACTACCTCAACGACATCGAAGGCCTGGAAAACCCCACCAGCGAGCGTCTGGCGGTGTGGGTCTGGGATCAGCTCAAGCCGGTGCTGCCGCTGTTGAGCGAGATCGTCGTCCACGAGACCTGCACCGCGGGTTGCCGTTATCGCGGCTGAGGCCACGCCTTAGAGTCCGGGCCGGATCGGTCCGACCACGCGCCGATCGGCGCGGCCGCGAACGTATCGCTGTTTCGTCTTCGCGCCGGCCTGGATCCGGCGAGGTGCGTTCGCCCGCGGCACCGCAACCTCGCCACTCACGATCGCTGCGCCGGAACGCAACGGCGCGTTATCCGACCGCGCGCGCAATTCCGCGATTCGGCTGCGATGAGCGGCGCCGCGAATAGTTGGTCTGTCATCCAGCCCATGCACGGTGCCTGCGATCGGCCGACCGAACTCAAGAGCGCCGGCCGACACGCGCCCGGCCCGGCGCATTCGCTCCCCGTTTCGCCCCTTTGCGACGCTTTGCCTGAACAGCTGCCTCGGCGCTAACCAGCTGAATAGGCGAGCTTTATGAACGGTTGGCGACCGCTCGTCGGGTCGATGTTGCATCGCAACAAAGCCGGGCCTATGCTGCACCGCACAATCCAGTCGTTCTTCGTCTGGACCCTCACTCAGGAGCTCAGCCATGTACCAGCAATTCAACGAACAGTTCGCCGCCGCTACGCGCCAGTTCGCGGACACGGCCGCTCAGGTCAACCGCCTGGCCCTCGACAACGCCGGCGCCGTGTTCGGTCTGCAGATCGCCGCGATCGAAGAGCGCGTCAACGCGACCTTCGCTTTCTTCGGTGAAGCCGCCGAAGCGCGCGATCCGGAAGCCTTCAAGACCCTGTGGCCGAAGGGCGTGCAGGTCGCTCGCGAAAACGTCGAGCGCGCCGTCAGCACCGGCCAGGAAGCGTTCGGTCGCACCGTGAAGGCCAACGAAGCCATCGCCGAGCTGGCCAAGTCGCAGATCGAAACCTCCGCCAAGGCCACCCAGGCCAACGTCGAGAAGGCTACCAAGGCCGCGACCAAGGCGACCGCTGCGAAGTAATCGCAACCGTCTCTCTCTCCGGCTGGTAACGCGGATACAAAAACCCGGCAGCGCAGGCTGTCGGGTTTTTTGTCGCCTGCGCGAACGTCGCCGTGCGGGTGGGTCGCTGGCGAATGCCTGATCGCCGCGGATCGCGGCCGATCGCCTCGATCGCTTAGATCGCTTCGCTGCCGCGCCTTCGACGCAGGGAAACAACCGTGCGGCTGTCGCCCCGCAAGATTCCGGGACCGAAACGCGAACCGCTCATTCGAACTCGCCGCATCCCAGGTTCGCAGCCAACCATCGCAACGCTCAACTTCGCGCGACCCGCATCGCGGATGCCGCGTTTTCAGAACACCGGCGTGAGCAACCCCGCCATCGCGCCCGGATCGGGCGACGGCAAATACGGCAACCGGCCCCAGCACGGCACCGGCAGGCGCCGGCACAGGATCCGGAAGTTTTCCTCGGCGCTCGCCATGTGCGGATCGATGCCGTTGGCGATCCAGCCGACCAGCCGCGCGCCGTCGGCCTGGATCGCGCGCGCACTCAGGCGGGCGTGGTTGATCGCCCCCAGGCGCATGCCGACCACCAGCACCACCGGCAGGTCCAGTGCGCGCACCAGGTCGATCTGATCGAGCTCGGCGCTGATCGGCGCGGCCCAGCCGCCGACGCCTTCGACCACGACTGTATCGGCCTGCGCCGACAGCCGCGCATACGCCTGCTGGATCGGCGCGAGCGCGATCTCGACCCCGGCCAGCGCGGCGGCGATCTCCGGGGCCAGCGGTTGCGGCAGCGCGTAGGGATTGACGTCGTCGTAGCGCGGGGTCGGCGCACTGGCCGCCTGCAGCAGCAGCGCGTCCTCGTTGCGCCAGCCCTCGGAGGTGGCGTCGCAGCCGCTGGCGACCGGCTTCATGCCGACCGCGCGCGCGCCCAGCGAACGCAGGCAGTGCAGCAGCGTGGCGCTGGCCAGCGACTTGCCGATGCCGGTGTCGGTGCCGGTGACGAACACACCCTTGGGCATCGGGCCGCGCGGAAGTCGGAGGGAGTCGGTCATGCGGAAGCGCCGGGGCCTAAGACAGGAGGTTGGACAGGTGGAGCAAGGCGGCGAAGATGTGGGCTGCGCGGGCGTTCAAGTCACCGTGGATGTGACTCATCTCGCGCTTTCCAGCGATGCCAGCCGGCCATGGTAGTCGCGGCAGGCCCCGCTGTTACACTCCCTGAATGTTTACAGCCTCCACACTTTCGGGCGGAAAGCCCGAGCAGTACGCCCAGTTGATCGATCAGGCACGCGGCCTGCTCGACGGCGAGCGCGACCGCGTCGCCAACGCCGCCAACCTGTCGGCGCTGGTCAACCAGGCGTTGCCGGAGCTCAATTGGGTCGGCTTCTATTTTTACGATGGCACCGAATTAGTGGTCGGACCGTTCCAGGGCCTGCCGGCCTGCGTGCGTATTCCGCTCGACAAGGGCGTGTGCGGCGCGGCGGCCTCGAGCCGCCAGACCCAGCGCGTCGCCGACGTCCACGACTTCCCCGGCCACATCGCCTGCGACGCGGCCTCGCGGTCGGAGGTGGTGGTCCCGTTGTTCAAAGGCGAGCGGCTGATCGGCGTGTTCGATCTCGACAGCCCGGTGCCGAACCGGTTCGATGCCGACGACCAGGCCGGCCTGGAAGCCCTGGCGCAGGTTTACCTGGAGTCGGTGGCATGACCGCGGCACCCAAGATGCGCAATATCGGCCCGAAAAGCGCGGCCTGGCTGCGCCAGGTGGGTCTGCGCACGCACGAAGATATTGCCGCGATCGGCACGGTCGAGGCGTTCATGCGGGTCAAGCGCGCCGGCTTCAAGCCGACCTTGAACCTGCTTTACGCGATCGAAGGCGCACTGCTCGACTGCCATTGGCAGGAGATCAGCGACGAACGCCGCCAGGAGCTGATCCTGGCCGCCGAAGCGGCGACCGCGCTGCTGCCGGCGCCGCGCAACAAGCCGGCCGCCGCGCCGGTGCATACGACCATGCATGCCGAGGAACGGCACGAGGACGCCTCCGCGTACGACGGCGGTCCGGCGGCGCATGACGACGACGATGCGGTCGGCGGCGATGAGCGGCACGGCGATCAGGACGGCGAAGAACGGCACGATTGAGATCGGCCGGTTGGGTCGGCTTTGAGGTGCGAGGTATCGGTCAGCGGCCGATGCGGCATGGCGGCGTTGACCGTCGCCTGACCCGCCAGCGCAAGCGCCCTCATCCGCCCTTCGGGCACCTTCTCCCGCGCAGGAGAAGGGAGCTTCGGTGAGCTTGCTGAGCGCCTGGCGGTCCCCCAAGCCCGAATGCTCCAGCGGCAGAGCCTCCACCCAATCTCGCGTTACCGAGCCCCTCTCCCGCTTGCGGGAGAGGGGTTGGGGTGAGGGCCGCCCGGACTTTGCCCCCCGCATCGCGTAGACTGCGCACCGCTTCAAGGTGACCCCACGGCTTGCGCCGCCGGGGTTGAAACGGGAAGCCGGTGACACGCCCTCCTCCGATCGGACGAGCCGGCGCCATTCCGGCACTGCCCCCGCAACGGTAAGCCAGTCAGATCGCGGCATCCGCCACTGTGCAAGGCACGGGAAGGCGCCGCGACCGGAGTCGACCCCGCGTCGGCCCGCTGGCGAGTCCGGAGACCGGCCTTGGGGTGCTACAGGTTGCGATGCGGAGGGCATCGCGGCGGCTGTTGCACTTCGTGCGCCTTCCGCTGCCCGCTCGCCTTCCCCCGCAACCGCCCATTCCGCTGTCGTAATCGCGTGCGCCACGGCGCGCGCGCTGGAGCTTCCCCATGCCGGTTGCAAGTCTGCGTGCCCTGAACCTTTCCTTCGCCATCGCCTGCGCCCTCGCGCTGCCGACCGTCGCGGCCGCGGCGCCCGCCGGCGAGGCCACCGACCTGGACGAAGTCGTCGTCACCGCCAACCGCACCGCGGTCAGCGTCAACGACCTGCTGACCCCGGTCGAGGTGCTCGATCGCACCGACATCCAGCGCAGCCAGGCACGCGATCTGAACGATCTGCTGCGCGGCCGCGCCGGCATCACCCTCGCCAACCAGGGCGGCGCCGGCAAGCTGACCACGCTGTTCCTGCGCGGCAGCGAATCCGACCACGTGCTGGTGCTGGTCGACGGCATCCGCATCGGTTCGCCGACCTCGGGCCTGGCCGCGCTGCAGGACCTGCCGCTGGAGCTGATCGACCGGATCGAAATCGTGCGCGGCCCGCGTTCGAGCCTGTACGGCGCCGACGCGATCGGCGGCGTGATCCAGGTGTTCACCAACCGCGAGCAGCAGGGCTTCGCCCCGCGCATGCACGTCGGCGGCGGCAGCAACGACAGCATCGAATTCGGCACCGGTTTCGGCGGCCGCAGCGGCCGCGGCTGGTTCGGCGCCGACTACAGCTTCCGCAAGACCCAGGGCATCAACGCCTGCCGCGGCGCCGGCTTCCCGGTGTTCGCCGGCTGCTTCACCGACGAGCCCGACCGCGACGGCTACGAGAGCCACTCGCTGTCGCTGCGCGGCGGCGTCGAAATCAGCGATCAGTGGAGCATCGAAGGCCAGGCGCTGCGCGTGGAAGGCGAAAACCACTACGACGGCGACTTCGGCAACTATTCCGAAACCGTCCAGCAGGTGATCGGCGGCAAGCTCGATTGGCGTGCGTCGGATACGGTGCATGTGCAGCTCAGCGCGGGACGCAATGTCGACGGCTCGCAGAACTACGATCTCAAGAGCCCGGGCGCGTATCCCGGTAGCGTTTCTCCGGGGCAGCGGATCGGCTTCTTCACCACCAATCGCGACAGCGCGACCTTGCAGGCCGATTTCAACCTGTTCGAAGGCCACACGTTGACCGCGGGCTTCGATTGGCTGCGCGACGAGGTCGACAGCAACACCGTGTACGACGAACTCGAACGCGACAACAAGGCCGGTTTCGTCCAGTACCAGGGCCGCTTCGGCAACCAGTCGTTCGAAGCCAGCGTGCGCCGCGACGACAACGAACAGTTCGGCGGCCACACCACCGGCGGCGCCGCGTGGGGCCTGAATTTCGCCGAGCGCTGGCGCGTGACCGCGGGCTACGGCACCGCATTCAAGGCGCCGACCTTCAACGAGCTGTACTTCCCGTTCTTCGGCAACGCCAATCTCAAGCCGGAAGAATCCAAGACCTGGGAACTGGGCCTGGCGTACCGCGGCGATAACTTCAACGCGCGCATCGACGGCTTCGATACCCGCGTCGATCAGCTGATCACCTTCGACTCGGCGATCAACCTGCCCAACAACATCGAACGCGCGCGCATGCGTGGCGCCGAGATCGGCATCGACACCACTTTCGCCGAATGGACCCTGGCGGCGAGCGCGAGCTTCCTCGACACCGAGAACCGGGTCGGCTTCTACCGCGGCAACGATCTGCCGCGCCGCGCCAAGCACAGCGGCCGCATCGACCTGGATCGCGCGTTCGGCAAGTTCCGCATCGGCGCGACCGCGGTCGGTTACGGCTCGCGTTACGACGATGTCGGCAACAGCAGCCGCGTCGGCGGCTACGGCACCTTCGACCTGCGCGCCGAGTACGCGATCAGCGACGCGCTGAGCCTGCAGGCGCGCGTGGCCAACGTGTTCGATCGCGAGTACGAAACCGTGTCGTACTACAACCAGCCCGGCCGCGAGTGGTTCGTGACCCTGCGTTACGCGCCGAAGAACTGAGGTCCCGCGCATCGGCCGCCGCATGCCGGCCGATGCGCTGTTCCACCTCGCGGCAAGCTCGCAACGACAAAGGCCCGGCATTGCGCCGGGCCTTTCGTCTTTGCGATCGTCCACGAGCGCTTGTTGTTTCATCGATGACCGCGACGCGATGCCTGCCGAGCGCATCGCACCGCGCACTCAAGTCGGCCGAACTCCGCACTGCACCCAGGCATTGCCGGCGATGTCCGCGCCCACGCCGACCATGCCGTGGCGCCAGCGTCCGTCGTCCGGGCCGGACGACAACGCCTCGTACACCTGCGCCGAAACGCCGCTGCCGACACCACGCAGGACCGCGGCGACTTGCGCATCGTCGCGGTAGATCGCCTTGGCGAAGGTGAACCAGGTCAGCGCGCGCGGTTCGCCATTCGCCGACAAGGCCACGCTCAGGCCCGACGGCCGCGGCAGATCGCAGCCCGGCATCAACGCCGCCAACCGATTCATCATCGGCGCGGCATCGCCGAGCAGCGTATGCGCCAACGCCGCCAGCCCGCTCAGGTCGAGATCATGAGTACGCGCATAGAACTCGACGCTGCCGTCCGGATTGACCCCGGCCATGCGCCAGAACAGCAAGGTCGAATGCAGCACCGGGTGACGGCCTTGCCACGCCGCCGGCAGACGGCCCGACGGCAGATCCGCGTACAGCTTGGTCGCGGTGCCGTCGCCGTGACGCGCCGAGGCCCAGGCGCCGAACTTCAGGCGGCAATCGCACTGATGCTCGAACCACATCGCCAGATCGGCCGACGGCGAATCGACCGGCCAGTCCAGCGCGCGCGCCGCGATCGCCAGGCGCTCGCCGTCGTCGGTTTCCGGCGCGGCGACCTCGGCGGTCCAGCGCACCGCTGCTTCACGCGTGGTCCAGGCGAACTCCACCGGCACGCCGGTATTGGTCAGGCTGCTGAAGCGCCAGGCCATCTCCGGCCACACCGACTCGGCCAAGGGCGCGAGCACCCGGCCCAACATCGCCTGCGCCGCGTCGGCCTGCGCCGGCAGCACCGCGCGCAGCCTCCGCAGGGTCGCGGCGACCGGCGCGGGCAATGCCCCGATACCGTCGAACAGCATGACGTCGAACGGCATCACGTGAGCGGCGTGGGTCATCTCACTGCACCGCGATCAGTTCTTCGGTCTCGTCGACCCAGGCACGCTGATCGAACTGGCCCTGCATGCCGACGAAGGTGAAGCGGCGGCGGAACTTGCGCTTGTCGGCGTTCTTCAGGGCGATGCGCAGCTTGACCGGATCGGCCTGGGTGCCGGCCATCTCGATGCGTTCGTTGCGCTTGTAGGCGCCGTCCTCGTACTTCACGTCGATGTAGACGCGCTTGACCATGGCCGGATCGAACACCGGGATGAACTCGAGCTGCAGCGCATCTTCGAAGCTGTCATGCACGATCAACTCGGGCACATCGACTTCCACCGGCGCGGTGGCCGGATCGGCCTGGCTCACGCCCTTGCGCCGCTGCACGATCTGATAGGTCACGCCGCGATCGGCCGGAGCCGGCTTGGCGCCGCGCAGACGCCAGGTCTTCGGCCCGGAGGTCTTGGTCAAGGTTAACGTGGTCTTGGGCTCGGGCGTGGTGTAGCCGCGCGCCTGCAACTTCACGTCGATCGATTCGACCACTTCCCAATCGATGTCGCCCGGGGTCGCGGTGATCTGACGGAATTCGACGTGTTCGTAGGGATTGACGAACAAGGTGCGGTCTTCGGTCTTGACCGCCGGGATCGTGTACGAGCTGCGGTCGGCGGCCCAGTCGGACTGCGGATCGAAGTGGTACTGGAACGCGGCGTCGTAGCCGATGTCGCGGGTCTCGTTCATGAACGCTTCGAAGCGCTTGACCCCGGTTTCGCCGGACGTGAACACGAAATCGGCGTGCTTGTGATCGCGCGGCTTGTTCTTGTCGCCGTAGTCCAGCGCGACCTGCGCCGACTTCAGGTCGATCGGTTCGAACGCGATCGGCATGCTCGCCTCGACCGCGAACTGGCGGAAGAACGGATCGTCGAGATCGATTTCCTTGAAGTACTTCGACTTGTCGCGCAGATCGCCGAGCATCAGGCCGAAGAAACCCTGCGGCGCGTAGGTGCGGCGCGTGGCTTCGGCGCGGTTGTAGCGCAGGGTCAGTTTCTTGCGTTCTTCCTGATGCACGAACTTGAGCTTGAGCGACAGGCTGACCGCGGTCGGCGGTGTCGGCAAGGTGGGGGTCGGGGTCGGCGTCGGGGTAGGAGTGGGCGTCGGCGTCGGTGTCGGCGTCGGCGTGGGAGTCGGCGTCGGCGTCGGAACCGGCGTCGGCGTGACCGACGCGGGACGGCGCAGACGGCCGCGCCAACGGCTCGGCGTGGTGCCGGCGACCTGGCCGATCACGTGGACGACGCGGTTGTCCGGATCGCCGCCCATGGTCGAATGGGTGCCGGGCCGGCTGCTCGCCGGAACGTCGCCATGCGCGTTGGCCGGGGTGACGGTGAAGTTGCCGCCGGCGCGACGCACCACCGCCGCGGCGACGTCGAGACGACGCTGCGACAGCGCGCGGTTGTAGGTCACGCGCTGCGCCTCGGTGGCGCCGTTGGCGTGCTCGTGGCTTGCGTACGCTTCCAGCCGCACGTTGCGCGGCGCGGGCAGGCTGCGCACCCACGCGGCCAGACGATCGGCGCCGCGCTCGGTGCCGGTCCAGTTGCCGTCGCCTTCGATGCGCAAGGTGCCCGAGGCGTCGCGATAGCGCGGGTCGGTGGTGGTGTTCTCGACATAGGCGCGGTACTGCGTCGACGGCGGATTGGTCATCCAGCCGCTCGCGGCGGGTTTGTCGAAATCGAAGAACAGGCCGAAGGTCTGTTCCTGGGTCGCCGCCGGCCATTCGACTTCGATGAGCTTTTCCGAAGCCGGATTGACGGTGAGGTTGATCCGGCCCTGCGCGTCGGCGGCGACGGTCTGGCCGTCGACCTTCACCACCGCGCCGGCACCGGTGACGGTGATGGTTTCGGCCAGGCCGTTCGCGGCCGGCGTGTGGGTGACCGCCTGGCCCGCGGGCAGCGGCGTGGGCGATTGCGATTCGACCGTCAGCGCGGCCGGCTGGATCTGCGGGGCCGCAGGCGTCGTGCCGCCGGTGCCGCCCGTGCTGCCGGACGTTCCGCCGGTGCCCGCGCTGGTGCCGCCGGTCGTGCCGCCACTGCTGGCGCCGCTGGTGCCGCTGAAACCGCCGGGAGCGGTGCCGCCCGTGCTGCCGCCGGTTCCACCGGTGCTTCCGCCCGTGCCACCCGTGCTGCCGCCGGTTCCGCCGGTGCTTCCGCCCGTGCCGCCCGTGCTGCCGCCGGTTCCTCCGGTGCTTCCGCCCGTGCCGCCCGTGCTGCCGCCGGTTCCACCGGTGCTTCCGCCCGTGCCGCCCGTGCCGCCGCCGGTTCCACCGGTGCTTCCGCCCGTGCCGCCCGTGCCGCCGCCGGTTCCACCGGTGCTTCCGCCCGTGCCGCCCGTGCTGCCGCCGGTTCCGCCGGTGCTTCCGCCCGTGCCGCCCGTGCTGCCGCCGGTTCCACCGGTGCTTCCGCCCGTGCCGCCCGTGCCGCCGCCGGTTCCGCCGGTGCCACCACCCGTGCCACCCGTGCCGCCCGGATTGGTGCCGGTGCCCGTACCCGTGCCGGCATTCGCCGCGTCGGTCGCCAGCTTGCCCGGCACCAGGGTCGGTTCGAACCACTTGGTCAGCAGATCGTTCTTGAAGAAATCCAGCGCCCACTTTTCCTGGTCGCGCTTGTCGTCGGCGTCGGTGAACGCTTCGACCTGGATGTCGATCACGCCGTTCTGCACCAGCGACTCGAACGCCGCATCGATGCCGGCCTTGAACCAGGCGTACTGGCCTTCCAGGCTGGCGCTGAAATGGTTGTAGATGCGTTCGAAGTCGGCGGTGATGGTGACCTTCAACGCCGGCCGCATCGCCAGGTACTTGAAGTCGTAGATCACCCCGATCGGGGTCATGCCGTCGCTGAGCGCGGATTCGAGAATCGTCGCGCCTTCCGCCGACAGGCTCAGGCTGAAAGCGGCGCGATTGGCCGCGTCCATCGACGGCACGGTCGCGCCGAGAATGTGTTCGACCGCGTTGAACGTGCCCGGCGCGGCCGGTTGCGCCGAGGTGCCGCCACCGCCCTGCGCGTTCAAGGCGATGCATTGCACCGAGCCTTCTTCGAACGTGGCGCAGGTCAGCCGCACCGGCAACTGCACGCCCGGTTCGGCGTTGAGCCGGCCGATGATCTTCGACTCCATCGACGAGGACAGTTGCAAGGTGGTCACGAACATCACGAAGCCGCCGCCCTTGTCGGCGGCCGCGGCATCGGCGACGCGGTACTTGAGGAAACTGAATTCCTTGCGCCCATCGGGCTGACGCGTGGCCAGCGTGACCGGGCCGGGCAGGTACCAGAACTGGCCCTTGTCGGCGTGGTCGCGGAACACGGTGATGCCGTCGATGGAAAGCGGCTTTTCGAGACTGAGCATGACGAACTCCTGTAGATCGTGAACTCCCGGCGTGCAGATCACCGCGCGAGGGAAACATTTCCTTGTATGCGTGATGCCGCCGCTGCCATCCTCTCCATCCCGTCATCCCCGCGAAGGCGGGGATCCAGAGACTTCAGAGCCATGTCGCGGTGAAGCCCTGGATCCCCGCCTTCGCGGGGATGACGGAATCGGGCTATCGCGCAATCGGCCGCTTCGGTCGGGCATCAGGCCATCTTCAACACCAGATCGGTCGCATCGCTGGCCACCCAGTTGCCGGCCTTGTTGGTGCCGTTCTCGAGCAGATAGCTGGCCTTGTACTCGTAGCGCATGCGCGCCGGGTCGAGGTAGTCGTACTCGAACTCGCCCGAGGCCTGGCCGTCGGTGAACTCGAAATCCTCGGCGAACGACAGGCCGCCGGCGAAGTCCTCGAAACGCAGCGAGACCTTGGCCTTGCGCATCTTGCGCTTGGCGAAATCCGCCGGCGGCTTGACGGTGACGATGCGCCGTCCCTTCATCCCGGCCTTGAGCATGATGCGATTGCCGTTGGTCACCGACTCGGGAATCTCCTCGATGTCGCGGCCGTCCTTGTAGAGGATGCTGACGCTGTAGAACACGCCCTTGATCTCAGGATTGCGCAGGTCCACGGCGAAGGTCTGCGCGGCCGCGCCTTCCTGGAACGACATCTGCATTTCTTCCTGCACGCCGTTGGCCTTGTCGACGTAGCGAAGATCGACGAAGGCTTCCTGCACCTCGTTCCAGTTGAAGTTCGGCACCACCTGCACCACCCGCCGGGTCTGGAACGGGTTGCGGATCGACACCTGCGGCTCGTCCAGCGAAGTCCAGTCGCGGACCGTGTCGCCGCCGGTGATGCCGTGAAAGACGACGCGCACTTCATAGGCGGTCTTGCTCTGGTCGAGCATGAACATCTTCCATGCGCCCGACTGCGCGTCCTTGGTCAACCGCACCAGGTCGTTCTGATTGATCTTGTTGGCCGGATCGCGATAGCGCAGGAACACGTCGACCGAGCTGTAGCGGTCCCACGGGAAGTTCTCGGCGAACACCGGCACGGTGTTGATCGTGTACAGGTCGCGCGGGATGATCTCGACGTTTTCCACATCGAACGTCTGCACCTTCGACTTGAGCTTGGTCGGCCGCTCGGCCGCGTCCACGCCCTTGAAGTTGACCTCGTACTCGACCTGCACCTCGCGCTTCATCTGGCCGCGGTCGAGCTGGCTGAGCCATTCGAAGCTGGCATCGCCCTGGCTCGCGCCGAGCAGCGCGTTCTGCGCCTTGTCGCCGTAGCGCACGCGCACGTTGAGGCTGCCGATATCGTCGGCGGCCAGGTCGGCGCGCGAAATCACCTTGACCCGGCGCTTCTTGAAGAAATCGTTGTCCAGGCTGATCTGCTTGACCAGCCGGTCGCGCGGCACGTTGCCTTCGCGGATGGTCTTGAACAACGCCGCCAGATGGCCCTGCGGATAGATCGACCGCTTGACCGCCACGCGCTCGGAAAAATTGACGTTGAGCTTCTTCTTGTCGATGCGCGTGTAGTCCATGCGCTTGTAGCTGAAGCTCGGCATCAGCGCGCCGATCGGCCCGCCGGCGGCCATCGCCGAGGACTGGCTGGCGAACTTGCCCAGCGCATCGAGGCCGCGTTCGAAGTCGGACTTCTTCTCCGGCGTCCACGGCGGCAGGCTGGCCTGGAAGAACGCGTCGGTGATCATGTTGCGCACCTGCGCCAGGGCGGCGTCGCGGCGATCGATGATGCCCTTGGTGTCCTCGCTTTCGGCAACAAACGTGTCGGCCTCCAGCACGATCGCGCGGCTTTCGACCAGTTCGTCGACCGCCTTGCCGATCTCGGTGGAGAAGAACATGTTGCCGCCGGAGAAGCTTTCGTCCATGTGCTTCTGCACACGGTCCCAATCGATCTTCAGATTGATGTTGTAGGCCGGGCGCAGGCCGAGGAAATCCAGCGAATAGATCACCGCCACCGGCAGGATCTCGCCTTCCAGGCACTGCTCCATCACCGTATAGCCGTCCTGGTCCAGGCGCACCGAGAACGAAGCCTGGTTGGCGCCGTACAGCGCCGGCTTGGCCGACTGGTCGATCTTGAGCACGAACTGCGGGCCGGGGCCGGCGGTCGGCGCGACATCGCCGGTGGCCTTGCCGAGCATCATCAGCTTGACGCCGCCGTCTTCCAGCGGCACCGGCGCGATCCGCGGCTTGTTGCGCAGGTTTTCCGAATTGGCGATCTCGCGGGCCAGATCGTCGAGCTGGCTCTGGGTGGCGCCGAGGTTGCAGTCGAAATTGAGAAAGCCGCCGGTGCCCGCGTCGCCGCGGAAACCGATCAGCAGGAATTGCGACACATCCACGCCGAGGGTCTTGTCGCGCACCGTGGTCAGGTGCGGATTGAGCGGCATGTAATACCACTGCTCGGGATCGGCATGGTCGGGAAAGACCGAGATGCCGTTGATCTCGCGAGTGCGGCTGTCGAGGAGAAGCATGATCGGACTCCTTCCGAGTCAAGCGTGATAAGTGTTGGCGGCGGCGGGCCCGATGAGCGGGCCCGCCGCGCTTGCGGCTGGGGTCGTGCTGCTTGGATCAAGCCGAAAACATCAAGCCGGAAGTTCCAGGAACAGCGACAGGTCCGTCTTGGTTTCCGGGCCCACGACCTTGCGCTTGCCGTCGGTGAGGAAGTAGGTGACCGTCGCCTTGTACTCGGGCTCTTCGCCGTCGGTGAGCGGCAGCTTCCAGCTCTTTTCCTCGTCGCCGGGCTTGAAGCGCAGATCGATGCGCTTGGTCCCGTGCGACAGCGCCACGCTGACCATCTTCAACTCGTCCCAGTTCAGCAGGTCCGGCACCACCGCCACTTCCAGCGCGTCGAGCTTCTTGCCGACCATGATGGTCGAACGGGTCGCGACCTTTTCGTTCTCTTCCTTGCTGGTGCCGTCGGCGAACAAGGTGGTGACCGCGTACTTCACCTCGCCCAGGGTTTCGTCGACCACCGGGAAGGTCCAGTCGAACGAGGTCATGTCGCTGGACAGCGTCACGATGGTTTTCTGGTTGTACTTGTTGGCCGTGTCGGTGTAGCTCGCTTCGACCGTGATCGACGCGATCTCCGCGGCCAGATCGCCGGCGGCGCGGAAGCTGACCGTCTTGGACGCCGAGAACGGATCGTCGACGTACAGTTCCTTGGCCTGCTGCTTGGCCAGCTTCTTGACCTGGCGGCCGTCGGCCAGCGTGTACAGGAACTCCAGGTCGATGTCTTCGGTGCGCGGCGTGCCGATGATCTTGCGTAGGGCGAAGTTCGGCGTGGCCGCGGTCATGTTGAACTTGGCTTCGACCGGCTGCTTGCCGTGCTTGTAACGCACCGTGATCTGGGTGCGCGGCACCTGGGCGAAATCGATGTCGCCCGGGCCGATGTCCAGCGCCAGCACGCCGAGGTCGTCGACGTTGATGGTCAGGTTGGTGTCGTCGGTCTTGATCTCTTCCGACACCTGCTTGAACGTCGCGCCCTTGTAGTTGACCGTGACCTGGTAGGTGAAGTCGCGCTTGCCCTCGAACACGAAGGCTTCGAACTTGGCCACGTCGTCGGGCTTGGTGAAGACGAACTCCTGGACCTTCTTGTTCGGCCCGTACGGATAACGGATCTTGACCTCGACGCTGTGGATCGGCAGGTTGGCGAAGTCGGCGTTGACCCGCATCACCACCTGCACGGTCTTGAGGAACTCGTCCAGGTTGATCTTGGAGTAGTAGTCCTCCCACTTGAGCGGCTTCTTCTTGTCGTCGGTCAGCGAGGTGATCGTCGGCAGCATGCCCTGCGGGTTGCGGTTGACGATGACCGCCTTGGCCTCGCTCCACTCCACCCGCACGTTGGCGATCTGGCTCTTGTTGATGGTCCGGCGGATGTCCTCGATGCCCTGCTCTTCGCGCAGATCCTTGGTGTTCGGATCGACGTCGGCGATTTCCTTGAGCAAGTTGCGCTGCACCGCGGCTTCGAGCTGCTTGTTGATGATCGCGCGGATGTCGGCCTCGAGCTTGGCGTTGTCCTCGGCGCTGAGGTTGGGCGCCTGCACGAACTCGAAGTGGGTCTTGGTGATGTCGTTCTTCCAGCGGCTGGAGCTGATCACCTCGGTGTAGCTGTCCTCGTGCCACATCCGGTCTTCGGTGTTGATGTCCTGGAAGAAGCTGTAGAACTCCGACGCGTTCCAGGTGCCCCAGGCCTTCATTTCCGGCAGGCGCATGTAGCAGTTCATCTTGTAGACGACCTGCACCGCCGAGGCCGAACCGGTGCTCAGGGTTTCCTTGAAGATCGCCGTGCCCAGCTCGGTCAGTTCGACCATGAACGAGGCGACGTTCTTGCCGTAGATCGACGGCTTGCCGGCGCCGCGGATCTTCTCGACCAGCGCGCCGCCCTCGGTCAGCAGCAACTCGACGGTGCCGTCGGTCCAGGTCACCGGCGCGATCGCGACCTTCGGCGCGTTCTTGCCCTTGTACTTCTCGGCCAGCTTTTTCTGCAGTTCGGCGGTGATCTTGGTCTGCACATCGGCGGCGACCGCCAATTCGGTATCGAAGGCGATGAAGCCGCCGAACTTCTTGCCGCCGTCCTCGCGGATCTGGCCGTACTCGACGAAGCGCAGCGCCAGGCCGCCGCTGGCCATGCGCGCGAAGTTCGGCGTGTTCGGCATGATGTAGTAGGTGAAGTCGTTGGCATCGTCGCCGTAAACCACGTGGTCGAGGATGGTGTCAACGTTGTCGATCTTAAGCATGGACTTGCTCCTTATCCT